>JANMNF010000067.1:0-15099 GCA_031373765.1 Chloroflexota bacterium
GAGTGATCTCAGAAGACCGCAATGTCATGAGATTCTTCTGAGAATTGTGCCGGATTGACGGGCTCGCCGATCCGATAGCGATCCATGATCGACGTCCACACAACCTGGTCCTCGTTGGTGATGGCCAGCGCTCCGTATCCCGGCCGCCCGTCGACCCAGCCAAGGCCATCCCGGCCCATCACGAAGCCCGCCGTGGCATAGGCATCTGCCCAGGTCAGATCGGGGCCGACGACGCTGAAGCTCTTGAGACCTTTCGCTGGCTGACCGGTCCGCGGGTCCCGCAGGTGCGGCCCGCGCTCGTACAGGCCGGATGTCGCCAGCGCCCCGTCTCGCAATGCCAGGACGGACGCGACCTGATTGGCGAACATCGGATGGCGAATCCCGATCTGCCAGGCATCACCCGGGGTCGGTTCGCCACGTGCCACGAGATCACCGCCCGCGACCATGAGCAGGTTGACGGCGCCGCCGGCTTCGAGTTCACGCACGGCCTCCTCGACCGCCCAGCCCTTGACCAGCGCGCTGGGGTCGGCCACCCCATCGGGCCGATGGTGACGAGCGTCGAACACCCCGCCAGTCTGTCGAGCCAGGTCGTCACAGGCTGCAAGGGCCCAACGAACGTCCACGCTCAGATCGTCCGCGTATACGGATCCCGCGGCCAGTCGGGAGAGTTCGCTGTCCGGACGATAGAGACTGAACCGACGGTCGATGTCGTGGAGGATGGCCATCGCTCGCTCGACCACCTCGTCGGACACGAACGGTGCCCGAATATCGAGCGTCACGACGGTGCCCATCACGAGTTCAACCCTGGATTGACGAGCGACGCCGACCGCGGGCCGTGGCGTGACGAGGTGATCGGTCGGCCCGGGGGCGACGCTCACAGACCAGCCTGATCCAGGGCGCCCTGCAGGGAGGTGGCATAGGCCTGACTCGTGTAGGTTGCCCCGGACACACCGTCTATGGCGGCTGATTGCGCTGCCAGTGCCTGCGTCCGGAGGATGGGCGCCACGTATTTCGAGATCCTGCCGGAGTGACCTCCGACCGGCAGCGCCAGCGCAACCACGTCCACGATCTTGCCGCCGGAAACCGTGATCTGGACCTGGACATTACCGAACGGATCCGCTGCGAATGGTCCCGTGAACTGAGCTGTGCCCGTGGATGGCGTCGGCGCGGCCCTGGACGATCCGGTCGCGCCTGACGTACCGGATGAGCCGCCCGAGGACGTGGACCCGATCCCGGCGGTCGACCCACCAGCTGAGCCCGTCCGAATCGTGCCGCCACCTGACGCCGTGTCAGAGTTGCCGACCGCCCCGGATGCCGCGGCTGCGACTGCGAGGTCCTCGGGCGTCCGAAAGTTGACCAGGAGCATCACGGCCAGCCCAAACCCGGCGACGGTCGCAACGATTCGCTTGCGCATGAGGACACCCATCAGTACGCAAACCGCTCAAGGTGGATTCGCGAGCGCGGCACGCCGAGATCGTGGAGCGTCTCGGCCAGCCGATCCATCATCTCGTTCGGGCCGCATACGTAGACATCGTGATCGGCGATGTCCGGGACGAGGCTTGCCAGGCCGAAGGAATCGAGCGGGTCGTCCGGAAGGTCGACGCTCCCCCGCCGTCCGACGAGGTAGTGCACGTTGATCCCGCGTCGTTCCGCCAGGACATCGAGTTCGGTGCGGAAGATGACGTGCTTCCGGTGGCGGGCGCGGTACAGGAGGGTCAGGTCGCCTGGCTTTCCCGGCAGCGCCTCAATGAGGGCTCGGAGCGGCGTCACGCCGATCCCTCCGGCGATCAGCGTCACCCGCCGACGCGTTCGACGGACGCCGGTCAGGGCCCCGTACGGACCCTCAAGCAGAACCGGTGTCCCGATGGCGAGACGCTGGTAGCGCCGCGTGTCGTCCCCGAGCGCCTTCACGGTCGTGCGGATCCAGGCGCCGTTCGGCGCCGATGAGATCGAGAACGGGTGACCGCTCCACCAGCGCGGACCATCGAGAAATCGCCACACGAAGTACTGGCCGGACCTGAGTGGCAACTGATCGAGATCGCGCCCCGTGATGTAGATCGAGACCACCCCGTCACCCTCCGCGACGACCCGCGCAACCTTGAACCGGTGGCGCGCGTTCATGCGGATCGGTCCGATGACCCGGTATACGAGCAACAGCCCGAACGTGAGCACATACAGGCTGGTCCAGTAGACCCGCGCCAACGGGTCGTGGATGAAGTCCGCGCCGACCAGGAGTTGGTGGAGGAATCCGAAGGCGATCGCGAGGTATCCGAGAAGGTGGAGCACGAACCACAGCTCATAGTTGAGTGCTCGGCGTGCTGCGCGCATCGACGTCACACCGACAACCAGGAACAGGCCGAACCCGAAGGTGGCGAGAGCGACGAAGTCGAACGTCGTGAGGATCGTCCAGGTCTCGCCCAGGAATGACGCACCCTCACTCGTGGCGTAGCCCGAGATGATGAAGAAGCCGTGCGCAGCAATGAGCCAGACAGTCGCAAAGCCGATCCATCGATGCGCGGCCGCAAGACGATCCATGCCGAATGCCTGATCAAGCCATGGCATCCGCGACATGAGGATCAGTTGCAGGAGGGCCGCGTACGTGCCGACAAGGCCCGTGACCTGTCCGATGGCAATCCATGCACCACCGGGCGTCGAAAGTTGCGCCAGGCCCCCATGTCGGACCCACATCGCGATGACGAATAGGCCGTTCGCCAGCAGCACCATGACCATGTCGCGCCCGGTGATGGACCACAGGCGCGGCAGCGGCACCGTACGCCGGGTCCCCGTCGTTGGTGGCGATGGACTGCGCAGAACGGTGGCGCTCATGGATCCATCTTCTGGATCGGTCCTGAGATATTTCTGAGACGGAACGGCGCGAATTCGTCAGCCCGAGCGGAGTAAGGTGGAGGGGCAATGACCACACCATTGCTCTACGAAGGTGGGGGCCCGAACGTCGCTCAGGACACGCTGATCTTCCGCGTGTCGCCCGATGGATTCAGTCTCGTCGGCGGCAGCGGTCGAGGCGTCGGATGGAACGGGATCGTTGATCTCCCTGTCGCTGGCGAGATCCTGGCAGCGCGGGTCCACCAATCCGGCCAAGCGGCCCGCGTAGGTGGCGATGCCGAGCCGGTCCGCATCATCGGACCGTACTGGGCCCGCTACGCGGTGCTCATCCCGGTGAGCGGCGACCACCTGGTTGTCTTCGGAGGACCGGAACCCATCGGTACGGCCGACGCCATGTTGCTCCCGGTTGCGGCAGATCAGGTGGCCAATCTTGGGCAGATCTCGCCGGCCAAGCTCCTGGCCGACGAACTCGAGGTCGTGCACGCGATCCGCGCGCTCATGGACTATCGGCCGGAGACCCTGGTCGAGACGGCTCGCCATATCGCAAGGTCTGCCGCTGCGCCATTGTCGTGCGAGGTCGGAGCCATCCTCGTTCGCCACCAGGGGGCGATCATCGCCGAGGTCGTGACGCTCGACTGGCCGACGCGCCTCGAGCCCGACGTCATCCGCGATTCGCTGGTCAGCCTGTTCGAACGGACGGGATCCGGGTCGGTTCTCGAGCAGGAGCTCGAATCGGGCGGTGATGACGCCCTCGGGCGAGACCATGGCCTTGTGGCTCGCTTCGCAATCCCGATCGGATCGCCGAACCCGTTCGGCGTCCTGGTGGTCGCCCATGCCGCGGAACGTTCCCGCGGCTTCACGAATCTGTGTCAACGGATCGGAAACGCTCTCGCGCAGGCAGCCGAGTCATTGCTCATCCAGGCGATCTCGAGGGAGGAACTGACGGCCGAGCGAGACAGATTCGCGCGCGAAGCACGGCTGGATCCGCTGACGGGTATCGAGAATCGGACGGCTTGGGACGATATCGTCACCATCGAGGAGGCCCGCCGAAAGCGCAATCCGAGCCCCGTTTCCATCGTCAGCGCAGACGTCGACAACCTGAAGGCGACCAACGACCGGGACGGACACGCCGCTGGGGACGAGATCATTCGAGCGACCGCTCGCCTGCTCCGCGACGAGGCTCGGACCTCGGATCGGGTCGCCCGGGTTGGCGGTGACGAGTTCCTGATCATGCTTCCCGAAACGGACGCGGCCGGCGCTGCGCGGTTCGTGGCTCGCGTGCGCGGGACCGCCGGGCGCGCCCAGCGTCAGGGAGCGCCCGCACTTGCCCTCTCGCTCGGCGCGGCCACATCGGCAGCGGAGGAGCCGCTCCGGGACGCGATCGCCCGTGCGGATGCCGCCATGTATGCAGAGAAGAAGCGCCGAGCGACGCGACGGGCGAAGTCGAAGGGCGACCGAGCGTCCTAGGCGGGCGACCTCGCTTCGCAAGCCATCACAACCCGACCAAGGTCTTCACCAGGAACAGTCCGATCACGCCCGAGCCGACCGTCGCCAGGATCGGGAGCAATCGAGCGGATGACCTCGAGGCAACACTCGCACCAGCCGCGATCGCAAGCAGGATCGCGGTGCCCAGCAGCGCGAGCGCCGTTGCTCCCAACCCCAGATCGTGGACGATCGCGAGGTCATTGCGTCCATGCAGATCGAACCCGAAGCCCCCGACTGCCTCGACGAGAAACGCGACCGCCAGCAGGACGCAGGACGCGGCGACGGACCGGCGTGCGACGGTGGCCGGACCCCTCACGACTGCCAGCCATGCGACGCCGAGCAGCAAGATCGCCGACCCGGCATGAAATTGAGAATGGCTCGGGTCCTCGAGGTTCGGAGCGACCACAAATGACAAGGCCACCAGGGCCAGGGCGATCACAAGACCGACGATCACGAGCAGCCGGACGACCGCCGAGTAGCGACCCGATCGTGCAACCAAGGGCTTTGACATGGCGCTGGTACTTCTCTGCAGATATATCGTGACACGATATAGCACCACGGCACGAGCCGCGTCAAGAGAAAGCCTGAAATGGCTCGATTGAATGGCTCCGGCGGTAAGATTCGAACTTACGACCAAGCGATTAACAGTCGCCCGCTCTACCACTGAGCTACGCCGGACCGAGTGGGGCCGCCGAGACGACCGCCGTGCCGGGCCCGAAGGCCACGTGCCGGCCGAAGAATACCAGAGGGTCCCGCCGCCGGTCGCTGCATACTCGTCTCATGCATGAGCCGCTGGTATCACCTGCCGAACTGGCCGAGTGGATGGACGCTGGCCGCACGGATCTTCGGGTCGTGGATGCCCGCTGGTATCTCGGGCAGCCAGTCGGGACAGGTCGCGCCGCGTTCGAGAATGGCCACATTCCCGGCGCCATCCACATTGATCTCGACACGGACCTCGTGGCCGCCTCAGGTCCCGGGCGGCATCCGCTCCCCGACCCGTCGACCTTCGCAGCCGCGATGGGCGGCCACGGTATCGGCGACGATGACCTCGTCGTGATCTATGACGATGTCGGCGGCTGGGTCGCCGCGCGATTCTGGTGGATGCTCGACGATCTGGGCTTTGGAGCCGACGCGGCCAGTGGCGTGTCTGGCGCGGCCGTCCTCGACGGGGGCATTCAGGCCTGGGTTGCGGGCGGGGGGTCGTTGTCTATGGAACAGCATGACCCGCCGCCGGCGCGGCTCCACCTGCGGTCGAACTGGGGCCGAGTCGTGGATCGAGCGGGACTGACGGCCCAACTCGGCAGGGTCGTCCTCCTCGATGCCCGGGCCGGCCCAAGGTATCGCGGCGAAATCGAGCCCATTGATCCGACGCCCGGGCATATTCCTACGGCCCTGAACGCACCCGTCGACGGAAACCTCGGCACGGACGGACGCTTTCTCCAGCCGTCAGAACTTGCCGAACGCTTCAGACAACTGCGCCTCGATGCGACCGCTGGCGGGCAAGCAGACGTTGCCCAGCCTTCCGGACCCATGGTCACGTCCTGCGGGAGCGGCGTGTCCGCGTGCCACAACGCGCTGGCGATGCGCATCGCCGGACTCCCCAGCCCGATCCTCTATCCCGGCAGCTACAGCGACTGGTCAACGGCCGGCGAGCCAGTCGCGACCGGGTCGGAACCCGGAACCGTGGCTGCCAGTTGACATCGCCCGGGGCAGGCGCCTACACTCCGCGACCGACGCGGGTTCCGCGCCAAACCACCTTGTACGGAGGGCGGCCAAAGATGAACAAGATGTTCCTCTTCGTGCCCACGATCGCGCCCGTCGGCGCCGCTGATCGCGGGAGATCTGCGCCTTCCTCGAGGTAGTTGTCGGGCGGTAGTACCGCTCCACCAACGACACCACGAGCCGTGGGCCAGATCGGGCCCTCGGCTTTTTTGATGCTCTCGAGACGTCGAGGCCATCCGTGAGCCGTGAGCCCACCCGATGCGAAGGCACGGGGTTTCGGGTCACGGCTCATTTGCCGTCCGGGACCGGACACATCGCACTGACACCAACGCAACCATCGGGCGGCGCGCCTCCGGGCGAGCCGCCAGACAGAGGACCAACCACCATGACAGCCACGCTACTCGGACAATCGAAGACTGTTGCTCCGGATCGCCTGGCCGTCGAGGCTCAGGCCGAAGGGATCGACGCCGCCGTGCCGGCCCTCCTCGTCGAGGGTGTGACCAAGCGGTTCCACGTGGGCCGTTCGAAGCGTCCCGTCCTCGCGATCGTCGACGTCTCTCTCCGCCTCGAGCGGGGCGCGATCGTCGGAATCCTCGGGGCGAACGGTTCGGGCAAGTCGACGCTCATCCGGCTCATTTCCGGGCTCCTCACGCTCGACGAAGGTCGGGTCGAGGTGTTCGGTCATGACCTCCAGCGAGAGGAGATGGCCGTCAAGCGGCTCATCAACCGCGTGAGCGTCGACGCCGCATTCTTCAAGAAGCTCAGCCCCATGGAGAACCTGCTCTTTGCAGCCCGGCTGTACGGCCTGGATGCGGGACGGGCACGCCGTGAGGCAATCGAGATCCTCGAACGGCTCGGCATTGCGCGCAAGCGCATTGATCGACCAGTCGAACAGATGAGCCGAGGGATGCAGCAGAAGGTCGCCATCGCCCGCGCCCTTCTGACCAGTCCGTCGCTCCTGCTGCTCGACGAGCCGACGACAGGCCTCGACCCTCGGTCGAAGCTCGATGTTCAGGCATTCATCGAGGATGTCCGGACCAACCACGACACGTCCATCGTCCTGACGACCCACGACCTCGAGGAGGCGGACCGATTGTGTGATCGGATCGCCGTCCTCAACGACGGGCGCGTTGTCGCTCTGGACACCCCAGCAGGGTTGAAGCGACTCGTCGCCGAGACCCACGGCCAGGAGCCGACGCTCCACAACGTGTTCATGACCTATACCGGCCGATCCCTCGACGACGACGTCGAGGAGGACGCCTCCGACCCGGCCGATACGGCCGACTGACGAAAGGAATCAAGATGAACCGCAACGCCGATATCCGGCTGCGGCTCGTGAACGATCGAATCGCTCGCGAACACCGCCACGCCGCGGAGGCGCGCCTGGCCGATCAGGTTCGGCGCCGCCACCGTCTACCACTCCGCCTCCGCGCGGCTCGCCAGCTGATCCAGCTCGGTGAGCGGCTCGAAGCGGAGCCGAAACTCCGCCCTGCCCGGTCCCGCTGAGGGGCCGGGCAGGCACCAACCTCGAAAGGCACGTCCGATGACGCTCCTGACACACGAACTAAAGGCTTCGTATGCCTTCATCGAGCGCAACTTCTTCCTGACCCGACGCTACTGGGGTTGGGAGGTCGCGTTCCTGGTCTACTCGGCCGCCGGCGCCCTCTCGATCTCGCTGATCGGCGCCGAGTCGGGTAATCCCCGGCTGCTCCTGACCCTGATCGTCGGTGCGATCTTCTGGAACTACCTTTCGGTCGTCTTCAGCTGGATCGCCGAAACGATCGCGGTGGAACGCTGGGAGGGCACGCTCGAATACACGATGATGGCGCCCGTCCATCGGTCTACCCAGCTCCTCGGCTCGGTGGCGTATGCGATGGCGTATGGCGTCATCCACACGATCGCGATCCTGATCGCGATGCTGTTGTTCTTCCCGGATCTCGCCGCAGCGAACGCGAACCCGTTGACGGTCGTCGTGTTCATGATCCTTGGCTCGTTCAGCTTCGTGGGGATCGCGATGCTCGCCGCGATCCTGCCGTTGCTGTACGTGGAGCGAGGCGCGCAGATGACGTTCGTTTTGCAGTCCGTGCTGCTGCTCGTCAGTGGCGTGTACTACTCGATCGACGTCTTGCCGGGCTGGATGCAGGTGATCTCACGCCTGTCTCCCGCCACTTATGCCATCGATGGTGTCCGCCGGGGCCTGATCGACGGCGTGCCCGTCGGTGAACTCCTGGGCGACGCGTGGCCGCTCGTGGTCATGGGTATCGTGATGATCCCGGTGGGCCTCTGGGCCTTCGGCCGGGCAGAAAAGTACGCGAAGCGCACCGGCAAGTTGAAGCGAGTTGGCTGACATGGATCCGAAGCTCGCACATCCGAACCTCATCCTCCGGGCCTATCGCGGCCCGGAGGACCACCCCGCGATGAACGGCGTCGCAAACGCTGTCCGGGTGTTCAACGGCGATCCGAACGTCGGCACGGTCGCCGACATGGACAACTACTACGGGCACCTCGAGCACGCCGACCTGCCGCGCGACTGTGTGCTCGTCGAGCTCGATGGCACCGTCATCGCCTACGGTCGGGCCTCGTGGAACGCCCTCGCCAACGGCGAGGGCCAGGTCGACGCGATCCTCAACATCCATCCAGCCCACCGCGGACATGGCATCGAGGACGGGCTCCTCGAACACGTGATCCGCCGGTCCGCCGAAATCATCTCGATCCGCGGCACCACGATCAGGACCCGCATCATCCTGTTTGTCGCCTCGACACATCCAGACCTTGCGCGCATCGCGGAAGCGCGTAGCTTCGCCGTCGTCCGCAGCGCAGCACAGCTCATCCGGCGATCCCTCGAAGACATCCCTGTCGTTCCGCTCCCCGCCGGCCTGGACATCCGGCCGATCGACCCCGATGACCGGGCAACGCATCGGCGCATCTTCGATGCCGACGCGCGCGCTTTCGCGGATTCCTACGGGCAACAGGCGCCGTCGGACGCTGAGTTCGACGAGTTCATTCACATGCCGACGTTCAACCCGGAGCTCTGGCGGATCGCCTTCCACGGAAGTGAGATCGCCGGCCAGATCCTGAACTACATGAGCGAGGCCCCGGGGCCGGATGGCTCGCTGATCGGCTGGACGGAGGCCATCTCCGTGCAGCCCGAATTTCGCCGGCGGGGACTGGCCAGAGCCCTGCTCGTGGCGAGCCTGCGCGCGGTTCGGGATGCCGGCGCCACGGCAGCCGCCCTCGGCGTGGACCTGCAGAACCCGAACCAGGCCCGGACGCTCTACGAGAGCCTCGGGTTCAGCATCGTCTCGGTCACGAATGAGTACGAACTGGGACCCTTCGAGCCCGGCGAGGCCCCACCGATGTCCGCGGGCCACGATTCGTGACGATACCGACTTCGCTCAGCGCCATTGGCTGGGACGCCGCATATGACGACGCCTTTGATGGGCACGCCACCGCCGGGCACGTGCCGGCACGCGTCGTCGCCGAGGAGCGCGGTGCGTTCGTCGTTCACGATGGCGAGAGGACGCGCCCGGCGTACGTGTCGGGCCGCCTGCGCCACGAATCGAACGGCGATGCCCTGGCCTTTCCGGCTGTCGGCGACTGGGTTGCGCTCGGCCAGGCCCCGGCCGGAGAGCGAGCGACGATCCACGCCGTCCTGACGCGTCGCACGGTGATCGTCCGGCGAGCCCCAACCGATCACCGTACCGTCGCCCAGATCATCGCCGCGAACGTGGATGTCGTGTTCATCGTCAGTTCGCTCAACGATGAACTCAACCTTCGCCGAGTTGAGCGATATCTCGCCGTGGCCTGGGAGTCCGGCGCCACCCCTGTCGTCGTCCTCTCGAAGGCCGACCTGGATGACGATCGGGACGGCCACCGGGCGATGGTCGAAGGCGTGGCCCCTGGGGTCGAGGTGATCGTGACGTCCGCGCTTGCGGGCGAAGGGATCGACGCCATCCGGGCGCACCTAAGCCCGGGTCGGACCGTTGCGTTCATCGGATCATCGGGCGTCGGCAAGTCAACGCTCGTGAACGCGCTCGCCGGCGAGGAGCTGATGACGACCTCCGGTATCCGCGAAGACGACGCCCGGGGCCATCACACCACCACCCGACGCCAGCTCGTCCCGCTGGCCTCCGGATTGATCATCGACACGCCGGGCATGCGCGAGCTGGCCCTTCTCGCTGGCGCGGGCCTCGCCAATGCGTTTGAAGACGTCGAGCAGATCGCCAACGCCTGCCGATTCAGCGATTGCGGCCACCATTCCGAACCGGGCTGTGCGATCCGTGCCGCCCTGGACGCTGGAGCCCTGGACCCAGACCGATTCAATGCGTTTGAGGACCTCCAGAAGGAGGCCCGCCGGTCCGAACTGGCCAACAGCGTCGTGGCCCGGCAGGCAAACCGCCGGAAGTGGACGGCGGTCTCGAAGAGCGTCAGCCGCCACAAGCGCGAGAAATATGGAGACGAGCGATGACCCAACCGCCAGAAGCTGGACACGTGGATGTGGCCGGGATGCCGGCAATCGAGGGCCTCGTGGTTCGCCAGTTCGCGTCTGACCGGGATTACCCCGGCATGGCCGAACTCATCGCTTCCGTGAACGCGCACGACGGAGTGGACTGGATCCCGTCCGCCGAGGTCCTCCGCAACGAATGGACCCACCATGACGGGTTCGTTCCCGAACACGACGTGGTCGTCGTCGAACTCAGCGGCGCGCTCGTGGCGTGTGCGGAACAGGCGTGGCGCGTGCGCGGCGAGTCCGTCCACCAGAATGTCTCGGTTGTCGTGGCCCCGGCCATGCGCCACCGCGGCATTGGGCGCGCGCTGCTCGACTGGGCCGAAGCGAGCGTCCTTCGCGGCCTGTCAACCGGAGATCGAGGCGCATCGCTGCCGTTCCCCCATGTCTTCACCGGCTGGGCCGAACTTGAGATCCCTGACGTGCTGCCGTGGGCGACCGCGGCCGGCTACGGAATCGTTGGGTACGGGGTCATGATGACTCGTCCGCTCGCCGAGCCGATCCCTCATGTCGCGTTGCCTGACGGACTCGAGCTGCGGCCCGTTCGCCCTGAAGATCATCGGGCGATCTGGGACGCTGACACCGAGGCGTTCCAGGATCATCGAGACCCGGATCGTCGGACCGAGGCCGACTACGAGGGCTGGTATGCCCAACCAGATCTCGATACGGCGCTCTGGCTGGTTGCTTGGGATGGCGATGAGGTTGCTGGATCCGTGCTGAATTTCGTCTTTCCGGACGAGAATGCGCGACTCGGCGTGAGCCGTGGTTGGCTTGAGCATGTTTCGGTTCGTCGGCCATGGCGGAAGCGAGGGCTGGCCAGTGCCCTGATCACGCGCTCGATGGAGCTCCTGCGGGACCTGGGCATCAGCGAGGCGGCGCTCGGTGCCGACGCGGAGAATCTGACCGGCGCAGTCCATTTGTACGAATCGCTCGGATTCCGCAGGACGCGGACGGCGGCACGCTATCGGAAGGCGATCTCGATGCCGATCCCGGCGTCCGGGCGCGAGGGTCTCCCGGTCTAGAGGAGCAGCCGGCGTTCGCGAGCGACGATGTCCAGCCAGGGTCGCTCGGCACCGATGGTCGTGGATCGGCCGTGGCCGGGATGGACGGTCAGGGGATCGTCGAAGGTCGCGAGTCGAGCGAGCGATTCGACCATCTGCTCCCGTGACGCGCCTGGAAGGTCGACCCTCCCCCACCCGCCGGCAAACAGCGTGTCGCCGCTGAACAGCAGTCCATCGTCCGCCGACCAGAGACAGACCGAACCCTCGGTGTGGCCGGGCGTGTGCAGCACGGTGAGCCTGATCTCGCCAAACCGGATCTCGCCACCTTCGGCCAGATCAACCGCGGGCACGCACGGCGGGATCTCGAATGGCGCCCAGAGCGGCTGGGGGTCGGTCAGGCGGTGCGCATCGAGAGCGTGCACCGCGATCGGAGCACCGGTCTCGCCTGCCACCGCCGCGTTGTCGCCGAAGTGGTCCCAGTGGCCGTGGGTCGTCACGATCAACTTCAGGGTCCAGCTACGCTCGCGCAGCGTGTCGGTGATCCAGGCGAGAGACGGGATCGCCGTATCGATCGCGATTGCCTCGCGAGTCCGCTCGTCGGCCAGGAGGTGAACGTTCGTGCCGACTGGTCCGACCAGCCGGCTGACGTGCTCCAATCAGCCCTCGGCGACGATCTTGGCGCGCATGCAGTCGAACGTCTGGCCGATCATCTTGTTGGCCGTACTGTCGACCATCCGGGCGCCGATGCTGGCGAGCATGCCGCTCAAGTTGACCTCGGCCGCCCAGGCCATCGTGGTCGTCCCGGGCTCGGGACCTTCGACGAGGTTCATTCGGCCAAGGGCATCGACCGCACTCCCGGGCGCCTGACCTCGGGCCTTGATGATCGCCCAGTCGGGCGCCTGCTGTTCGGTGATCTCAAGGTCCACCACGAATCGCGCGGTGATGAAGCCGACACCGACCTTCGCCTTGGCCTTGAAGTGCGTTGAATCGATCACCTCGATCGATTCAACTCCAGGTCCGCACGCCCCGACACGGTTTGGATCCGTGACGAACGCGAAGACATGCTCCCGCGTGGCGGGTATGTCGACGGTGCCCGAGAACTCCATGCAGCGGCCTCCGTTTCGATGCCGGCTGTGTAGGGCACGGGCCCGGAGCCAGAGTCCATCGAAGTCTGGTTGGGATGATAGAGGCGTTCGGTCCGGTCCGCCCAGACCGGCTATGAAACCGCCCGCAACCACGTGACGACGCCGATGTCGCGAACAGACATCGGTGCAAGCTCGATGGCTCCGTCACTCGTGACGATCGTCCGTTCATTGACAGCAGATTCGAGCCGTCGGTCAGGGTCGGAGCCTGGTGAGGTCCAGAGCTGGCGGCGAAGAAACGCCAGGAGTTCGTTGCGGTCCCGCCAGCGACGGCGTTCTGAATTGACCATCGACGCGTCGGGCCGGACGCCCCGCGCGTCGAGCAACTCGAGGAACTCCGGCAATGCCGGCAGGGCGACGCGCTCCTGTCCGTGAACGAGTGGCCAGAACGGTGCGGCGATCGCGGCCGGGCTCTCGGCCATGAACACCGCCACGCAACGCGTGTGGGCCGTCGCCTCCATCGCGTCGAGGAACGGGACGATCGCTTCGACGTCGTAGCCGACGTGCGCCATGAGGGCCACATCCGCGATCGGGTCCTCGCCAAGTTCAGCCCGGGTGACGAGATCTGGCGGCCATCGACCCTCCACCACGCGAACGTTCCCGATGCCGGCCCGTGCCGCGCCGTCCCGGAGGGCCGCGAGCATGGAAGCGGACGGGTCCAGGGCGATGATCTGCCCCGTAACCGTGGCGATGGGCAGGGCGTACCGACCGGCGCCCGCGCCGATGTCGAGCCACGTCTCCCCGGGGCGCGCCAGGGCGAGCAAGGCGTCCAGCACCGGATCATCACGCCGGGCCGGATCGACCACGAACATGCGGGTCACCGGAGCGTAGAAGTCGGCTTCATCGGGCTCCGTCCGGACCGTCGCGACCTGGGCTGCGTTTGCGCGAACGCGATCCGCCCAGTTCGCGGCGATCAGTGCCTCGAGATCGGCGGGCGCATCGACGTCTGGGTTCATGCCCGCAACGGCGAGCTCGCGAACACGGTGGGGGTGCCGGTCCATGAGCGGCCCGAGTCCGCGGTCCCCGCGTGCGTCGGCAATGAGGTCCGCGGCCGCGGGCTCCAGTCGAACCGGATTGCGCGACCCATCTTCGTGGCGAGCACGGAGGACCGGCCGCTCGGGATCCAGTGGCTCGGCCACCAGCCGCCGGATCGTCGCCGGATCCACCGCGGGCTGATCCCCGAGCGTGACGACAACGACGTCCGGCCGCGGATCGGCCGCCATGACTGCTGCCCAGCCGAGATGGAGCGAGTGCGAAAGGCCCCGATCCGGTTCGGCGTTCCGAATGCGCCGCGCGGCCCGCCACTCGATCGGGTCCGTGGGATTCGCCTCGCCAGTACCGACGACCACGACGGGGTCGCCAATGCCCGCGGTCGCCAGCGCGTCGAGGACATGCTGGAGAACCGGGCGGCCGCTCAGCCGCGCGGCGAGCTTGTCCCGTCCGAACCTGGACGAACGGCCCGCCGCGAGCACGATCGCGGCGACCCGCACCGGCGACCCGCCCTCGCCCTTCACGATCCGACGGCGGCGCGTTCTCGCATCGGCAGGCCCGAACCGCCGCGCCGCGCAGCCACGATCTCGGACATGATCGCGAGGGCGGTTTCCGCGGGATCCCGTCCACCGAGGTCCAGGCCGATGGGTCCGTGCAATCGGGCGATCTGATCAGCGCTCAACCCGGCTTCGCGGAGTCGTTCGCGCCGATCTGCCTGTGTCTTGCGAGAGCCGACCGCGCCAACGTATCGCGCACCCCTGCTCGTTGCCTCGACGATGGCCGGTTCGTCGAACTTGGGGTCGTGGGACAGGATCGCGACGGCATCATTCGGGCCGACTTCGATCTGATTGAACGCCTCGTCGGGCCAGGCCACCACGAGGCGGTCCACGTCGGGGAAGCGCTCGGACGTCGCAAACGAGGCGCGGCCGTCGACAACGACCGTCTCGTAGCCGAGTTCTCGCGCGTAGCGGACCAGGGACCGGGCGACCTCCACGGCGCCGACCACCACGAGCCGCGGCCGAACCGGAAACGCCTCGACGAAGAATGCCCGGCCGGCAATGTCGACCGTGCGTGAACGGCCATCCTCGAGGATGTCGGCGGCGGCCCGCGCCAGCGCATCGTCCGTCCCGGGATCGCCCGTCGAGCCCTCGAGGATGCGGCCGCTGGCGTCGATCACGATCGACGGCGCGGGCGGCGCACCCGGGCCCGGCGCGTGCGGACCAAAGACGGACGGCGGCGCGTCGCCGGGGAGCGGCGTGGCCACCGCGGCTGCGATCCCGGCCGGGCCAATCGAGGCGAACGCCGCAGAGACGACGATGGTCGGGACGTGCGGCTGGACCATGACGTCGATCGTGCCTCCGCACGCGAGGCCGACGTCCCAGGCCAGTTCGTCGGAGATCCCATAGCG
>JANMNF010000342.1:0-13637 GCA_031373765.1 Chloroflexota bacterium
GACATCGCGCGCGGCCGTGACCGTGGCGATGATGTCAGCCGAGGCGAGGGCCTCGTCCCGGTCCGGGACCATGAAGCCGTCCCACATCGCCTCCATGCGCAGGACCGGATCGCGCTCGAGCACGCTCACATACGCATGCGCACGCTGGAAACTCATGGCCACGCCCTTGCCCACGCTGCCGTAGCCGAAGACCACGACACGCCGCCCGTTGGTGGCCAGGTTCGTGATCCGAAGGAACGATTCGATCGTGCTCTGGCCGACCGCGTGGCGGTTCTCGGCGAACTGCTTGATCGGGCTGTCGTTGATCACGAGAATTGGCAGGTTCAGGCGTTCGCGGAGCGGCACCAACCGGATCCGGCCGCTCGTCGTCTCCTCGGTTCCGCCGCGCAACCCGTCGTAGGGTCGGTCCAGCCAGCGCATGAAGATGTCGCCGCCGTTGTCGAGGATCAGGTCCGGCTTGGCATCGAGGATCTCGTCGAGGTACTCATTGCGGACCGAATCGTGCTGGGTCGGCTCGCCGATCGCCTCGACCCCGTGGGCGTTGAGATAGGCCACCGATTCGGGCTGGGTCGTGTTGAGGTTTCCGGTCGAGATGACCCGCGCCCCGCCGCGCTTCAGGGTGAGCAGAAGCGCAACGGTCTTGGGCTCGATGTGGATTCCCGTGCCGATCGTCAGGCCCTTGAACGGTTGGGTCTCGTCGAACTCCTCGGCGATCAGGGACAGAAGACGGCACTGGCTGCCGACCCATTCGATCCTGGACGTCATGCGCTTGCCTCCGGGTCCACGACCCTGATGGACCCACCTGGACCCAGATGGATTGACGAACTAGAACAGCCCGACGATTTCGCCGTTCGCGTCGAGATCGATGTTCTCACCACCCGGCCGCGACGGGAGGCCCGGCATCGTCCGCATCTCGCCGGCGATCGGCGTCACGAACCCGGCGCCGGCGGACAGCCGGACTTCCCGGATCGGGACCCGGAAGCCGCTGGGGCGGCCCTTGAGTGCTGCATCGGCACTCAGGGAGTATTGCGTCTTGGCCATGCAGATCGGCAGGTGCCCGAAGCCGAGTGCTTCGTACTGGGCGAGCTGCTTCCTGGCTGCGGGCAGGTAGTCGACGCCGTCCGCGCCGTAGACCTTCGTCGCGATGGTCTCGATCTTTTCCATGAGCGGCATTTCGTTCGGATACAGGAACTCGAAGTTCGGGGCACCCTCCTCGGCGGCGGCCCACACCGCGGCCGCGAGATCGGTGGCTCCGGCACCACCGTCGGCCCAGTTGTTGGCGAGCTCGGCGGCGCGTGCCCCGGCTGCGAGCGAGACCTGGCGAACCGCCTCTACCTCGGCTGGGGTATCGGTCGGGAAGGCGTTGATGGCCACGACCACCGGCACATTGAAGAGCAGGACATTCTCGATCTGCTTGGCGAGGTTCTGTGCGCCGCGCGTGACCGCGTCCACATTCTCCTGCTGGAGCGCCGGATCCAGCGGCTTTCCCGCGACGATTTTTCCGACACCTCCGTGCATCTTGAGGGCCCGGATCGTGGCAACCATGACCGCGGCATCGGGCCGGATCCCCGACGCGCGGCACTTGATATCGAAGAACTTCTCGGCGCCCATGTCCGCCCCGAAGCCGGCCTCGGTACACACGATGTCATTCGTGGCGAGGGCCACGCGGTCGGCGAGGATCGAGTTGTTGCCGTGGGCGATGTTGGCGAACGGTCCGCAGTGGACGAAGGCGGGGCCGCCCTCGAGGGTCTGGAGGAGGTTCGGCTTGATCGCATCGGTCAGCAGGACGGCCATCGATCCGGCGACCTTCAGGTCTTCGGCGGTTACTGGATCACCTGATCGAGTGGTGGCCAGGACCATCCGACCGAGGCGGGCTCGAAGATCGGGCAGATCGCGGGCGAGGGCGAGCACGGCCATGACCTCGGAAGCGACCGTGATCACGAACTCGTTCTCGCGCGGGTACCCGTTGTCACGGCCGCCGAGGCCGACAACGACCTTGCGGAGCGCTCGATCGCTGATGTCCACGACGCGCGGCCACAGGACGCCGAGAGGATCGATCCCGAGGGCATTGCCGTGATGGATGTGGTTGTCGATGAACGCGGCGCCGAGGTTGTGCGCGGCGCCGATCGCGTGGACGTCGCCGGTGAGGTGGAGGTTGAAATCCTCCATCGGGATGACCTGGCTGTAGCCACCGCCGGCAGCGCCGCCCTTGATCCCGAATACGGGCCCGAGGCTCGGCTGTCGAATGCAGACCGCCGCCTTGTGGCCGATCAGGTTGAGGCCCTGGGCCAAGCCGACGGTCGTCGTGCTCTTGCCCTCGCCCAGTGGCGTCGGGGTGATACCGGTCACGACGACGTACTTCCCGCGCGGCCGTTCGGCCTCGAGGCGCTCGATCGCGGACAAGCGGATCTTGGCCTTCGTGAAGCCGTACGGCTCAACCTCGTCCTCGCGCAGCCCGAGGCCCCTGGCAACGTCGAGGATCGGGCGCGGCGTGACGGATCGCGCAATCTCGAGGTCGGACGGAAAGCTCATGCGTCTCCTGATGGGGCCGCTTTCGCGGCGGCCCGGGATGCGGGTTGGGGATCGATCGAAAGTCGTGCGGCGGCCTGTTTCTGGGCGGCGCGAACGAGATGGGCGAGGAGCAGGGCATTGGTGAGTGGCCCAATGCCGCCCGGGACAGGGGTGATCGCGGACGCGACCTCGCGCGCCGATGCGAAGTCGACGTCACCGACGAGATGGCCATCAACCACGTTGATGCCGACATCAATGACCACGGCGCCGGGTTTGAGCATGTCGCCGGTGACGAGACCGGGGTGCCCGGCGGCCACGACGACGATGTCGGCGATCCGGGTATGCGCCGCGAGGTCGCGGGTCCGCGAATGGCAGACCGTGACCGTGGCGCCGGTCTTGGCGAGCATGAACGCGACGGGCATGCCGACGACCGGGGAACGGCCGATCACGACGGCCTCGGCACCCACGATCGGGGCACCGGATCGCTCCAGGACCTCGAGCGCCGCGTGCGCGGTCGCCGGAACGAAGCCCTCGAACCCGAGCCGGAGCAGCCCAGCGTTGAGGGGATGAATGCCATCGATGTCCTTGGCCGGATCGATCGCGTCGATCACGGTCCGGATGCCGATGCCTTTTGGTAGTGGCATCTGCACGATGATCCCGGCGACCTGGTCATCAGCGCTCAGCGCGGCCACCGCGGCTGCGAGTTCGCGCGCCTGGGTCGCCGGATCGTCTCCCGGCACATCGACGAGTCGGCCCTCGATGCCGACCGAGGCACAGGCCTTGAGGATTCGGTCGAGGTAAACCATCGACGGGGCCGATCGGCCGCAGACCACGACCGCCAGGCCCGGCGGGTGGCCCTGCTCGCGCGTGAAGGTGGTGACATCCTCGGCGACGCGCGTGCGGATCTCGTCGGCGATCGGGCCTCCTTCGAGGAGGCGGGCCCCGGCCTGAACGGTCACGCCGGCATCAGGCAACGGTGCCGGAGGTTGCGGGGCCGGAGGTTGCGTTGCTGGTGATCGGTGCCCGGAGTTCCCCGCCCGCCACGACTTCATGGGTTGTCGCGGCAAGGGTCGTGATCCGCTTCATCAGGAAGTCGAGCCGCTCGGTGATGTCAGCCGCCCATTCTTCATCACCGACCGACGGCAGATTGACGAGGACGTTGGCCGCAGCGCCCTTGGCCGCAGCGACGGCGAGCAGCGCGGCGACATCGAGATCGGATGACGCGTTCACGTTGCAGCGCGCCGCCAGGAGCTCCGCGCCCTCCACGACTTCGAGACACGCCTCGACACACCGGAACGGGACTTCGGACGCAACGCGTGCCGCGGCCTGCATCGCTTCTTTGCGCTGGGACTGCTCGGCCGGGGTTTCGCGCGGCATCTTCATGGCTGCGGAAAACGTGGCGTAGGCAGCTGCGTCCTCGTCGGCGATGGTGAGGAGGCGATCCGCCAGCTCCGTTCCCGCAGCCTTCGTACGGCGATGGACATCGGCATACATCACGTAGCGCGGTCGACCCTCGGACAGCGACGCGACCATCGCGATGAGCGCGGCACCGAGACTCGCGGCAACCGCCGAAGCACTGCCTCCACCGGGCACGGGCTCCGCCGAGGCGAGGACGCTGACGAAGTCATCGAGTGTCAGGTCCCGAAATCGGGTTGGACTGTCTTGCACGTCACCAATTGTAGGCGCGCGGGGCCACAAGGCGACTGATCAGGGTGACGCCGACCGGGGTCAGATACGAGAGCCGGGGAGCCCCGGCGCCCACGCAGCCTCACCTGGTCAGCCGGGCACGGGGCGAGCGCGACTGGGTCACGCCCGCCCCGCCACCGACGGATCCGGCGGCGGAGGAGCGCCGCCGGTGGGCACCACCCGAGGCGCGTGGGAGTCCGCGCCACGGGTGCGATGAATGCTCCGTTGGTTGCCGATCTGCCCTGGCGCCGCGGCCGAGTCTGGCCTGCGATGCAGGGCTGGCCCTGGGACGTCCCGGGTCAGGCGGCGCGTACCACCTCGTCGACACCCTCGATCGCCCAGCGGCGCGTTCGATGTCGGTAGGTAAGGGTCATGCGGGCCAGCGGGGTCTGGACATCGAAGATGGTTCGCGGACCGACGACGGCCGGAAAGGCAGACGTCTCACTGCGGACGCCGACGACTTCCGTCACCGGGACACGCTGGTCGTTCCACGTGATCTCGCGCGGGCTGCCGTCAAACCAATCGGCTCGCACCTGTACGCGGACCGGCTCAACTCGGATCATGGCCACGATTGGCTCCTTCCGCGGGGGCGGTTCGGCTGGGCGCTCAGTCGGCCGGGCACTGGACAACAGAACGGTTGTTCGATATGACCGGAGACTAGACCGAACACCTGTTCGATGTCAAGCACTGTTTGCTCCGTTGCGCACACCTTCGGGTCCGGCCGTGCCACCTAGCCTGTCACGACAAGATCGGGGTGGGTGCTAGCTGGACGAATCGTCGCCCGACGGGGCGGGATCGACCGTCTCGCCCGGGTCCGGATCGATGTCATCGGCGGAGTCAATGGCGGCGCCCGGCACGTCGCCGGCACCGGCCGCGGGAATCGCCCGTCGTTTGCGCCCGGTGCGTTCCAGGTCTGCGGCATGCTCCCCGCGTCGCTCTGCAGCGGTGCCGTGGTCGCGCTCGAACGGGGCCGGCAACCCGGTCCGCAAGAGTCGAGCCCGCGTCACCGCGCGCGGCCCGTAGCGCCGCCGAAGCTCGTCGGCGGCCTCCGTGGCTCGGCGCTGCCGTGGATCGTCGGGTTCGAACAGCCCGAGTTGTTCGCGCTCCCCGAAACCCGACGCGGAGATTCCGACCAGGCGGATCCGCTTGCCACGGGTTTCGGGCCGGGACAGTTCGAGCGCCGCGCGCCAGATCGGTTCGGTCAGGTCGGTCGGTTCGACGAGTGTCCGCTGCCGGGTCACCGTGTGAAACGCCGTGTCGCGGACCTTGACCGTGATCGTGGCTGCCTTCGTGCCCGCCGCTCGAATGCGCCCGGACACGCCCTCGGCCATGGCCAGCAGGGTCCGTTCGATCACCTCGGGATCGGACGTGTCGACGTCGAAAGTGTGCTCATGTCCGATCGACTTCGCAGCGTCAGGATCGGCAACGGGGTCGGGATCGATCCCGTGCGCGCGATCGACGAGCGACGCTCCGTGCTGCCCGAGGCGGCGGGTCAGGGCCGCGCGATCCATCGCTGCGAGGTCCCCGATGGTGCGGACCCCAAAGTCGGCCAGCGCGCTCGCGGTCTGGGGCCCGACGCCCCACAACCGGGCAATCGCCAGCGGCGCCAGGAATACGGCTTCGTCACCAGGAGGTACCACGACCAGGCCATCGGGCTTTCGAAGATCCGACGCAATCTTGGCCACGAGCTTGGTGCGGGCCACGCCGACGGAGGCCGTGAGCCGCAACTCCTCGCGGATCGTGGCCTTGATCCGGGCGCCGATCGCCTGACCGTCGCCGAAGAGTGCGCGCGACGCCGTCACATCGAGGAAGGCCTCGTCGATCGAAACAGGCTCGACGATGGGAGTGAACCGACGAAGGATCGCCATGACCTCGCGACTCACCCGCTGGTACGTGGCGCCATCGACCGGCACGAACACGCAATCAGGGCAGAGGCGGCGCGCGGTTCGGATCGGCATGGCCGAATGGACCCCGAATGTTCGCGCCTCGTAGGACGCGGCGCTCACGACGCCGCGATCGCCGGTTCCGCCCATCCCGACCACGACGGGCCGCCCCAGCAGTTCCGGATGGTCCCGCTGTTCCACCGCAGCGAAGAACGCATCGAGGTCAACGTGCAGGATCGTCCGAGGCGTCACCCGACGATTGTCACTCCGCGCCGTGACAACGTGGTGGCACAGGGTCACGTGGTGAGCGGCCGAGCGGCGAGCGGCGCCGCTCGGCCGGGCGCGTTGTCCTGCGGCTTTCATGCCATTTCGACACCCGGGGTCGGCAAGGCACGTTGATTGGCGCCCTATTGCCCCTTCGCGGAGCCTTGAGCGGCCTCGCTCACCCGACCTGAGCACGAATCGGCGGCGTCAATCACGGCGCAGACCGAGGCACGGGGCCGTTTGTTGGCCTAAGCGACCAGGGATGTCGAAGTGGCAGGAATTGCCTGGCCCGAATGCGGACGGGGGGGTCGCCGGTACGGGGTCGCCGGTACGGGGTCGCCGGTCCGCGGCCCGTGGCAGGACATTGCCTGGCCCGCCACGCGGCCCGCCCCGCGGCCCCGCCCCACGCAGGCGGCTGCGGAACCTAGCCCTTGGGCTCGACGACGATCGTGACCTCGGGGGTCATGCCGGACATGACCTTGATCGCGACCTTGTACGTGCCGAGGGACTTGAGCGGCTCGTCGAGTTCGATCTTGTGCTTGTCGACCGTGATGCCGCGACGCGCCAGAGCGTCCGCGATGTCCTTCGACGTAATCGAGCCGTAGAGCTTGCCGCCGTCGCCGACCTTGACGCCCATCGTGAGCGTGGTCGATCCGATCCGGGTGGCCGCGACCTCGGCGTCCTCGCGCTCGCGCTTCCGCTTGTCCTCGCGGGACGCGATGTCGTGCTGCCAGGCACGGTAGGCACCGCCCGCGGCGGGCACCGCGAGCTCTTGCTTGATGAGGAAGTTCGTGGCGTAGCCATCAGCCACGTTCTTCATCTCGCCGGCCTTGCCGAGCTTGGTGACGTCCTTCGTAAGGATGACCTTCACGCGTTTGATTCCTCCCTGTTGATCCAGCCCCGAAGTCTGGGGCCGAGACCGGATTGCTGCAATGCCTCCCCCGCCGCTTGGACCATGCCGGGCAGCCGCCGCACGACGCGACGGACCGGCGCCGGCAGGAGCCGTCGGATCCGGGCGACGTCCTCGTAAAACGCAACGCGATCGATCTCAAGCTCGTCGAGCTTCTCGTTGATCACGTCCTCATCGATGCCGTCGAGGAAGACATCGATGGCCATCGCGACGACGACGATGTCATCGAGACCGCCCAGCACGGGAATGTCGTCGGGAATGAGATCCCGTCCCAGGAGCACGTACCCGAGCGCGACTCCGAGGGTTGCCTTTCGGGCGGCCGGCGTTCGATCGTCGAGCAGGAGTGCCCACACGAGCCGCGCGTAGAGCGGAGCTCGGCTCGCCAGCGGGAGCATCGCGAGCAGCCCGAGCATGCGGCGCATGCCGCCACCCGTACTCCGCCCACGCGCGGTTCCGCGGCCGGCCTTGGATCCAGATCGTTCCCGCTGTGCCATGTGCCGAGGCATCTCCGAAGAGGGATGCGGTAGTCGCGACACGACCCAATTCGGTCGTCCGCGGGGGACGGAGAGTCTACCAGCCCATCCGAAGTTCCCAGTCGGACGCCCATCGACCCGGTCGCTCCAGGCGCAGCACGGCACTTGACATCGAACGGGTGTTCGGTATGATCTCTTGGAGTTCGCTCCCAGGAGGTCCCGTGACCAGGCACGACGCAACACGCAAGACGAAAATCTTGAACCACATCGCCGCAACGCTACGTGCGCGGGGTTATCCCCCGTCCGTTCGCGAGATCGCCGGCGCGGTGGGTCTCAGCTCGACGTCAGCGGTACATCACCACCTCCAGATTCTCGAGCGGGACGGCTACCTCGAGCGCGGCGCCGCCCAGTCGCGCGCGATCCGCCTGACGCCGACGGCGGCCATCACGCTTGGTCTCTCGAGCGAGCTCGTACCGCAGGCGACCGCAGCCGATGCGCATGTCGTGCCGATCATCGGGGAGATCGCCGCGGGCGGACCGATCGAGGCCTATCAGGACGCATCTGAGACGATGGCCATTCCGGAAATTCTCGCGCCGAGCGGTGACGCGTATGTCCTCCGGGTCCGTGGCGATTCGATGATCGACGCCCACATCGCGGACGGCGACTTCGTGCTCATTCGACCCCAGAACACGGCCCGCAACGGGGACATCGTCGTTGCCCAGGTCGAGGAGAACGCCGTCACCCTCAAGACGTTCTTCCGCGAAAAGGATCACGTTCGCCTACAGCCGGCGAATGCCAACTACCCACCGCAGATCTACCCGGATGTCCGAATTCAGGGGAAGTTGATCGGCGTCATCCGCCGCCTCGATTAGCGGCCCCTCGGTCATCGTTCAGGCCTTCGTTGTCGGCTCCGCTCCTTCGCTCACGCACCAACGTGCGCTCGCTTGGGTGCTCCCCTCCGTCTTGGCCTGACGGCGCCGGGCCGCCGCCAACGGAACCAATGTCTCCACAGTCCGTCCACAGGCATCGTGGGACCGTCCACGGGCAATTGCGATCGGTGAACTAACACGGGGATAAGGCACTGTGCGGCGAGCAGTCCGGTCGCCACACTCGAGTTGACACTTCCCACTCGGAGACTGGCACTGCCTTGATTGATCGTCTGCCGCCCCAGAGCCTCGAAGCTGAGCAGTCCGTGCTCGGCGCGATCCTCATCGATCGCGAGACGATCATCGAGATCGCGGAATTCCTGCGCCCGGAGGATTTCTACCGGCAGGCCCACGCGACCGTTTATCGGGCGATGCTGGACCTGTTCGAGCGTCGTGAACCAGTCGATATCGTCACCGTGGCCGAGACGCTCGAACGCAAGAGCGAGCTCGAGGGCATCGGTGGCCGCAGCTACCTCTCCACGCTTTCCAATCAGACGCCGACTGCGGTTCATGCGGTTCAATACGCCCGGATCGTCGAGCGCAAGGGCGTTCTGCGGAACCTGATCGGCGCGGCCGGCAAGATCGCCGGCATCGGGTATGAGGACCCGGCCGAGATTCAGGAGGCAATCGACCGCGCCGAAGCGGAGTTGTTCCAGGTCTCGAACCGCCGGATCACGGTCGGGTTCAGCGTCCTGAAGGATCTGCTCCATTCCGCGTACGACCGACTCGACTACCTCCACGCGCATCGGGGCGAACTGAGCGGCGTGACCTCGGGGTTCGCGGACCTTGATGCGCTGACGACCGGCTTCCAGAAAAGCGACCTCATCGTGGTAGCGGCCCGGCCATCGATCGGCAAGACGAGCTTTGCGCTGAATATCGCCGAGCACGCCGCTGTTCGCGAACGGAAGAGCGTCGGCCTGTTCAGCCTCGAGATGAGCAAGGAACAGCTCGTCCTGCGATTGCTGTCGAGCGTGGCCAACATCGACTCGAAGCGGCTGCGAACCGGCTTTCTCGAGGAGATGGACTTCGCCAGAATCGCGCCGGCGATGAACGATTTGTCCGAGGCGCCTGTCTACATCGACGACACGCCCAACATCACCTCAATGGAACTCCGAACCAAGGCCCGGCGACTCCAGGCCGAGGCGGGCCTTGACCTCGTGGTCGTCGACTACCTGCAGCTGATGCAGGCGACCACGACGAACCGGGATTCGAACCGTGTTCAGGAAGTGAGCGAGATCTCGCGCGGGCTGAAGGCCCTCGCGCGTGAACTGTCCGTGCCGGTGATCGCGCTGTCCCAGCTCTCGCGGCAGCCCGAGATGCGTGAGTCCAAGGAGCCGCGGCTGTCAGACCTTCGCGAATCCGGTGCCATCGAACAGGACGCCGACCTGGTCCTGTTCCTGTGGCGAGAAAAGGAACGGAGCGGCGAGGATCAGGACGCCGATGGCGAGGTCATCAACGTCAAACTCGCGAAGCATCGCAACGGCCCGACCGGGGACATCCAGCTCTGGTTCCGCAAGAGCCAGACGCGATTCCAGTCGTACGCCGGCCAGCGTTACGCCGAGGCCTGACGGTGCGCCGCGGCCCGACGATATGGGGCGGCCCGATCGCTACCGATTCTCGCCGGGGAGGATCGGCCGAAGGGCGAGCGTGTAGAGTTTTCCGTCGGGTCCCGTCATCGGGAGGTTAGTGAATCCGCCCTCGATGCCCGTCAATCCGAGTGCATCGACGTCGGCTGCCGAAAGCGTGTGAATCGGGAACTGTGGCGCGGTCGGGTCCGCTGGCTGAACGAAGTCGGCGGGCGCGATGTCCTTCCACGGCCAGGCCAGGGCCGGCCCGAAACCATCAGCGCTCAGGACGCCTCGCCAGCGATCGGGAGTCCATGCGGTCTCGCCGGTCACAGAAGTCGCGAAGTTGCTGATCCGGTCGGCGAGGCCGGCAAGCGCCTTCATGATCGCGCTGTCCGGGCTTTGCGGATTCTCGAATCCGAGCGCCTCAACCGACACGACCTTATCCAGCCCCCCGGCCCTGACCGTGAACATCGAGCTGGGAGCGTCGGCCACGTTGCCCGGGTTGTATGAGGCACGCGCCACCCCAAGGCCGCTGTCGGCAAGGGCGAAGCGAAGGAACGCCTGGATCTCCGGCTCCGTCAGGTGAGCGGTCAGGTACGGCTGAAGGGCTCCGACCTTGTCGTTGGGCGGTGGCCCCGCGGTGAAGTCACGGAAGATCACTGTTCCGTCGCCATACAGGATGAACTGGGGCGCCTGGGTGGCAAAGAAGCCCATCGGGACGAACCCGCCGCCCTGCTCGAACTGGAAGATCACATCTCCGGCACCCGTCGCGTGCTCGATGTCGTCGGGGCCGGTCGTCGGCGCGGGGCTGGGGCCTTGCGATCCGACCGGTGGCGGCGTCGGAGATCCTCCGGACCCGCCACATGCGGCAAGCGCCACGGCCACCAACATCAAGGATGCCGCAGCCCCAGAGCGACGACCGGAGCCCCGGCCCGGTCGGGCGCTCAAAGGAACCTGTGACGGGTCGGCGGAGACGGTGTTTGAAGGGCGCAGATTTCGGTTCATAGATGCCCCGACGCACGCGTGGGGGGATCGGTTCCCGGACCGATCTCGGCGTGGGCCGCAGGCAACGCCCCGGACCGGCCCATCACGGTTGCGACAAGGTTGCGAAATGGGGCTGGTAATTGCCCGGCGAGGTGAGTATCCTCCGCCGGGATTGACCTGCGTAAAGCACGTTGGGCAACCGAGCGCGCGCACCGCCACTTCCGGACCCTGGCCTTGCCGTGGGTTTCGAAGCCTGTGCCGCGTCCGGTTCGCCCCAGCACGCAATTCGTGCGTGAGAAGGCTGGGAATGTTGGTAGACCGGACGATCACCTGTCGGGACTGCGGGCAACCGTTCGTGTTCGCGGAAGGTGAGCAGCGCTTCTACGTCGAGCGCGGGCTGTCTCACGAGCCGCAACGTTGCGCGTCGTGTCGCGCGCTGGCGAAGCAATCGCGGAGGCCCGCGAATCGCGCATATCACACCGCGATCTGCGCAAATTGTGGGAACCAGGCATCGGTCCCCTTCGAGCCGCAGGCGGACCGACCTGTCTACTGCAGCTCGTGCTTCGATCAGATCCGCGCGGCGCAGGGCGACCGGCGCACCGCGGGCGGCTCAGGGAACCCGAGTGAGCCCGGCACCACGTCCTCGCCGTAGACTGGCGCGACCGTAACGAGCAACCGCTCGAGGAGGATCGCGTGGGCGTCATCATCATCCGGGAGATGGTCGGAACCAGCCCCAATTCATGGAGCGACGCGGCTCGTCAGGCCGTGGCAACGGCATCGCGGACGGTTCGCAACATCAAGACCGTCGAGGTCGTGAAATCGTCCGCCGTGGTCGACGATGGCGAGATCACCGAGTATCGCGTCGAAATCAAGATCGGCTTCGAATACGAGGGCTGATCGGCGGGCCGTGCGCAGCTAATCGCGCGGTGAGCGAACCCCGCCACGATGGCGGCCATGCCCACCATTGACACCCGGTCCCAACCATCTCTATCGTTCGCGCCGCCTGAGCCCAGGCCGCGCGTGCGAGGCCCGCGCATCGACGGTCAAGCCGATCGCGGCCCCGTTCCCGTGGGTCCCGGCCGACCGGCGATCGTGGCGCCGATGCACGGTTCGGGAGGCACGCTCGGCCAGGTGTCGGACTACCCCGTCCAGTACGAAAAGGTGCAGGCTCCACCGCTGCGGGAGGAGACGCTTGCCAGGGACCGACTTCTCGACTGGCTGAACGTCAAGATCCACCGCCGCGTCGTCCTCGTCCTCGCCGAGGCGGGCTACGGGAAGACGACGCTGCTCGCGGACTTCTCGCGACGGACCCGCGTTCGGACCTCCTGGTACCGCCTGGACCGCGGTGACCGAGACTGGCTCGGGTTCATCGCCCATCTCGTCGCAGCTTTTCGCATTCACCAGCCCGACTTCGGTCCGGTCACCCAGTCGATGATCCACGACGCGACCGTCGGGACGACGAATCGGGACATGGTGCTGGAGGCATTCGTCCGCGAACTCGGCACACTGTCGGCCGAGCCGGCTTCGCTGGTGCTTGACGACTTTCATCTCGTGGACGACTCGGAAGATGCCCGCGCGATCGTGCGGACGATGCTTGCGCGTGCGCCTGAGCGACTGACCTTCGTGCTCATCAGTCGCACGCCTCCGTCGCTCCCGCTGGCGCGCCTGCGGTCCCTTGGCGAGGTTGCCGAACTTCTGACCGGAGACCTTCGATTCGCGCCCGAGGAGACCGAGCAACTCTTCCGGGAGACCTACGCCCTCGACCTCGAACCGGGCGTCGTTGCCGAACTCTCGCGAAGGACGGAGGGCTGGGTCGCTTCGCTGCAGCTCGTCCACGCCGCGATTCGAGATCGGAATCAGTCCGAAATCCGCGCGTTCGTGCGCTCGCTCAGTGGAGCTGAGGGCAACCTGTACGACTATCTGGCCGAAGAGGTTGTCGGCGAGCTGTCGGGGGATCTGCAGCAATTCCTGATGCGAACGTCGCTCCTCGAGGTGATCGAACCGGTCCTGGGAGGCGTAGCCGCCCGGACGACTTCAAGCCAGACAACCGCGTCGATTGCAGACGGCGAGATGCTCGGCCTCTTTACCCGCCTCGGCCCGAATACGCGTGGCCACGTACGCGCCCATCCGCTCGTGCGGGACTTCCTCCAGGCCCGGTTGCGTCGATCGCATGGGGCCGACATCGTCCTCGAGATCCATCGGGAAGTCGCCCGCGCAGCTGAATCTCGCGATTGGCGAATTGCCGGCCACCACCACCTCGAGGCCGGCGACCTCGACGATGCGCGCCGCGTCCTCGCCTCAGCCATCGAGACGATCCTCGCCACGGGCGCCTACGTTGCGGCCGAAGAACTCGTAACCGCGCTCCCGACCACCGATCGCCCCGACCCAAACGTCCTCGTCGTCCTCAGTCGCCTGGCGCAACAGCGGGGACA
>JANMNF010000148.1:0-1729 GCA_031373765.1 Chloroflexota bacterium
CTCCAGGCAGATCTCGTCCACCAAGTCCCGCAGGGGCGGGACGCCCGCCGGGTCGTTGTCGGTGTCCTTGAACCAGACGTTCCAGGCATCGACATGGGGCAGCGTGATCCGGAGCATCCGTTCGCCGCGACTGCCGATAAGTAGGGGCGGGCCGCCCGGGCGCGTGGGACCGGGCCGCAGTTCGCAGTCGCGGGCCTGGAAGTAGCGACCATCGAAGTCGATGGCGCCGTCGCGGAGCAGGGTCCGGACAATCGTGAACGCCTCCTCGAAACGGTCCACGCGGTGGTCGAACGGGAACCCGAAGGCTCGGAATTCGGTCTCGTTCCAGCCCGCGCCGAGGCCGAGGATCAGCCGCCCGCCGGAGATCTCATCGACCGTCGCGGCGAGCTTGGCGAGCATTGCAGGTGCGTGGAAGGCGGTCGACGCCACCAATGGCCCGAGCCGGATCCGGGAGGTCGATGCTGCGATCGCGGCGAGGAGCGTCCAAACCTCCCACGGGCCACGGGTCGACCCATCCGCGAACCGGTACAGCAGGTGGTCCCCCACCCAGATCGTGTCGAAGCCAAGTTCCTCGGCGCGGCGGGCCATCGCCACGTACTCGGGCCAGCGCACCTCGCGCTCGACCTCGGGCAGCTGGACGCCAACCCGAAGGGGTCGATTGGCGTGGAATGGCGCAACGTGCATGACCGGCGATGTGCTCATGCCGTGAACGCTAGCAGGGCGCGCGCCGACACGGCAGTCGGCGGGTGCGGAATGGTCGGGGCGGCCGGATTTGAACCGACGATCTCGTGCTCCCAAAGCACGCGCGTTGCCAGGCTACGCTACGCCCCGTTGGTTTCGTGCTCAGGACCCGCATTCGCTGCGGCTGGCCGAACTCCGTTACTAGGCTACACCGCTCGAGCCCGCGCGCTCAGGACGGCTCCTGCCAGATGTCGTACCGCTCGCCCAGCTCACGGACGAATTCGGCGTCATCGAGCTGCTCCCGATTGAGGTCGGCGAGCTCGGCCAGGTACCGTTCGAAGCCCCCGGGCGTGAAGATCGTAACGAGGCGGCCACCGTCCGGGCACCTCACCTCGTGCCTGGTGTTCGCGGGCACGGTCACGGTGGTCCCGGGCGTCGCGATCACGGTCTCGTCCTCGAACGCGAACGTGACGTCGCCATCGAGGATGTAGAAGATCTCGACCATGGATCGATGCCGGTGCGCGGGGAGATGGAAGCCGGGCTTCAAGACGTCCTCGACGACCGAGACCCGCCCGTCCGTCAACTCCATCGGCGTCTTCACCGAGATATGGTCCTGGGACCAATCGTAGTCAGGCCCGCGACCCGCGGCCACAACGTGATGTTTCATGGCAACTCCATCGTCACGGCAACTCATTCGCCTCGAACCACATGGTCACCAACGATAGACTGCCCACAGTGCGCTGGGTGACAGCGACGGCGACCTACGGAGGAGAGGATGACTGAGCCAAGCGGTCGATCTGTCGTCGAGCGTTTCGCACGAGCCCTGCAGAACAAGGACTTCGACGAGATGGAGGCGCTCGTGACCGACGACTTCACCGACGAGATGCCCCAATCGGGGGAACGCGTTCGGGGCAAGACGAACCATCTCGCCGTCCTCCGTGACTACCCGGGTGGAGTCGGAACCATCGATGCAGGCAGCGCACGGCTCGTCGGGGCGGAAGACCGATGGGTGATGACGCCATCGTTCACGGCCCTGCGAATCGAGGGG
>JANMNF010000153.1:0-2227 GCA_031373765.1 Chloroflexota bacterium
CGGTTCAAACTTCACGCTGCCGGAATCCGCCAGCGCCTCGGCCTCCTCCGCCGACGAGGCCCAGCCTTCAAACAAGATGGCGCCGACGATGGCGCCCCGAACCGGTCCGCACATGCGGTCCCACTCGATGGGCGGCCCCGAGTGGAGGAGGGTCCGTCCGACCAGGCCCATGGCCTCGCGCGCGGGCCGAACATCGAGCAGCAGCGGTTGCGCGGCGAGGAGCCGGCTCAGGGCCTCGGCGTTCGCCGCCTCAACCTGGCGTCCGACGGGATCGGCCGGATCGTCCTCGATCCGTGCAAGGAGCAGGCCGACCTCTCGATCTCCCTCGGCCGGTGGACGCCAGTCGAGCGCAGCCATCGTCGCGCCATGGGCTGCGGGCGCCTCGGCGAACATCGCGAGGCCCACGTTGACGGCACGGACATCCGTCGGGAACAGCCGGGACACTTCGTGTTCCGCGGTCATTGCGCCATACCCATCGCGGTTTGGCGAGTCGGTCCTTCGGAGCGACTGATTGCGGCCGCGGCGATCGCGGCCGCGATGCCGGCGGCCTGGGCATTACTCGGTGCGAGGATGACGCCGGCGGCGGCCAGAATCGACTCCTGGGCGGATCGCCCCTGCGGATCCGCGTCCGTACCGCAGACCGACGCCACCACCGCGAGTGAACGACCGGCCCGCGCGGCATGCTGCCGGGCGTTCTGGATAGCCGGCACCATGGCGCCCGCCGGATCCGTGTTGGCGCCGTAGCCGAGCACAACATCGAGGAGGATGACGGCGGTCGAAGGATCATCGGCCACGGCGGCGATGTGTTCGTTCCGGAGCCGCGGATCGATCATCGGATGGGGCCGACCCACGGTGTACTCGTCATCGCCCAGGTCGAGGACTTCATGTTCCTTGGCGGCTTCGGCTCCAAGGGCCCAACCGAGGACGAGCTTCGCCTCGCCGGAAAGCGATCCCCCGGCAAAGAGTCCACGGATCCGCCATTGACCCGGCTTGAGGCTGGCGATCGCCGGACCCGCGGCCTCGCGCGCGGCGCCGAACGGGTCGGAGTCGCCGGTCCCATCGTCCGAGGTGGCTTCGCCACGCGATAGTGCGGCGGCCGTTTCGGCGGCGGCCTCGAAGGTTCTCGCGGGAATGAGCCCAAATCCACGGACGACGGACGGGTCGCCGCCCAGGAAGTTGACGACGACGGGTGTCTTCAGCGAGCCGGCGGCTTCGAGCACGAGCCTGGCCACCGCCGCGGCCGGCGGCTTGGAGATCAACACGATCACCCGCGTGCCGGGATCCGCATCAAGTCGGCGAAGCGCAGCCAGCATCATCGTTCCGCCAACCCGGAGATCCAGGTCACGCCCTCCCACCCCGATCGCCTGGGACACGCCGGACCCGGCACGATCGATCAGGCAGCTGACCTGCTGGAGGCCGGTTCCCGATGCGCCGATGAGACCGATGTCGCCGCGCCGAACGGCATTGGCGAACCCAAGGGGTACACCATCGAGGATGGCCGTCCCGCAGTCCGGCCCCATCAGCAGAAGGTCGCGAGAAACGGCCAGGCTCTTGAGCTCGATCTCGTCTTCGATCGGCACGTTGTCACTGAACAGGAACACGTTGAGCCCGCGCTTGAGCGCCTTCATGGCTTCGGCCGTGGCGTAGGTTCCCGGGGTGGAAATGAGCGCAACGTCCGCGCCACCGAGATCAGCGACGCCCTCGGCAATTGTTCGCCATGACGTCCGGACGGCATCCGAAGGTGCGGAATCGTCGGTGCCTGACAGGCGCTCTGCCGCACGGTCCAGGGCGATGTTCGCGGCACCGTCATCGTCGGCCGCCACGGCCACGACGAGATCGTTCGGGCCGGCGTCCAGTGCCACCTCAGCCAGCAGCCCCGCCTCCCTGAGGACGTCGCGATTGGCCGGAGTGGCCATGACCAGGCCCGCGCGGCTGATACCGCCGAGCCCTTCGAGTTCGGCCGCGATTCGCATGAGCTCGACCGAGTCGCGATAGCTGTTCCTGAACACGCGCGCCTGCACGGTCATGCCGCGCTCCTGACCCACTCGAGGCCGGCCACGCTCGGGCGATCGCGGACGGCGAGGACCAGGGCATCGAGCCCCATGAGCACACCCACCAACGTATCGGCGCCGGACGTCGCTCCATAGGCCACGAACCGCTCGATCGCGACCCGCGCGTCGGCGGCGTCCGGACCGATCAGGACGCTCATCAGCTGATGCATGCCCGC
>JANMNF010000210.1:0-5704 GCA_031373765.1 Chloroflexota bacterium
TCCTGCGCGAAGTCATGGAGAACGCCCTGCCCCTCGACGTGCCGCTGACCGTGGACGTGAAGGTCGGCGACGACTGGGAGTCGATGCTGCCCGTTACACGCACGGATGCGGTCCTCGCCGAAGCCGGCGAGGCGCCGGGAATCTGACGTGCCCGAACTTCCCGAGGTGGAGACGGTCGCGCGTGACCTCCGCCGCCTCGTCCTCAATGCCGAGATTGCCGGCGCCACGAGCCTGTGGCACGGGACCCTGCGCACGCATGCCCCGGAAGCGATCGGCCCGGCTCTGGCGGGCCGGCGGATAGAGTCGGTCGGTCGGCGCGGCAAGCAACTCGTGATCGGCCTGTCCGGGGACGCGGTCATGACGATCCACCTCAAGATGACCGGCCAGCTGTTCGTGGTGCCGCGGGCCACGCCGGTCGATCCCTACGTCCGCCTCGTGATGGCGTTTCGGGACGGTCGCGACCTCCGATTCCGAGACATCCGGAAATTCGGCAAGATCGGGCTGTATGCCGTCGATCGCGAGACCGGCGAACCGGTCAACGAACTGGGCGGCGCGGCCGTATTCGCGGGCACGGGACCGGAGCCGCTTGGCGACGCATTCACGCTTCGCGTCTTCCGGGAGCGACTGCGAGCGCGACGCGGCCGCCTGAAGCCACTGCTGCTGGATCAATCGTTCGTGGCGGGCATCGGCAACATCTACGCGGACGAGGCGCTCTGGGCCGCCCGCCTGCACCCGCTCCGGTCCGCGGCCTCGCTCCATCCGGCGGACGAGCGGCGCCTCTACTTCGAGTTCCGCCGGATCCTGGCCGAGGCGATCGTTCGTCGTGGCAGTTCGGTCGACGACTACACGGCCCCGGAGGGCGACGGATCGATGCAGGAGCATCTCCTGGTCTACCAGCGGGCAGGTGAGCCCTGCGCCCGCTGTGGACGCCCGATCCGCCGCATCGTGATCGGGGCCCGCGCGACGCACTTTTGTTCGTGGTGCCAGCGGCTCTCGCCCGCGGATCGCACGAGCGCGGCGGCCATCCTGCGCGAGATGACGCCGCGTGCAGCGGCCAGCTCGGGGGCACGACCCGGGTCGGGCGGGGGCAAACCGGGCCGCAAGGGTCGTCGCTGGACCGAGCTCGATGGCGCCGAAGCCCTGGGCCGAACGGCCGCCGAGCGCGAGGCGAGCGAGGCAACTGCGCGTGGTCGAGCCGAACGAACACGCCGAGCGGCCGCCCAGCGACGAGCCCGGGCCCGCGCGTCGGCGGGAGTCGACTGATGTCGATCCTGCGTCTCTCGGGCGTCACCCGCGAGATCGGCACGTTCGTGATCCTCGACGGTATTGAGGTGGCCCTTGCCCTCGGCGATCGCGTCGGCCTGGTCGGCCCCAATGGAGCGGGCAAAACGACGCTGCTCCGGATCGCGGCCGGGCTCGACGAACCGGATGAGGGGACCGTCCACCGCAAGCGTGGCCTGAGCGTGGGGATCCTCGCCCAGGAGGCACACTTCGACGAAGCCTTCATGGCCTCACCCGATGTTCGGACCGCCGTGCGGCATGGGGCGGCGCATCTCGAGACCATGGCCGACGAGCTTGCTGCGCTCGAACGGGATGGGCGCGTGGCCGAGCCCGGATACGCGGATCTGCAGCATCGGTTCGATGTCCTGGGCGGGTACACGCTCGATCTGCGCGTCGATGAGGCGCTGTCCGGGCTGGGCTTCACGGCCGATGAGGTGCTTCGTGCTCCCACGGAACTTTCGGGCGGTGAGCAGACGCGCGCCGCGCTGGCCCGTCTCGTGATCTCCGATCCGGATCTCCTGTTGCTCGACGAACCGACGAACCACCTGGACCTCGGGGCGATGGAGTGGCTTGAGGAGCACCTGCGTCGCCGCGCCGGATCGCTGCTCGTGGCGTCCCATGACCGGGCGTTCCTCGACGGAACCGTCACCCGCATCTGGGAACTGCGCGATCGTCGAATCACCGCGTTCCGGGGCGACTACCAGTCGTACCACCGCCAGCGCATCGAGCGCGATGCGCGGGCCGTCAAGGACGCCGACGTCCACGGCGCCTCGATCGCGCGGGAGCGTGAGCTGATCCAGCGCTACCGCAGCCATCGCAAGTTTTCGAAGATGCACGAACACGAGGCCCGTCTCGAGCGTCTGCAGGCGTCCGATGTCAGCGCACCGAAGGCTTCGCGCAAGTTGAAGCTGCCCCAGGCCGCATTGCTCGGCGCCGGTCCTGCTCGATCCGGGGAAATCGTTGTCCGAATCACGGATCTGACGGTCGGGTATTTGCCTGCGCTTGCAACCGGAGGAACCGTCACGAAGGTCGCGCAGGCGCCGTTCCTGGCGGCGCAACGCGGGGACCGGATCGGGATCGTGGGTCCCAACGGTGCCGGCAAGACGACCCTGCTTCGGACGGTCGCGGGGGATCTGCCTGCACTCGACGGGAACATCGTGTTCGGCAATGGCGTGCAGCTCGGCTACCTCGCACAGCTCCGGGCTGCCGGGATCCCGGGAGCCACCGTACTGGACGCCATGCTCGAAGCGTCACGCGTCACGGATGGCGAGGCACGCGCCTACCTCGCGCGGTTCCTGTTCCGGGGCGACGACGCGTTCAAGGAAGTGCGCCTCCTATCGGGTGGAGAGCGGAGCCGCCTCGAACTCGCCCTGCTCGGCATCACGCCCGCGAACGTGCTGCTCCTCGACGAGCCGACGAACCACCTGGACGTGGGTGCCCGCGAGGCGATCGAGGATTTCCTTCGGGACAGCCCCGCCACGATCTTCGTCGTCTCCCACGATTGGCGGTTCCTCGACACGGTCTGCGATCGCCTGTGGGTCGTCGACGGCGGGCAGGTCGCCACGTTCGAAGGGGGTTATCGGGCCTGGCGTGAAGCCGTCGCGGGCGGATGGACCGTCGCCGCGGCCGTCGAACAGGAGCGTAAACGGCTGCACCCGCCAGCCGGGGGGCGCGCCAAGCGGGACGGATACGTCGCGCCCGGAAGTGCAGCGGATCCAGGACAGACCAAGCCCGGGAGCCCAGCCGCAGCCGGCGGCATTGGCAACGGAGCGGCCATGGCGCCCGCCTCGTCTTCAAGTGTGGGCCAGACGCCTCGCCGACCTGCCACCGCAAAGGCGTCGGCGGGAGCGCGCCCACCCAAGCTCTCGAAGGATGCGTATCGCAAGCAGCGGGAGGCCGTGGACGGTGAACTCACCCGGCTCGGGCTGCGCAAGAATCACCTGGAGCTCGCCACGGGCAACCCGAGCGTCCAGGCGAATTTCGTCGAGCTCCGACGCATCACGAGCGAACTCGCAGATGTCGAAGCGGCGCTGGCCGCCGCCGAGGATGCCTGGCTCAGCCTCGAGGAGCGTGCGCCGTGACCGTCACGATCGGGATCACCGGGCCCATCGGATGTGGCAAGTCAACCGTTGCGGGTTGGCTCGGAGAGCTGGGGGCGCTCGTCATCGAAGCTGATGCGGTGGCCCGGGCCGTGACCGACAGCGACCCGTCGGTGCTGGCCGACATTGTCGAGACGTTCGGTCCACGCGTGACCAGGAGCGATGGGGCGCTCGACCGCTCGGCAGTCGCGGACATGGTGTTCAGGGACCCGATCGCGCTGACGCGACTCGAGGCGATCGTGCACCCGGCCGTCCGGCGCGCGATCCTCGCGTCGATCCTGGCGGCCGAAGCAGGGGCGGTCCCGTCGATTGTGATCGAGGCCATCAAGCTCGTTGAGGGCGGCCTCGCCGCCGCGTGCGACGAGGTCTGGTTGGTCGCCTGCGAGCCTGACCTGCAGCTGGAACGGCTCGCCGGTCGAGGCATGGCCCAGAGTGACGCCGCAGCTCGAATGTCGGCCCAGGGCAACATCCGGGAACGTGCTGAGGCGGTGGCCGACCGGATCATCGACACGAGCGGCACGCTCGAAGAATCGCGGGCGCGCGTCGTAGGCGCCTATCGAGCGGCGCTTGCCGCGGCGCCGAACGGAGCGACACAAGCTGACGACACGGCTCCGGCCGAGGCGTGATTGGAAACGCCACCCGGCCCACGAGGGACCGGGTGGCGGGGAGGTGCGCCGGGTCAGCGGCGCGTTGAATGCACGGCCCGGCCGGTCGCGAACACCTACGGAGCCGGTGACGGCGACACAGACGGTCCGGGTGTGGGCTGGATAGGTGCCAGCGTGGCGATGGCGCCGCCGCCGGCCGGGTACGTCTCCGGGATCGGCAGGCCGTACTTCGTGATGATGAGGTTGGTCGTCGAGCCGAGGTTCGACGCATCGACCGTGCGGACGTCCTGCTCCGGCCGAAGGGCCGCGCTGAACGAGGCATTGCCGCTCGCCTGGAGGTGGCTGATCTCCTCGGCGACCGCAAGGGACACCCGGATCACGTAGAACGTCCCCGAACGGGCAAGGATCACGATGTCCTGATACGTGATCTTGGTGGATCGATCCGTGTAGTACTTGCCCGCCGTCGTGAGCTCGAGTGGCACGTTGACGGTCGCCGTCACGAAGATATCGACGGTCTGGCCGGGCTGGAGCAGCCCGCCGACGGCGCGATCCTCCGGGATCGTCAGCGATACGGCACGCCAGGCCTCGGAATCGGGCCCAACCGTCTCGTTGGGTTCAAGGATCGAGAAGCCGCCGCCGCCCGAACTCGATGCCACGAGGTTGGTGGTGACCATCTGGTCCTTGAGCACCGTGACCGCGAGGACCTTGCCGATCAGGTCGACTGGCTTGGTGACGACGCCCTCGCTGTTCGTCGCGTCGAGCGGGATCTCACGAACGATGAGGTCGGCGGGCTCGATCGGCTTGCGAGCCGGAATCGTCCGGGCGGCAACGACCACCGAGACCTTCTGCAGGTCGCCCTGGCCCGCGTTCTGCTGGGCGGCATTGATCAAGAAGAAGGCCGAGCCGCCGGCCAGGATTGCGAGTATCAGGCCGAGGACGATGATCACCTTCCCGCGGCGACCGCTGTCCCGATATTCCATTTCCATGTGTCGCTACCTCCCGAGGTTTGCGCCGAGGCGCCCGCTAGTGCCGTGCCCCGTCGGCTAGTTCCAGGGCACCAACCGCGCCGCCTGACCGCGACGGAGCTGGGGGTCGTTCATGTCGGTGATGACCGACGTGATGGCATAGGCCGAGATCGTGTTGGAGTCCATCGCCGCGATGCGCATGACGGCGAAGCCCGAGATGTCGACGTACTCCTGGTTTCCGTTGCCGGAGCCATCCACGTTCAACGTCACCTGGATCAGGTGCGTGACCTTCCGAGACGGGGAATCCCCGTTCATGCCGGTCGCGCGGATCGTGAGCGGGTACAGGCCGGGCGCAAGGGTTCCGGTATTGATCGTCAGCGTCGATGCGGTCCCGTTCTTGCTGGGCGAGACACTCGCCGACGAGAATGAGATCGCTCCGATGCCCGCGGGCAGCGGGGTATCCACCGACAGCGCAACCGGATTTCCGAAGTTCGTGTTCTTGTTCGGCGCGTTCTGGAGCTGGAGCGCGAACGTCGCGGTGCCACCGCTCGCGACGTCGAAGGTCGAGGCATCGGAGGTGATCACGAAGTCGCGAGTCACAGTCCCGATCTTCAGCATCATCGGCTGGATCTTGGTCGTGAGGTACGGACTGCCGGCCTGGCCCTGCGCCCAGATCGTGTAGATCCCCGGCGTCGCCCCGGACGTCGCGATATTGGTGAGGGCGACGTTCGCGCCGGATCCGAGGGACGGGGTG
>JANMNF010000271.1:0-5742 GCA_031373765.1 Chloroflexota bacterium
TCATGGGTGCCGGTCTTCACGACGGCGGGCGGGCTGGTGACGAACACCGGCGGTGTCCTGTCGCATGCCGCGGTCGTGGCGCGGGAGTTCGGTCTGGCGGCCGTCGTGGGCATCGAAAACGCCACGACGCGCATTCCTGACGGGTCGATGGTGGAGATCGACGGCACGCTGGGAACCGTCCGACTCCTGTGAGCGGACGGCCGAATGACCGCCTGCTCTCGCCGATCATGCTCGGGGTAGCCAGCGGGTCGATCCTCGTCCCCCTCAACTCGACGATGCTCGCGGTCGCCCTTCCGGGCGTGATGGACGAGTTCCACCTCGGGGCCGCCGCGGTTTCGACCCTCGTCACGCTGTACCTCGGCGCTGTGGCGGTCGCCCTGCCGATCAGCGGCGCCCTGGGCGATCGATTTGGGCACCGGCGCGTCTTCCTCGGCGGGGTGGTGGTCTTTGGACTGGCGTCGCTTCTGGCGGTCGGCGCTACGTCGTTTGCGCTTCTTCAGCTCGCCCGGGTGTTCCAGGCCGTCAGCGGAGCCTTCGTATCGACGAGCTCGGCGGCGATCGTCCGGATGGCTGCGCCGCCGCGAAGGCGCGGCGAGGCATTTGGTCTCTTCGACCTGTTGACGTCCACGAGCGCCGCAGCCGGCCCATTTGTCGGCGGGGTGCTTGTCGGCGCCTTCGGATGGCGATCTCTCTTCATCGTCGCCGTCCCGATCGCCTTGCTCGCGGCCCTGGCCGTCGGCTTCTGGCTGCGGCCGGACGCAGGGACAACGCTCATCGCGGAGGCGCCCCCTCGTGCGAAAGGCGCATCTCCGCCCACGCGACGACCCCCGCTCGACGTCATGGGGCTGGTCCTGCTGGCCGCCTGGATTGGCGCGATCCTGATCGCCCTGCACGGTGACACCGGGCTGATCGGTCTCATCGCAGCGGTCGCGATCCTGCCGCTTGCGGCGCTCCTCGTCTGGTTCGAGCTCGGTCAACCGATGCCTGCCGTCGATCCAAGGCTCTTCCGTATTCCGGCGTTTTCATCGGCAGTTGCAGGAATCTTCGGCAATACCGTTGTGCTCCACGCCAGCTTCATTCTCGTTCCGTTGCTCGTCGAGCGGCTCCTCGCGGGCTCCGCAACGACCAGCGGCCTCGTCCTCCTGGGCGTCTCAGGCGTCGCTGCGCTCGTGGCGCCGATCGGAGGTCGGGCATCGGATCGTCGCGGCCGAAGGGCGCTCGTCGTGACCGGCTCACTGGTCATGACCGCCGGTCTGGCCGGCCTTGCCCTCCCAATCGGATCCGCGTCGGTCATCGCGGTCGGTGCCCTGCTCGCCGTGGTCGGGCTGGGCATGGGCCTGTCCGGGCCTCCGCGGCAGGCAGCAGCCTTCGAATCCATCAAGTCCGACCGCGTCGGGATGGCCGCCGGGACCTACTACACGGGTCGATATCTGGGCGGCGTGGTCGGAGCCAGCATGGCTGGCGCCGTCCTGGCGGGCGGTATCACGGCCGGAGCCGTGTCGTTCGGTTTCGGGATCCTCGTCGCGTTCGGTCTGGGTGTCGCGCTCGTGTCGCGATGGCTCCCGAGTAGAGACGTGGCTACGGCTGTCGTGTGATCGTGACCCGTCCCGCTGGGATGGCCGGCGATGTCGTGAGGACGAGCTGGTGGAGGACGCCGATGGCGTCGCAGGCGCCGGGCGCGACCTGGATCTTGTAGGTAACCACCAGGCCGCCCCCGTCGCGTGACGCAACATCGAACGTGGTGACCCTGTCGCAGGCGCCGCCCGTCCAGGGGATCACCAATGTGTCGGATGAGCCGGGCGGATTGAACGGAAGGCCGGTGGCATCGACGAAGAGCGGCGTGGGATCAACGCTCGCATTGGTCACCTCACCGGTCGAGTCGGTCACGTTCACCGACCAGGTTGCTCCGGCGGTCGTCACAGCCGACATCGCGAACGAGCGCGGACCCGCGATCCGGCTACAACCTGCAAGGACCACGACGACGAGAATCAGCGACAGGATGCTGATCCCTCGTCGGATCAGGTCGGGACTGGGCGTGAGGTTGTTCATCTGCCGATGACGATCACAGGGTTGCCGCGGTTCCTTCGGGCCGGCTCGCTGGCCACGCTTCTTCGGACTATCGGTACAGTACGCGCATGGTCACTCCCGTCTCACGGCGACGCTCCAGGCCCAAACGACGATGAGCGGATTCCTCGAGCGCCTGATCCGGCCCGCCGGAATGGATACGCCGGATGCCGGGTCACGCGACCCGGGCCGCGCCACTCCGGATTCGGCAATCGGCGATACGGAGACCGTGCGCCGGATCGCGGCCAAGCTCGACGCGCTCCCGCCGCAGCGAGCGCGATTCCTCGCTGGCTTCGCCTACATTCTGGCTCGTGCCGCGCACGCCGATCTCGATATCAGTGCCGAAGAAACGGCGGTCATGGAATCCGCCGTCCGGGATCTTGGGGAGCTCGACGAGGCGCAGGCGGTCCTCGTGATCCAGATGGCCAAGCTCCAGTCGCGTGCGAAGTTCGGGACCGAGGACTATCTGGTGACGCGCGAATTCGCCGGCTTCGCGACCGACGAGCAGAAGCTCGCCGTGCTGCGAGCAGCCTTCGCCGTCGGGGCAGCCGATGACGAGATCTCGAGCGAGGAGGCGCAGTCCATCAACCAGATCGCCTACGAGCTCGGCGTCGATCGCCCCACGCTCAATCAGATCCGCGAGGCGTACGTCGATCAGTTCAGCGCAATCCGCGCGGCGCGGCGGCTGACCCGGGGCTGACGTCGCGCGGCTACCGCAGCGTCGCGCGGCTACTGCAGCGTCGCGCTGGCGATACCGGTCCCGAGGCGGCGTTGGACCTCGGCCAGGAGGTCTGCGTCGTAGGCAACCGCCTGTTTCAGCTCCATCGGCAGAGCGCTTCCGCCGGGGGCCGGAATGTGCACGACGACCCGGGTCTCCCCGGGGCGCTCGCGGACGAGCTGGCGGAATGTCTCCATGGCACGGACGAGCTGGTCCGCGGGAGCACCGCCGAACCGAACGTGCAGGATCTGGCCGACATTCGCCGATTCCATCGGGGCCGTCGCGGCCGTGGCCTCGGCAACGACCTGCCGGCGCGCCTCATCCGGAAGTGACGGCGAATCATCGTGATCGTGCGCGGGATCCGGGCCGAGGTCATTGGTGGGTTCGTGGGCCGAGATTGGCTCCGCCGGTGCGATCGGCGGCAGGGCGGCGACCGATGGCGCCGCGAGAGTCGCGTCGGCCCGCAGCGGCGACACGTAGCCGACCGACGGCCGCGGGACCGATGGGGCGGGTGCCGGATCCGGCTTGGCGCGTGAGGCGTACCCATTCGAGCCATTGCCGTTGGAGCCGTTGCCACTGGCCCCGTTGCGCTCGCCGCTCCCGCGCTCGAACCGGTCCGAGCTCCCGGCCCCGTTCCCGTCCGCGGACTGGCCGGGGGCTCCTGGTCGGCGCCGGAAGGCTCCGCGATCCCCTGCCGCGACATCCCGGGCAAACGCCTCGGCGCCCTTGACGACTGCCTCGTCCCAGGTCGTGACCAGATCCGCAAGGAGCGAAACCTCGTCGCCTCGATGGTCGATCCGACCGGCGACCAAGAGGATGGAGCCATCGGCCCAGATCGGGCCGGTCTGCTCGAAGAGCTTTGGGAAGACGACGACCTCCATCGAGCCCTGCAGGTCCTCAAGCGTCACGACCGCCATCGTGGCGCGGGCCCGGGTGACGATCGAACGGGTCCCGACCACGATCCCGCATACGACGATCCGCTGTCCGTCGAGCGAATCGTCCTTGAGGTCGGCCGAGTAGGCGGAGACGAAGTCGCCCACGCGATCGGCGACCTCGCCCATAGGATGCTCGGACAGGTAGAGCCCGAGGAGCTCCTTCTCCCATCGCAGGCGCTCCCGGCCCGGCGCCTCGGGCGTCTGCGGCAGCGGCCGCTCCAGGGCGGTGGCATCCGTCGCGCCCATGTCGAAGAATGAGGTCTGGCCGCTGATCCGGTCGCGCTGGGTCGCCTGTGCGGCGGCGGTCGCATCGTCCAGTCCGAGGAGGATCTGGGCAGGGTGGCCGAACGCGCTGAGCGTACCGACCTTGGCGAGTGCCTCGAGGACCTTGCGATTCGCCAGGCGCAGGTCGATCCGGGTGCAGAAGTCCGTCAGGGACCGGAACGGCCCCTCGGCCTCGCGAGCCGCGATGATCGATTCGATGGCGCCCTGACCGACGTTCTTGACCGCGAGGAGGCCAAATCGGATGGCGTCCCCTTCGACGGTGAACTCGAGTTGGCTGGCGTGCACGTCGGGCGGTCGAACCTCAATCCCGAGCCGCCGACACTCGGCGACTGCAGCCGCGACCTTGTCCTCGGAACTCCGGAACGCGGACAGCACACTGGTCATGTACTCGACCGTGTAGTTCGCCTTGAGATACGCGGTCTGGTATGCAATGAGCCCGTAGCAGGTGGCATGGGCCTTGTTGAACCCGTAGCGCTCGAAGGGCTCGAAGGCCTTGAACACGGCATCGATCGTCTGCGGTTCCACGCCGCGCTCTGCGGCCTGCTTGACGAACTTCTCCTTCTGGGCGCGCAGGACCGATGACTTCTTCTTGCGGATCGCGTAGCCGAGCGTGTCCGCCTCGGGTCCCGTGAAGCCCCCGAGGGCGATTGCCGCGGCCATGATGTCTTCCTGGTACACGAAAATGCCGTAGGTCCGTTCGAGGAACGGCTCGAGCAATGGATGGAGGTACGTCACCGGTTCCTGGCCGTGCTTGCGACGGATGTAGGCCGGGATGTTGTCCATTGGGCCGGGCCGGTAGAGCGCGACCATCGCGGCAAGGTCGAAGACCGAGGTCGGCTGGAGCTCGCGCACGTAGCGGCGCATGCCCGCGGACTCGAGCTGGAAGATGCCGGTCGTTTCGCCCGATGCGAGCAACTCGAACGTGGCGGCATCATCGAGCGGAATGTGATCCAGGTCGATGTCAATATTCCGGTGCTTCTTCACGGTATCGACGGCGTTCTTGAGGATCGTCAGGTTCGAGAGGCCCAGGAAGTCGAACTTCAGCAGGCCGAGATCCTCGATTGCGTGCATCTCGTACTGGGTCATCAGCGAATCGGAGTTCGTGGCCTTCTGGAGCGGCATGATCTCGGTCAGCGGCTCGCGGCTGATGACCACACCGGCCGCGTGGGTCGACGCGTTACGCGCCACGCCCTCGAGCTGCTTCGCGAACTCGATGACCTTCCGGACGCCCTCGTCGGCTGCGACCATCTCGCGCAGGGGCTGGCTGATCTCGAGCGCCTCGTCGAGCTTGATCCCGAGCTGATTCGGGATGGCCTTCGCGATGCGGTCGACATCGCCGTACGGATGACCAAGCACGCGCCCCACGTCCCGGATGGCCGCGCGGGCCAGCATCGTGCCGAACGTGATGATCTGGGCTACGTGATCCTGGCCGTACTTCCGGGAGACATAGGCGATGACCTCGTCCCGGCGGTCGTCCTGGAAGTCGACGTCGATGTCCGGCATCGTCACCCGGTCCGGGTTCAGGAACCGCTCGAACGGCAGGCCGTACGCGATCGGGTCGACGGGCGTGATCCCGAGCGTGTAGGTGACGATGGACCCCGGGGCACTGCCTCGGCACGTCGTCTGGATCCCCTGCTCGCGGGCGTAGCGAATGAAATCCGCGACGATCAGGAAGTAGCCTGCGTAGCCCATCGACAGGATGACGCCCAGCTCGTATTCAAGGCGCGTCGTGAGTTCCGT
>JANMNF010000295.1:0-1588 GCA_031373765.1 Chloroflexota bacterium
TGCAGACCGCTCTCCTTGGTCCATGCTAGGCTCGCACCGCCGTCGCCTGAGCGACGCTGCCCGGGCGGGAGTAGCTCAGTTGGCAGAGCGTCAGCCTTCCAAGCTGAATGTCGCGAGTTCGACCCTCGTCTCCCGCTCCAAATCCCCTCGTCCCCGATCAACGGGACACGACAACTTCCAAGCTGAGTGTCGCGAGTTCGGCTCTCGTCTCCCGCTCCACCTAACGTTCGAACTCGACCAGGCGAACCCGGTCGGCGCGAGTTACGGGCGCGAGGACTACGGGCGCCAGGACAACGGACGCCCGGCGTAGGATGTGCGCGTCATCATGAAACGCATCGCCGCGGCCCTCGTCATGCTGCTGGTTGTCGCCGCGTGCGGGAGCTCGATTTCGGGCGAATCGGACCTCCCATCGGCGAGCCCGACCGAGAGTCCGATGGAGAGCCCGATCGAGTCCCAGGGGCAATGCGCCAACTGGACCCTGCCGCCAGATGTCGGGCCAAGTCTCGTCCCCGGCATTACGGTTCGCGCCGTCGACAAAGGGCATTTCGAGATCACGAACGCCACGAGTCGGACCTACTACTACCGAGTGTCCGCCTGGTTCACGGACCTCCTCGATTGCGGCCTCGGTGTCCACGAGTCGGAGTACGTGCGAGGTCCAATCAAGGCCGGGGAGACGATCGAGGTCGGGGAAGGGAGCACGAAAAAGGTCCCGGTGATCGTCGGCATCTGGGATCAGCCGTGTGGCGAAGCGTGTTCCAGCCCGCCGATGAGTTGGATCTTCGTTCCGATGTCCTCGGTTGAGCCAGTTCCCGAATACAGCTAGTTCGCGCCCAATCGCGCGGTCCGCTATCAGCCCTTGTGTTCGAGGATCGGGCGGGCGACATCGGGCTTGTCGACGACGAACGCGAACATCGCGCGGTCGCCCCAGCGCCCCAGGAACAGGTGCCCGTAGATGTTCACGCCTGCGTCCGCGAGCGCGCGTGACAGGCGCGCCATACCGCCGGGCTTGTCGTCGACCTCGGTGATGATCGACTCACCTTCGACATAGACGTAGTCGCCGGCATCGAGAATCTCGCGAGTGGCATCGTCATCGGCCGTGGTCATGATCACGTGGCCCGCGCCGCCGATGCCGCCGCCGCCGATGGCCCGCAGGTCCACGCCCCGCGCGGCGAGGAGCTCGGCAAGGGTCGCCATGGCGCCCGGGTCGTTCTTCAGCTGGACCACGAACTGATTGGCCATGCCGCCCTCCGCGTGGCGGACACCTCGACCGGTGTCCTGCTGGTCCATCGTACCGGCCCGGTGGCTCGCGCGCCGCGACGCGCTACGATCCGATCGTGACGACCCCCGATCAGCCGCTCACAGCCCCAATCCAGGCTTCGATCGCCGATCTCCCGGCCGACATCGCCAATGCGCTCGAGAACGCATCGCCCGACCTCGCGGGTGCGCGTCGGCGGGTCGTTTCGTCGAGCGATATCCCCTGGCAGCTCTACGAGTGGGGCCAACCAGACCAGCAGCCGGTCGTGCTGATCCACGGGGTCACGTCGAACGCGGAGACGTTCTGGCGGATGGCGCCGGCCATCGCCGCGTC
>JANMNF010000302.1:0-2690 GCA_031373765.1 Chloroflexota bacterium
TCGGCATCGAAGGCGAAGATGTAGCGGCCGCTGTCGGTCAACTTTCGCTGGGTCCACGTGGCGCCGAAGTCGTGAGACTGGGCGACCCAGGGATCGCCACCGGTCGGTCCATTGAAGCTGACGTAGACATCGCGGCCGTCATCGCTCATGGCGATCACCGGCTTGTCGTTCCAGCTGACCGTACCGTAGGTCTTGACCGGTGCCGACCATGTGGAACCGTGGTTCGCCGACTTCACGAACATGACGTTGTAGCCGCTCATGTAGAGCGCATAGACCGCACCCGTGTTGGGCACGACCTCGATGATCGGGTCGAACTGGCCGGAGCCCTTGCAGGCGCACAGGGGCACGCCCTCGGACCACGTCGCGCCGACGTTAGCACTGATCTGGAGGGCGATCCACGGGCTGGGGCAGTTGCCGGGGCATGGCTTCGAGGTGCCGTATCGGGTCGTCAGGAGGTAGACCCATGGGGAGCTCGGATCGGCCGCGATCGCCGGTTCCCAGTCGTCGGCAACGGTGTCAACGAGTTGCTCGCCGGCCCAGCCGGCGACCGGCGCATTGTTGGTTGGTCCCGTTTGGCCGGCCTTGCCTGCGGCGAGTGCCGCCGCGTAGGCATCTCGTCGTTCCGCTGCCAATTCGGCTTGCTCAGCTGCCTCGGGATTGACATCGACTTTCGACCCGCCGCGGGCGAAGTCGGAGGGTTTGTCGGCGTTGCGTAGGGAGCCGCTCACGACAAGCACCGACCCGATGAACGCCAGCGATGCGATCAGGGTCAACGCGACCCGCAGGAACGCAGTCCGAGCCATGGCTCCCCCTCCGAATCCCTGCCGCCATCAAAGGGGCGACGGACGCGCCGAGTGTAGGCCCGCCGAGGCACGTCGCAACGGCATTTTGCAGAGACCGCACGAACGTCCGGTGCGGCGACGCACCATCCCTGTGCCCCCATGCACCGGAGGCGCGGTCCGCTCCCAGACAGGCTCAGATGCTCTTGATTTCGACCTCGAAAACCTGGTCCTCGACGATCCGCCAGGCCCGCAGGCCGGCCGCGCCGGTCACGGGATTGGCCTCGTCGGGGTGGAGCGATACGAGGACGTAGAGCGCGTCGGGGTAGAACGCCAGCCCGATGTCCGTGGGCGATGGCCGAGCCGGCGACGCGACGTGCGAGTGGACGATTGCCCAGAACACCTCTTCGGCGTCGTCGGTCTCGATGGTCGCGCGCAGGAGGTCGTCGGAATCGATCTCGTAGCGGTACGGCGAGGCCGCCCGGTTCCGCGTTGGCATCCAGCGCAGCGCGACGCCACCATCCGCCGCAGGCCGATCTCCGATGATCAGGCCACAGGCCTCGTTCGGGAGCGCCGCGCGTGCGTGGGCAGTGATCGCATCGCGGATCTCCGCCGAGATTGCGACGGCCTCCGGGCCGGGATGCTGCCCCTTGCCCTCACCAGACAATCTCGACGACCCCCGAGGCCCGTGCGAACTCGGTCATCCGCTCGTCCTTCGTCACGAACGGGACCCGCAGTTCCATTGCCGTTGCATACAAAAGACGATCGATCGGGTCGCCCGGAAACCGATTCGCATCGATGCGTCCGGCCCAGGCGGCGGCCGACGGGCTCAGGTTCGCGGCCTCGATCCCCTCGACTTCGAAGAGGGCCTGAATCCAGATCAACGGATCCCGGTCGAGCGCGATCTTGCCTTGCCGCTCGAGCGTCGTGATCTCCCAGCAACTCAACGGGCTCACCAGAACCCGGTCGGCTGCGGAAATCGCGTCGGCTGCGGAACCTGAGAGGCGATCGCCGCCGGCCCGCCACCATAGCAGCGCATGGGTATCGAGGAGAACCGTCACGATCGCTCGGGTTCCGCCGACCACACCTCGCCCGTCGCGTAGTAGGCGGCATCGTCCTCGGCGATGAGGCGCACGGTCGGTGCCGGCCGATCGCCGACAGCGTCGAGGGGCACGAGCCTGGCAACGGGCCGTCCGTGCTTGGTCACGGTCACGGAGATCTTCATCTCATCGACCTGATCCAGAATCGCCAGGCACTCGGCCTTGAATCGGCTGGCCATGATGGTTCGTTCGGCCATGTAACACCCCGTTCTGACCAGTGACTATAGTCATTGGTCACGTGGGTGTCAACGACGCTGCTTCACGTCCCCGCCCGGTGCCTGAGGCCCGCTCACCACCAGTTGACGCCGCCCTCGAGATCCGACTCCATGTCGTCGAGGTCACGGGCGTAGGTGCCGACGGACAGGTATTTCCAGCCTCCGTCCGGGAGGATGGCCACGATCGTTCCGGCACGCATGTCCCGCGCGACGCGCGCGGCCGCGACCAGAACCGCGCCCGATGAGGGACCGGCGAAGATGCCCTCCAGCGCGATGAGATCACGGACGGCGGCAATCGCCTCGCGATTCGAGACGAGGTACTTGGCGTCGAGCAGGGACGGATCCAGGATCTCAGGCACGAAACCCTCCTCGAGCGAGCGAAGGCCTTGGACTGCCTCGCCGGGCAGCGGCTCGGCGGCGATGAGCCGGACGTCGCGCTTGACCCGGCCGAAGACTCGGGCCACGCCCATGAGCGTGCCGCCCGTGCCGAGGCCCGCCACGACGGCATCGACCTCGGGGCAGTCGGCGAGGATCTCGGGGGCCGTGGTCTCCTCATGCGCCCGGGGATTGGCCTCATTGCCGTATTGGTACGGCAT
>JANMNF010000018.1:0-6132 GCA_031373765.1 Chloroflexota bacterium
TGGCGGAGAGGGCGGGATTCGAACCCGCGGTGCTTTCGCACACCGCTTTTCGAGAGCGGCACCATCAACCACTCGGACACCTCTCCGCGCGAGAGAATAGCAGAGGGGTCGCCTCCACCCGGCGGGCCGTGTGGCGCGACCGTGTTCCGCCGATTAGCCAGCGATCGAAGCCGCGAGCAACTCCTCGGCCTCGTCGCGACGAATGCCGCTGACGACCTTGATCCGTCGGCCAAGCGCGGCGTTGTCGGCGAGCTGGACGACGCTACCGGCTGCGCCATCGCGCGGGTCTGGTGCGGCGAACACGAGGCCCTCGACATCGCTTGTGAGCATCGCGCCGACGCACATCACGCAGGGCTCGACGGTGGCAAAGATCGTGATGTCCTGGAGACGAGTCGTACCGAGTCGCCGGGCAGCCTCACGGAGCGCGACGATCACGGCGTGCGCCGTCGGATCGTTCGTCTCGGCGACACGCTCGTGCCCGCGCGCGACCATCGCCTCGTCCATGACCGCAACAGCCGCGTGCGCCCGCTCGCCACGTGACAGGGCCGTTCGGGCCTCGGCCAGGGCCTCGCCCATGTAGAGCTCGTAGTTCATGGCCCGATCATACGCGGCTACCCGACCGCGTCGAGCGTGTCGGCGCGGATCGCTCTGGGCCGCTGGTCGCAAGTGGTTCGCAACCGTCACGGATCCGCTGTCGGGGATAGCATTCCCGTTGATGAAACGACCACAGCGCATCGGAATCCTGACCGGCGGCGGTGACGTGCCCGGCCTCAACTCCGTGATCAAGAGCGTCACCTATCGAGCGACGGATCTGGGCGCCGAAGTCATCGGCATCCGACGTGGCTGGGAGGGCCTGACTCACGTCCGGCCAGGCACCGAACTCGATCCCGAGTACCTCCGGCGTCTCGATCGAACGAACACCCGGGCGATCGACCGGACCGGCGGCACGATTCTGCATACCTCCCGCACGAACCCGGCGAAGATGCCGGCCAAGGCGCTGCCGTCGTGGCTCGACCCGGTCAAGGCGGCCACGATGCAGATCGGCGAAGATCGATTCGATCTCACGCCGCTGGTCATGGAGCATCTCTACGAGCTCGGCATCGACATCCTCGTTGCCATCGGGGGTGACGACACCCTGTCGTTCGCGCGAATCCTGGCCGGCAAGGGGGTCCCGCTCGTGGCGATCCCCAAGACGATGGACAACGACGCGCCGGGTACCGAGTACTGCATCGGCTTCTCGTCCGCGATCACCCGCGCGAAGGAGCTGATCGATCGCCAGCGAACGACACTCGGCAGTCACGAGCGGATCGGCGTGTTCCGGATCTTCGGCCGGGATGCGGGGTTCTCAGCCTTGTTCGCTGCCTATGTCACGTCCGCGCGATGCGTCATTCCCGAGGTGCGCTACGACATCGAACAGCTCGCAGCGGTCATGGCCGAGGACCATCGCTCGTCACTGAGCCGCTACGCGATCGTGGTGACTGCCGAAGGCGCGATCTGGGAAGGGGCCGAAATTCCGGACTACGGTCCCGCCGACGCGTTCGGTCATCGGCACAAGGCGAACGTCGGCGAGACGCTGGCCAGCGAATTGACCGCCCGAACCGGCATTGAATCGGTCGCGATTGAGCTCACCTACGACCTGCGGTCCGGCCAGCCCGATGCCCTCGACCAGATCGTCGCGTCGACATTCGCGAACGTGGCCATGGACCTGGTCGCAGACGGGATCTTCGGGCAGATGGTCGCGATCCGGGACGGCAAATACGCACATGTCGATCTCGGCACGACCGGAGTCGCTGCCCGCCGCGTCGACGTTGAGACGATGTACAACCTCGAGCGCTTCCGGCCGCGCTACGACGGCCGCCTCGGATCGCCGATGCTCCTGGTCGGCCTCGACTGATCGGGGCGCGGTCAGTGGCCGAGCGCGGTCCGAGGCCAGCCCGCGAGGCCCGCCTCGTCGGCCGACGGGCCCGGAGCTAGCCCTCGAGGCCCGAGAGTTCGCGGATCGCGCGCGCGACCGCCGACATGTCGTCGTCGGCATGGCCCTTGCCGATGAGGCCGGCTTCGATCTGCTCGCACAGCGCTGAAATCGGCAGCGAGGTGCCGGTTTCACGAGCGAGTTGCAGGGCGATCCCGAGGTCCTTGCGGTGGAGCGCCACCTTGAACCCGAGGGGATAGTCGTTCTCGAGCATCCGTCCGCTGCGGTTGGCGAGGACCCAGGACTGCGCCGCGCCACCGGACAGGGCGCCGACTACCTGTTCGACATCGAGCCCTGCCTTGATGGCAAGGACGATGCCCTCGGCAACCCCGAGATAGGTCCCCGCGAGGATGACCTGGTTGACGGCCTTGACCGCCTGTCCGGAGCCGATCGGGCCGACGAGGGTGATGGTGGTGCCCATGGCCTCGAGCGCCGGGCGCGCCCGTTCGAGGTCGGCCGCGTCGCCCCCGACAAAGATCGTCAGGGTGCCCTTCTTCGCGCCTTCACTGCCACCGGAGACCGGTGCATCGAGCATCGCGACGCCCCCCTCGGCCAGTCGCGCGGCGAAATCCCGCGTCGCTGACGGCGAGATCGTGGACATATCGACGACCAGGGCGCCGTTCGCGGCTCCTGCGGCCACGCCATCCGGTCCGAACAGGACGGCTTCGACGTCCGGGGTGTCGGACACGATCGTGACGATGACATCGGATGCGGACGCGACGGCAGCCGGACTCTCGACGATGACCACGCCAAGCTCTCCGAGCTCGCTCGCCCGACCCGCGGTCCGGTTCCAGGCGGTGACATCGAAACCCGCCCGCGCCACGTTGGCCGCCATCGCTCCACCCATGGTGCCGAGTCCCACGAAACCGACGCGCATTCCGTCCTCCAAGATCTGTCTGGCCGTTGATCGTACCGCGCTGATGAGCGCGTTGATCAGTCGAGCCCGGCGATGACGATGAACGGACCCGAGCGCGGACCGCCCGCGATGAGACGCCCTGTTCCGAACGGGCCGCTCCCGGCGGCGCTCAGAACGATCCCGGCCGCTCGGGCACGGGCCGGGGCTTCCGAATCCGCGATCAGGTACAGAGCCACGTATCCCTCGCCATGGCGAGCCAGCGCGGCCGCGAGGCGGCCTTCCGTGAACGGCTCGATCAGCGCAATCTCGCGGTCATCGCCGGTGCGGATCACGCGCGCGAAGGCGCCGAGGAGTTCGTCGCGGGTATCCTCGCGCTCGTCGTGGGTCGCCCCCGCTGGGATGGCCGCCGTCGCCCCCGGCATCACCCCGAACGTTGCCTCGGCCCGATCTAGCTCGACGGTCGCCCAGCCCGCGACCTCGCGGCTCGGATGGATGGCCTCGCGGACCCGGGCAACTGCGTCGGCGCCGACTTCACTTCCGAGCAGGTCGTCAACGTCGAAGGTCATGCAGGGTCCTCGTCGGCCAGCGGGCCCTCGACATCGGACCGATCCGATTCGGGGAGCATCACGTCCATGTAGGCATCGAGCGCGGCCCGCAGCCCAACATCGCGGCCGGCGTTCTCCGAGCGCAACCACTTCGTCTCGAGGACATCGCAGTAAGCCTGGATCGTGTCCCCTTCGCGACCGGTGATGTTGCGCAGCCGCTCGAGTGCGGGACGAAGGACCTCGCGATTCCAGCGCTCGCCGGCCTCGACCAGGGTGAGCGAATGACCCTCCGCACGCTCGAGCCACGCGCCGTACTCGCGCAGATCGTTGAGCAGCAGGCGGGCCTGGCCCTCGAGCGCTCGGCGGCCCGTCAGGCGCTCGAGCTCGTTGGCATGGAACCGGCGGTTGGTCACCGCGACCTTCATGCGGACCCCGCCGCCCTCGCCCGGGACTAGCTGGATCTCGTCGACGGCAAACCCGAGTTCGTTCAGGCGGCGGACCCGCTGCGCCGTCGCGAACCGCTCATCACCCCCGACCTCGGGCTCGGCGGTGAGTTCATCCCACAGAACCTGGTACCGATCGCGGACCGTTTCGGCCGCCGCGAGGGCGTCATCGAACAGGTCGGTCCGTTCCTGATGGGCGGCAAGGTCGGCGAGGCCGAAGGCGACGTTCTCGACCAGGACATCGAGGTCGTAATTACGCTGACCATCCGACAGCGAGGGGTGCTGTTCCCCGGTCTCGGCATCGACGAGATAGGCCTGGACCTTGTCCCCGTCGCGCCGAAAGAGGGTGTTCGCGAGCGAGCAGTCGCCCCAGTACACGCCACCGCGATGGAGCTCGACGAGGAGCCCGGCCATTGCATCGAGGAGCTGGTCGCGAAGGTAGCCCGGGCCCGGTGGAACGCGCGACAGGAGCCGCCGGTACTGGAGCGAATTGGGCAGGTACCGGGTGACGAGGATCGCTTCACAGCCATCGGGCGACGCCGACACGCCCATCGGGATCACGGCCGGGAGGCCAGCGTCCTCGAGATGACGAAGGATCGCGTACTCGCGATCGGCGATCCCCGCCGGCTCCTCCTTGAGGGCCACGAGGCCGCGTTCGGTCTGCAGGAAGCGCACCAGGTGACGGGATGGTCCGACGGGGAGCTCACGGAACGCGAGCGTGTCCGCCGTCCACTGCTCCAGCGGGAGCTCCCACGGGAGGGACAACAACTCCGGATCAGGATCGCGCAGGCGCAGGCTCGGAAACGCGGCTGTCATCGTGGGTCCAGCGTACCGCGATGGGCATGGACGACCAGTCGTGGCGATGGGCGAGGATCGTTGCCAAACGGAGTCGTCGACTCGCGCGGCGAGGGCGATGGAGGAATGGCGCGCCCGGCGGGACTCGAACCCACGACCTTCAGGTCCGCAACCTGACGCTCTATCCGCTGAGCTACGGGCGCTTGTGATGCCGACGGAGATGTCTGGCGGAGAGGGGGGGATTCGAACCCCCGATGGGTGTAACCCCATAACGGTTTAGCAAACCGCCGCACTAGGCCTCTATGCGACCTCTCCATCGACCACGGCGGGCGATAGGCTACCACGGGCCCCGGCCGGTTGACATCAAGTATGGCCTCCGCTACCGTCGCTCGACTGAGATGAAGCGCTTCTATTGGTTTACCGACCCGGCATGATCGTTCCCGGCCATTGAGGCCGGGCGCACGCGTCGTGCCGGGCGAAGCAGAGGTGCAGGCCTCTGCTTTTTTGTTTCCGGTCCGGCCGTCCACAGGAAGGACGCTTGATGTTCGTCGTCATGGCCCGCACCGCAACCGAGGCCGAGATCCTCGGGGTCAAGAGCCACATCCTCGGCGAGGGCATGACCCCGTATGAGCACGCGGGCGCGGATCGGGTCGTGATCGCGGTCGTCGGAGAGGTCGGACCACGGCGCGCGGACCTGATGAGCAAGCTCGGCGCCCTCAGCGGCGTCGAGACGATCACCCCGATCTCGCGGCCGTTCAAGTTGACGTCGCGCGAATTCCATCCCGAGGACACGGTCATTCGCGTGCTCGACGCGGTCGTGGGCGACGGCGGCCTGACCGTGATGGCCGGACCCTGCTCGGTCGAGAGTCGCGACCAGCTGTTCGAAACCGCCGATGCGGTGAAGGCATCGGGTGCCACCATCCTGCGTGGCGGGGCGTTCAAGCCACGCACCTCGCCGTACAGCTTCCAGGGACTGGGAGTCGAGGCGCTCCGCTACCTGGCCGAGGCACGCGATCGAACCGGCCTGCCGACGATCACCGAAGTCATGGAGCCGAACCAGGTCGACATCGTGGCCGAGTACGCCGACATCCTCCAGATCGGCGCCCGGAACATGCAGAACTACTCGCTCCTCAACGCCGCGGGCCGGGTGGCTCGGCCGGTGATGCTCAAGCGCGGCTTCATGGCGACGGTCGAGGAACTGCTCATGGCCGCCGAGTACATCGTCGCGGCCGGGAACCCGAATGTGATCCTGTGCGAGCGCGGCATCCGGACCTTCGAGACCTACACGCGCAACACCATGGACCTGTCGGCCGTACCGCTCCTCCATCACCTGACCCACCTGCCGGTCATCGTTGACCCGAGTCACGCCACCGGCAAGCGCTGGCTGGTCAAGCCGCTGGCCATCGGGGGCGTCGCGGTCGGAGCCGACGGCGTCATGGTCGAGGTCCACCCGACACCGGAGTCGGCTCTGTCGGACGCAGAGCAGCAACTCAACCCGGCCCAGTTCGCCGACCTCATGGC
>JANMNF010000030.1:0-5167 GCA_031373765.1 Chloroflexota bacterium
GTTTCATTGCATGGATCGTCGTCGGTGGATTTGCCAAGCGGCAACGGGCAATCCAGCAGGACCACGCGCAGGGCGCAGCCTTGCAGGGCGTGTTCCAAAGCTGCGGCAAAGGTTTTGGTATCTTGGGCGGGGGCGCGGTTAGGTCATCGCCGCCGCCTCAACGCCCAATGAGCTGGGGGTCGCCCCATCCGGCCCCCCCGCTTTTCCATTTCCGACTCGAGCCGCCTTGGACCTGATCAGTCCAGAGGTCGACCTGCGGCAGGCCATGGGCGCCGAGCGCCCCGTTCACGTCGGTGATGTGGGAGACGTCGTGGCTGAAGACCCGCTGGAGAACGGCGCCGCGGGTATGGACCCAGGAGTCGTCCCATTCCGGGCGACGCAGGACCTCGTCGAGCATCGGCAGAGTCCAGGTGTCGAGGCAGCGCTCAACAATGTGGAACGTGGAGTTCAGGGCATCGGCCAATTGCGCGGCAGTCAGAACGTGCTCGAGGTCGTCGTCGCCGGGGCAGTTGTTGCCGGCGTCCGTGAACGGCGTTGAGTCGGCGCCCGGTTCACCCGCGAAGTCGCACAGCCAGAAGACGCGCTGGCAGGCTGCGTGACCGATCGTTGCCCAGAGCGGCCACCGTCCCGGTGACGGCTCGATCGCGAGCTGCTCGTCGGTCATGGCTGCGACAACGTCACGCAGCCGCCGGTTGTATCTCGGCCATGAACTGAAGGCGGATCGGATCGTCGGCGCATCCGCTGTGCTCATGCCGCAGATCGTATCGGGCTCGAAGTGCGTCTGCGAGCGCTTGGCGCCGCGGGCCACCGCACGACAGCGACGTCAGCCAGTCGCCGCCAACAGCTGTCGAATGACCTGCTCGGACCCGTCGTAGTCGCCTTCGCCGTAGTGGACGTGCCGGATCTGGCCCGACTTGTCGATGAAGAAGAACGCCGGCCAGTAGCGATTGCGGAATGCGTGCCAGGTATCGAATGTCGGATCGAACGCCACCGGGTAGCGGATCTCCGCCTTCACGACGGCATCGCGGACGTTATCGATCTCGCGCTCGAACGGCAGTTCAGGCGTATGGACACCCACGACGACCAGGCCGGCATCGGCATAGCGCGCCTCCCAGGCCTTCACGTACGGCGCGACGTGGATGCAGTTGATGCAGCCGAACGTCCAGAACTCGACGAGGACGACCTTGCCGCGCAGTTCCGCGAGCTTGAGCGGCTCCGAGTTGATCCAGGCCGTGATCCCGGTGAATTCGGGCGCCGTCCCGAGGTTTTCGAGGGCCACGCTCGATGGCAGCGAAGCAGCAATCGGCGCCGGCAGGTTTGGCGCGCCTGGGCCGGTGTCGGTACCGCCGACCATCGGGCCCTCACCGATCGGGGCAGCGCTCGAGTCCGTGCGCATCATGTCGAGTTCCTCCTGAATGGCCGGTTCCTGTTCGATGGCGATGAGCGCGCCCGCCCAGCCGGCGGGCAAGGCATCGGCGACTGCCGTTTGCAGGCCTCGATCTAACCCGGTCCCGACGAGGAGCGCGGTCACGAGCATCGCGACGCCGAAGCCGCGGCGCAGCCGCACCCGAGCACTCAGGGTCCGCATGGCCTCGCTGGCCCGTCGGCCCCATCCCGCTATGGCGGCGATCGGCACCGCCGCGCCGGCGACGTAGGCGATCGCAATGGCAACTGTTTCGATGCTCGGGCCGTGGACCGCAGCGGCCGCAATGACCCCGGCCATGATCGGGCCCACGCACGGCGCCCAGAGCAGACCGATTGCAGCGCCGAGCACGATGCCCCCGCCGAACCCCGATTCACGCTGGTCGCCGGCAACCCGTACGCCGACTCCGGCCAGCGGGCCGAGCCGCCGCTCGATGAATGCCTCGACCTGTGGGACGGCGAGGCTCAATCCGGCGCCGACGAGCACGATCACCGACACGACCCGGAGCCCATCCGTGGTGAGCCCGAGGGCCGCCAGGGCAGCCGCGAGGAGCACGGTCACCCCGACGAACGTGACCCCGAACCCAAGGACGAGCCCGGTGACGCGCCGACGCCCGCCGGTCGACCCGGCTCCGAGCGCTAGTGGGATCACGGGTAATGCGCACGGGGCGAGAATCGTCAGGACCCCGGCAATGAAGGCGAACACGAGGACGAGCAGCATCGGCGCGAGCATCGTCGACGCTCGTGACGGCGCGATGACGCCGAGAATGACCGCGTGCCCCGCCGTTCGATCGACCTCGCCGCTCCCCTGGACCTCGTGACCGTGGCCGGGCTGCACTTCCGCGGTCGCGGCGATCCAACCGGCCGCGTCTCGTCTCGCTCTCTCGTCCGTGCGACGCGGACGCCCGACGGTCCGGCGACGCTCCTCGCGGAGCTGCGCGGAACTCGCCTGGAAGCAGAAGCGTGGGGTCCCGGTGCCGACCACGCACTCGAAGCGCTTCCCGCGTTCCTCGGCCTCGACGACGACCCGACGGGCTTCGATCCGTCGCTCCACCACGTGGTTGCCGCGCAGGCCCGTCGCCATCCGAACCTGCGCATTGGTTGGACCGGCACGATCTTCGAATCGCTGCTCCCGGCCATCCTCGAACAGAAGGTCACGGGCGGCGAGGCGGTCACGGCGCTTCGTGGCCTCATCGCCGGTCACGGCGAAGCGGCACCGGGACCGATCGCCGCGACCCATCGGCTCCGGCTCCAGCCGCCACCCGAGTCGCTGGCTGCACTCCCCTACTACGCACTCCACCCGCTTGGCGTTGAGCAGCGCCGGGCCGACGTCATCCGACGGGCGGCCCGGGAGGCGACCCGGCTCGAACGCCTCGCAAATCTCCCTGGGAATCGGCTCGAGGTTGGCACGGCCGCGGCCCCCGTCCTCCAGGCGATCCCGGGAATCGGCGTCTGGACCGCGGCAGAGGTGACCCTTCGGGCGCTGGGCGATCCCGACGCGGTCAGCGTCAACGATTTCCACCTGAAGAACCTCGTGTCGTTCGCCCTCGCCGGCGAGCCGCGCGGCACCGACGAGCGCATGCTCGAGCTCCTGGAACCGTGGCGCGGCCACCGAGCGCGCGTGGTCCGGCTACTCGAGTTGAGCGGGATCGCCGCGCCGCGCTACGGCCCCCGGTACGCGGCACCAGATCGACGCGCAATGTGATCGATGGAACCGAAGCGCTTCAGCGTCGTCTAGGCGCCATGAACAACCGAACACCGATCACCGCGATCCTCGCCATCGCTGGACTCGCTGCCGCTTGCGGCGGCGGCTCGGCAACCCCGGGCCCCACAGCCCAGACCCTCGATGGCCGCACGTTTCTCTCGACCAAGGTCGACGGGCCGGCCCTCGTGGCCGGGACCGTCATCCGGATCACGTTCCAGAACGGCAACATCTCGGTCAATGCCGGCTGCAACACCTTCGGTGGGCAGTATCGGATCGACGGCGATCGGCTGGTTGTCGGGCAGATCGTGACGACCGAGATCGGCTGCCAGCCCAACCTCGCGGCGCAGGATCAATGGGTCGCCGGGCTCATCGGTGGCGCAACGATCGCCCTCGATGGAAACACGCTGACCCTCGCCCTGAGCGGGATCCGCGTCACGTTCCTGGATCGCGTCGTCGCGGACCCGGACCTGCCACTCCTCGGCACTCGCTGGGTCGTCGACGGCCTCATCAACGGCGGCGCCGTGTCGAGTGTCCCGGCCGGGCTAACCGCCGCGATCACCCTGACCGACGTGCACGTCACTGTCGAGACGGGGTGTAACTCGGGCGGCGCGAACGCGAGCGTCGCGGACGGCTCGATCACCTTCAGTGACCTCGTCCTGACGAAGCGGGCCTGCCTCAACGGCACCGCACAGCTGGAGAGCGCCCTTGTCGCGGTGCTGCGCGGGACCGCGTCCTATGCGATCCAGGCGGACGTCCTGACGCTCCAGTCCGGCGCGATCGGGATCACGCTGCGCGCGGCGCCCTGAGCTCGCACCGACTCGTTCGGACTTAGCGCCGGTTCGATGGGCCGGGTCTGATGCGGCGCGGGATCGCTAGCGCGTGCGAAGCGCCTCGGCCATCGCTGCAAGATGGGCGGGTGTGGACCCGCAGCACGCCCCGATGATCGAGGCCCCCGCGTCGCGGATCTGGAGTGCGTAATCGGCCATCGCCGAAGGCTCGGCGCGGTACACGGCCTGCATGTCCACGAGCTCGGGCATGCCCGCGTTCGACTTCGCGACCAGGATCACGTCCGGCTCCGCGGCCCGCATCTTGGCGATGACGGGGATGATCTCGTCCGGCCCGTTGCCGCAGTTGCCACCGATCGCGTCGGCGCCCCACTCGGCGAGCGCGTGGACGGCGGTCTCGGGCTTGACGCCCATCATCGTGTGGCCGCGCGTATCGAAAGTCATCGTGGCGATGATCGGGATCGTCGGCGCAACCTGGCGGACCCCCTCGATCGCCGCCTTGATCTCCTGGAGATCGGACATCGTCTCGATCCAGACGAGATCAACGCCACCTGCGACCAGGGCCGACGCCTGCTCCGCGAAGACATCGACCGCCTCGTCGAAATCGAGCGTCCCAATCGGCATCATGATCGAGCCGGACGGCCCGATGTCACCCGCCACGAGCGCCGTGGAGCCCGCGGATTCCACCTCGGCCCGGAGGATCAGGGCGGCCATCTGGTTGAACTCGGCGACCCTGTGATCGTTGCCGTGGAGGCTCATGCGCAGCCGGTTGCCACCGAACGTGTTGGTCAGGACGATCCGTGAGCCGGCATCGAGATAGCCGCGGTGGATGCGCCGAATGACGTCCGGCTGGGTCAGGTTCCAGAACTCGGGCGGATCGCCGAACGTGAGCCCCGAGGCGAACAGCATCGTGCCCATCGCGCCGTCGGCGAGCGTTGTCGGCGCAGCCTTGATCGTCGATTCCCAACGGGCACGCTGGACAGCGGGCGGAATCGGCCCCGGGGTGCCGTCGGTTTGGTTCGCTTCGATGGTCACGTCAGGTGCTGCTCCATGGCTTGGGTCCGCACAGTGTCCCATCACACCGCCCGAAGCGCCAAGAACTCGATCGCGTGGCCGCTGACCCGAAACCGCGTCATGCCGTAGCCTTCGCGGGTGCAATCACGGTCGGGAGCGGCAGCTCGCTCGTCGCTCAGGTTCGTCGCTCTCGCGGCCGCGATCTTCATCGCCGGCTGTTCGAGCCAACCCATCGCGTCGA
>JANMNF010000052.1:0-1512 GCA_031373765.1 Chloroflexota bacterium
GACGCGCCAGTGCCTCGAGAACCTGCGGTCGAAGCTCGAAGGTGCCGGAAGCTCACTCGACAAGGTCGTATGGGCGAACTGGTCATTGCGCGAACCGAGCGAATTCGATTCCTTCAATGAGGAATGGGTCCGCTGGTTCCCGGACGAAGCGCCGGTTGGGCAGGGGACGCTGATGCCGGCCTCCCACCGACGGGCAGGTTTCCGGGTGTCGATGGGCGTCATCGCCGAGGCGTAGCTCGCGGATCGCGGGCCGGCCAAATCGAGGATCCTGAAAGCAGCGGGAAAACGGCCGATCGCCAGCGAGCACGAGCCTGTCGATCGAGATCAAGCATGGCATCGATCAGCGCCTGCTGCCCGCCCCGACCGCAAGCCAGACATGCTCGGGCCGCTCGAGTCCGTCCCCCGGTGCGAAACGGCGTTTTGACGAGGATAGGCCCCGCCGGATGTCGGTCCGGACGGGGCCCAATTTCGATTTCGAGCGATCTCGTCAGCGCTGCGCGACGTGGACGTTCCCGATGTACGGGTAGTAGGGCGGCGACACGTCGACGACGTCGTGGAAGCTGATCTCTCCGGCCGCGCCGGCGAACCCGCCCGTACCACCGATGACCGGGTGGTGGCACCGACCGTGGATCTCGGCGCCAGTCGGCCAAGGACCGTCGGTCTTCGCGGTATAGGAAAAGGTCGTGTAGAACGTGCCACAGACGGATCCCATGCAGCCTGTGAAGTGCTCCGTGCCGGTAGCGCGGAACGTGGACTTGCCCGGGTCGGACTTCGACTCGAAGGTATCGATCCACCAGCACCCGACGAGGCTGCCGGTCATCGCATAGCCGCCGTCCTCGCAGCTCCCGGCTGCAAGTTGATCACCGCGAACGATCGCCGTGCCGTTGGCGGCGGCCATGGAGCCTGCCGAGAACAGCGAGCCGATGAGCGCCAAGGCGATCGGGAGGGCGGCTCGTCCGCCGAGTCTCCGGTACCTGGATGAGCGATCCAGAGTCATGAACAGTCACCTCCGCACGAACGAGTCGGTCTCGCCATTGGCGCGGCACGAGCTTGGCGACCGGGATGGGACGCTGTGCCGTTGGAGCGGATCTCCTGCCTCTTGTCCGCGATCCAGATCGTGCTGGACCCCGGCATCGGGTACCAGTGACGGATCGGTCAATACCGAGTGATATGCGCCACAGACGGGAGGGGCGGGCTCGATCTCGGTGATCGCTTCCGTGTCGATGCCGCGCACACGACGTGTTCCGCGTCTACTCCGAATCGGCGGCACATGGCGACCCTTCGGCTCGGAGCCCAACGGATCGGAGGGCGTGATCGGTCGACGCCTCTGATGTCGCATGGCGCTCGCCTCGCCGAGAACATACCAGCCGAGACGCCTACCGGTACGGCAGGTCAGGGCAACTTGTCCGCGAGATCCCATATCCGCGCGCCGGCAACCGTGAGCCGGATCACGAACCCGGGCGGCCGCCGCTCGAGATCGGCATAGGCGCGTCCGCCGTCGGGTCCGAGGTA
>JANMNF010000053.1:0-4361 GCA_031373765.1 Chloroflexota bacterium
GACGCGCCAGTGCCTCGAGAACCTGCGGTCGAAGCTCGAAGGTGCCGGAAGCTCACTCGACAAGGTCGTATGGGCGAACTGGTCATTGCGCGAACCGAGCGAATTCGATTCCTTCAATGAGGAATGGGTCCGCTGGTTCCCCGACGAAGCCCCGGTTGGACAAGGCACACTGATGCCCGCCTCCCATCGACGGGCAGGTTTCCGGGTCTCGATGGGTGTCATTGCCGAGGCCTGACGGACCGGCGCGAACCGAGTTGAAAACCGTGGGCCTCGCCGGACGTCGGTTCGGACGAGGCCCAATTTCAATTCGAGCGAGCGTGTCAGCGTTGGGCGACGTGGACGTTCCCGATGTACGGGTAATAGGGCGGCGACACGTCGACGACGTCGTGGAAGCTGATCTCTCCGGCCGCTCCGGCGAACCCGCCCGTACCACCGATCACCGGGTGGTGGCACCGACCATGGATCTCGGCGCCGGTCGGCCACGGACCGTCGGTCTTCGCGGTATAGGAAAAGGTCGTGTAGAACGTGCCGCAGGTGGATCCCATGCAGCCTGTGAAGTGTTCCGTGCCGGTCGCCCGGAATGTCGATTTGCCGGGGTCGGTCTTCGACTCGAAGGTATCGATCCACCAGCAACCGACGAGGCTGCCGGTCATCGCGTAGCCGCCGTTCTCACAGGATCCGGCGGCGAGTTGATCGCCGCGAACGATCGTCGTGCCGTTGGCGGCGGCCATGGAGCCCGCCGAGAGCAGCGAGCCGATCAACGCGATGAGGATCGGGAGGGCGGCTCGCCCGCCGACTTTCCGGTACGGGGATGGGTGATCCAGCGTCATGAACATGCACCTCCACGCGAACGAGTCGGTCTCGCCATTGGCGCGGCACGAGCTCTGGCGACCGGATTGGGACGCCGTGCCGTTGGAGCGGATCTCCTGCCTCTTGTCCGTTACCCAGATCGTGCTGGACCCCGACGTTGGGTACCAGTGACAGATCGGTCAATACCGAGGGATATGCGCCACAGACGGGAGGGGCGGCTCGATCTCGGTGATCGCTTCCGGGTCGATGCCACGCACATGACGTGTTCCGTGTCTACTCCGAATCGGCGGCACCTGGCGACCCTTCGGCTCGGAGCCGAACGGATCGGAGGGCGTGATCGGTCGACGCCTGTGATGTCGCAGGGTGCTCGCCTCGCCGAGAACGTGGCCGCCCGGATGACAGCCGGCACGGAAGGTCAGGGCAGCTTGTCTGCGAGGTCCCAGGTCCGCGCGCCGGCAACCGGGAGCCGGATCACGAACCCGGGCGGCCGCCGCTCGAGATCGGCATAGGCGCGTCCGCCGTCGGGTCCGAGGTATCGCGACGCGATCGCGAGCCGCACCCGTGCCCCCTCGTCGGGCGCTATCGACGCATTCGCCCGGACCTGGATCCCACGGAAGGGCCGGACGGCCTCGAAGATGAGCAGCACGCAGCGCGGATCCCGTCGTAGATGCTCGAGCTTGCGGTCCGTCGCGGCCACGACCACCTCGAAGGCCACTCCATCGAGACGGAACCACACCGGCGAAGTGATGGCCTCGCCGTCCTCGCGGTACAGCGTCAGGGTCGCCGGCGACGGTGCGTCGACGAGGGATCGCAGGTCGGGAGCCAGCAGGTCACCGGGCATGTCGCAACGCTACCTCACTGGAGGCGGCGACCGGTGGCGACGGACACGCCCGGGCAACAGCGCTGGGCGCCTCGTCGGCCCTGATGCGAAACGACCGCGACACCGCCGAATGGCACCATCGACGCGATCGGATGAGCACTCAACTGTTCGGGTGCCGGGCACTTGACCCGCGTGCATCGGTACAGCAGGGCCGAAACCGGTTTGGTCGGGGCGAGAGGGATAGCCCCGCCACCAACGACCTTCCGATCACGATGCGGCTCGCCGAGCCGCCAGAGCCCTGGGACTGGCTCAGGAGCGCATGACACGTCGGCCGTCCCGCCGCCCCGTCGGACGCGCGACCGACCGCGAGGTCGGCGTCGTCGCCGCTGTGCTCGTCGCCGGGTCGGAGAAAGCGGCCGCCCACCGCCTCGGCCTGTCGCACTCGACCGTGAAGCACCACCTGGCGAGCGCTCGGTCCAAGGTGGGAGCGACGACGACGGCCCAGCTCGTGTGGATCCTGGCACCGCGGCTGCCGGAGCCCGGGGATTCGGTCCCTGCGGACTGATAGCCGTGGTGATCCCTAGAGAAGCACATCAGTCACTTGACCTTCAAGTGACTTGATGGTCTACGCTCCCGTCATGCGCATCGCTGAGCTCGCCCGTCGCGTCGGGATCGCCCCCTCCGCTGCCCGCTGGTACGAACAGGTCGGCGTGATTCCGGCTCCGGAGCGATCCGGCAACGGCTACCGGGAGTACGACGACACGGACCTCGCCCGCCTACGGCTGGTCGTGGCCCTGCGCAGGATCGGCCTCGGGCCCGAGGACGCCGGGCGGCTGGCGCGGCTGTGCCTCGAGCAGGGCGCGGTCGACCTCGACCTCGCACCCCTGCTCGCGCAGCAGCGCGCCGCCATCGACCGCCAGCGGCGCGACCTCGACCGGCTCGAGGGCGAGCTCATCGATCTCGAGATGACGATCGCGGCTGCCAGCCGCGCCAGGAGGACCGACCCCGTGCCCGACGACCAGCCCATCCGCGTGCTCTTCCTCTGCACCCACAACAGCGTCCGCAGCCAGATCGCCGAGGCCCTCCTCGGCCGGAACGGCGGGGATGACTTCTACGTGCGTTCCGCAGGCACCGAGCAGACGCGCGTCAACCCGTATGCCGTCCGCGCTCTGGCGGAGATCGGGGTCGACTGGGCCGGGGCGCGCAGTAAGGTTTTGACCGAGTTCGTCGACCAGCCGTGGGACTACGTCATCACGGTCTGCGACCGCGCCCGCCAGGCGTGCCCGGTGTTCCCCGGAGCCGTGAACTCGCTCCACTGGGGGCTCGACGACCCGTCTGAGGTCGAGGGCACCGACGAGGAGAAGATGGCCGCCTTCCGCCGCACGGCGACCGAGGTCTCGGTCCGGCTCCGTCCGTTCGTCGAGATCGCGCTCCGGACGGCCGGGCGGCCCCCGCGGCGGGTAACCGCCGGGTAGGCCGACATGACCGACGGCCCCGGCGCGCACCTGCGCCGCCCCCCATGCTCGACCTGCCTCCCGTAGCCCAGAGGACATCCTTGACCGCGCCCGCTGCCACCTCCCCCACCGCTCCAGCCCGCCGCCTGAAGCTCCTCGACCGCTACCTCACGGTCTGGATCTTCGCGGCGATGGCGGGCGGCATCGTGCTCGGCGTGCTCGTCCCGGGAGTGGTGCCGCTGCTCGACCGTTTGTCCGTGGGCACGACCTCGATCCCGATCGCGATCGGCCTGATCCTCATGATGTACCCGCCGCTCGCCAAGGTCCGCTACGAGGAGATCGGGCGGGTCTTCCGGGACGTCAAGATCCTGGCACTCTCGCTGGTCCAGAACTGGATCATCGGCCCGCTGCTGATGTTCGCCCTGGCCGTGTTGTTCCTGCGCGACTACCCCGAGTACATGGCCGGGCTGATCCTGATCGGCCTCGCGCGGTGCATCGCGATGGTCATCGTCTGGAACGACCTCGCCCGCGGCGACCCCGAGTACGCCGCGGGACTGGTGGCCTTCAACTCGATCTTCCAGGTCCTGTTCTATTCGGTCTTCGCCTACGTGTTCATCACCGTGCTCCCGACCTGGATCGGGCTGCCGGGACTAGCCGTGGACATCACGATCGTCCAGATCGCGCAGAGCGTGTTCATCTACCTGGGCATCCCGTTCATCGCGGGGTTCCTCACCCGGGTCGTCCTGATTCGCCGCAAGGGCCGGGACTGGTATGAGGGCGTGTTCATCCCGCGGATCAGCCCGATCACGCTCGTCGCGCTCCTATTCACGATCGTGGTGATGTTCTCGCTCAAGGGCGAGAACATCGTGGCCTTGCCGCTCGACGTCGTGCGGATCGCGATCCCGCAGCTCATCTACTTCGTCGTTATGTTCCTGGTGACGTTCTGGATGGGCCTGCGGGCCAGGGCCACGTACGGGCAGACGGTCTCGCTCTCGTTCACAGCCGCCTCGAACAACTTCGAACTCGCGATCGCGGTCGCGGTGGCGACCTTCGGAATCACCAGCGGGGAGGCGTTCGCCGCGGTCATCGGCCCGCTCGTCGAGGTCCCGGTGATGATCGCCCTCGTCAACGTGGCACTGTGGTTGGGCCAGCGGTTCTTCGACAGCGCCGGGGCGCCAGGGTCAAGGTGATCGGGGCAAAACCCTTAGGACCCGGACCCGCCCTCAGAAGAGTGGGTTCTGAGGGCGAAACAGGGTCAGTTTGGTCGGGGCGAGAGG
>JANMNF010000243.1:0-11368 GCA_031373765.1 Chloroflexota bacterium
AACGCGAATCGCCCGAACCGTGCCTTGAGTCCGTCGCCATCGACCTCGGCCCACGCGGTCTCCGGTGTCGCACCGAACAGGATGCGGACGAAGCCTCGCGAGCGGGCGCCAATGCGGATCGGGAAGCGTTTCGTGGCCATCGTCGGAAGAGTATCCCGCCGGGCCAGTACACTCGTCGGGACGACGAGGAACCTCTCGGCGGGCGGGCAATGGAGGGTCGCATCGAGCGTGGCGGACAAGGGTAAGACGGTCCATGGCGAGGCGGCGAATGCCGGCCATCGCGTCCTCGCCCCGGATGACGCCGAGGTCGAGGCGTACCTTGAAACCGCGCTCAACGCCCCGGGTCCGGATCGCGCCGCTGCGGATCGCCCGGCCACCAGCGATCACGGGAGCGTGGTCATCCTGGATTTCGGGAGCCAGTTCGCCCAGTTGATCGCGCGACGCGTTCGCGAGCTCAACGTGTATTCGGAACTCCTGCCTCACGACACGCCGATGGCCGAGATCGAAGCGCGCGGGGCGACAGCCATCATCCTGTCGGGCGGCCCCATGTCCGTCTATGACGAAGGTGCGCCGAAGCCGGACCCGGCCGTCTGGAGTGGCCGCATTCCCGTCCTCGGCATCTGCTATGGCGCCCAGTTGATGGCCCTGGAGCTGGGCGGGGACGTCCTGGCCACCACACACCGCGAGTACGGCCCGGCCACGGTTTCCATCACGGCCGACGACCCGCTCTTCGCAGGCATCGAGCGAGAGCAGCCGGTCTGGATGAGCCACGGCGACTCGATCACCCGACTGCCCGAGGGGTTCAGTTCGACGGCGCAGTCTGGCTCGACGCCCTACGCGGGTCTCGTTGACGCCTCGCGCAACCTCTACGGCATCCAGTTCCACCCAGAGGTGGTCCACACGCCGCGCGGGCGGGACATCCTCCGGAACTTCGTGGTCGGCATTGCCGGTGCCAGCCCGACCTGGACGCCCGCCAACTTCATCGAATCGACGGTCGCGGAGATCCGGCAACGGGTCGATGACCACGCTCGATCGGTCGGTTCGGATGGACTTGTCATCTGCGCGCTGTCCGGGGGCGTGGATTCGGCGGTTGCCGCCGCGCTGGTCCATCGCGCGGTCGGGGATCGGCTGACCTGCATCTACGTCGATCACGGGCTCATGCGCAAGAAGGAGTCTGAGCTCCTTCGGGCGACCTTCGAACAGCACCTCGGGATGCGCCTCGTGATGGTCGATGCGCGGCAGCGGTTCCTGGCCCGGCTGGCGGGCGTCGAGGACCCCGAGCAGAAGCGGAAGATCATCGGCGACGAGTTCATCCGGGTCTTCGAGGAGGAGGCCGCGAAGCTTGGCCAGATCGATTTCCTGACCCAGGGCACCCTCTATCCGGATGTCATCGAGAGCGCGACCAGCGAGACCAAGACGGCGCAGAAGATCAAGACCCACCACAACGTCGGCGGGCTCCCGGCGGACCTGCGGTTCAAGCTCATCGAACCGCTTCGCTACCTGTTCAAGGACGAGGTTCGCTTAGTCGGTGCGGAGCTCGGCCTGCCCGACGCCATGGTCCAGCGCCAGCCCTTCCCGGGCCCGGGTCTCGCCATCCGGATCATCGGCGAGGTGACGGCCGAGCGGCTCGACACCCTGCGCGATGCGGACTGGATCGTGATCGACGAGATCAAGGCCGCGGGTCTGTATCGGAGCGTATGGCAGTCCTTCGCGATCCTGACGCCGGTCATGAGCGTCGGGGTCATGGGCGACGGTCGGACCTACGCCAACGTCGTCGCGATCCGCGCCGTGACGTCGGAGGACGGGATGACCGCCGACTGGGCCAAGCTGCCGTACGACGTCCTCGGCAAGATCTCATCTCGCATCGTCAACGAGGTCCCGGGCGTGAACCGCGTCGTCTACGACATCAGCTCCAAGCCTCCGGCCACCATCGAGTGGGAGTAGACGGTCGGGGCGTCAGTCGTCGCGCGTCAGTGCCTCGACAAGCCGCTCGCGGCCAGGGAGTTGACCAGCTGCAGCGAAGCGCCGAAGGTGTTCGCCCGCCCTCGGCTCCACGGCGAGGGCCGACCGATACAGCTTTCGACCCCGCGTCTCGTCGCCAGCCTCGAACGCCATGACCGCTTGCCACAGGCGGATCTGGTCGTCATCGGGAGCCAGGGCAGCAGCCCGATCGGTGAACGCAGCGGCAGCCTCGACCTCGCCGACTGCGAGGGCCTCGAACGCTTCATCGAGGGCTTCATAGGCTCGCGCCGAGAACACAAGTCGTTCGAGCTCTCCCAGCGGGTCTCGATGGTCGTCGATTCGAACGTTGAACCGGACGTCCCACGGTTTGGCATCGGCGTTGCCCGGCACGACCAGGATGCCTGCGGATTGCCGCCCGCGAACGTCACCGCCCTCGTCCTCGGCGGCTCGGAGCGCCGCGAGCAGGCGATCCGTGAGGTCGCCGCCCGCGTGCTCATAGGCGGAGAGCATCGCGGGCCAGACCGTGGCCCGTTCCATCATGTTGGCCTGGACGGTGACGCCGGTCCCCGCGATGTGGCCCGCCGCCGGCACACACGCGGATCCGGTATGCGCCGCTGTCCGGCCCGTGACGTCGACGATGCCGACCTGCCGCACGCCTGGATCGGGATCGGCCGCGAGAAGTTCCGCGAGGGTTGTTCCCGGTGACTGCCCGGCTGCGAGGAGTTCGATCCCGGCATGCCCGTAGCGGGCGTCCACAAACGATTGCGTCGCGACAGCGCCGACGCCGGGTCGCGCCCATGGCACCACCGATCCGGCGGCGAGCCACCGGGACTGGACGGCCACGCCCAGCTCACCGGTTTCAGGGTCGAACGCCACGATCGAGTACGTCACGGTGCCCCAAGCGTCGCGCGCCATCGGAACGATTGCAAGTGGCTGTCGTGGCGGGAACCACCGATCGGGGCAGGACATCTGGGCTATTCGTCCGGCTATCGTGCGCGCTAAAGTGAGCGGGATGGCCGACCAGGTACGGGGCGAGGACACGCTCGCTCCCGCCAACATGCCGCACTGCCCGTGGTGTTCCGCCACGCTGGACGCCGTTGATGCTGCTCGATGTCCGTCCTGCAACGCTCAACTTCGTGAAGAGACCGCCGCCGAGGTCCCAGGCGTCACGAAGGTCGACCTTGATGCGGTCCTCAGTTCGCGGAAGGCGCCCCCGCGGCAATCCGGCCTCATGGGCTGGCTCTCGGGCTCGTACCCGGACGAGGTCGTTGCGCCAGAAGCACAGCGCGAAGTCAGCCCGCCAGATGACGCGGTCCGGCGCGAAATGATCAGGATGGAGATCGCCGCCATCGAGGCCCGTGTCGAAGCCGAGCGCGCCGAATGGGCAACGGAGCTCGCGCTGGAACCCGGAGCGCTCCCGGCCGCGGAGCCGATGGCAGCCTCGGACGACTCCTCTGTACCCGCCGACGCGCCGGCCGACAATCCGCCGGTCGAGGGCGACAGCCCGGTCTGACTCGCGGCACGTGGCGTAGCACGCGGCTGGCGCCAGGCCCGGCGAGGCTCATACCAATCCATCAGAGCTCATGCCTCTCGGGCTGTTTCGGCTGGGCGTCGCTATCCTCCGCAGGTGCCTGACCGACTCCCTTCGCCCGGCCCCTCATACCTGCGTGAGCAGGAATTCCGAATCGCGGACCGCGTGTTTCGGGCCGGTATGAGCCGCCCGTCCACCGGTCCCGACGAATGGTGGTTGGGCGTGCTCTGGGTCCAGGACGACGAGGGGGTCGTGAGCTTCCGCGACGTGGCGCCCGCAGGTGGACCACCTCCGGACCCGCCGCTCGCGCGCCTCGGCCCGTCCCTTGCCGGAGGCCTGTCCGGCATGATCCTGGAGGACGCGGGCAGGCTCTCGATTCGACTGGGTTTGCTGGCTCCACCAGACGATCCCGAGCGACCATGGCGTTGCCCGCTGGCGATCCGTGCCGGCTTCCAATTCGAGCCGGCACGCGCGGCGACGATGCTCCCGAACGTACTCGCTCAGGAAGTCCTTACCGCCTTTCGCCGCGCCGTCGAGGGCCTCGGACGACCCTGAAACCGGACATCGGCTTCGGTTTGATGGTCAGGCTGAAAGCGCGTCGGCGGGCGATTCCGGCCCCCCGTCGTAGACTGCCCGGAACATGGATGACCGAAACGACCCCTTCCGTCCGCCAACCGGGCTGGACGGCCGAAGCCCCCGAGGGCCCCGCTCCGCCAACGACCGACGACCGGCACCCCCGGCCAATCCGCTGAGTGGTCGCCTCGGCATCGTGGCGGGCATCTTCGTCGTCGTGCTCCTCTTTGGGGCCGGTGTCCTGGAGTTCTGGACCGATTCGATCTGGTATCAGAGCGTCCACTTCGATGCCGTGTTCTGGACCCGGATCTGGGCGACACTCATCCTGTTCGTAGTCGGCGCCGCCGCGACCCTCCTGATCCTTCTCGGCAATCTGTGGCTGGCAAATCGCCTTGCCCCGCCGGGCGATGGCACCCCGGCATCCTTCGGTGATGTGCTCCAGCGCTTGAGCGAGGTCAGCGCCGCCGGCGACCCCCGGGATCGCATGGGCATGCCGAGGCCGGTCAACGCCGAGCCGATTCCGATGCCCGATCTCTCGCCCCTCGCCACCATCGTTCTGGCCGGCCTGTCGATCCTCGCGGCCCTGATCATCGGTGGAGCGGCCGCGGCATCCTGGGACACGATCCTGCTATGGATCCATCGGGTCCCGTTCGTGGCCGCCGGTGGTGCACCGAGCGTCGATCCGATCTTCGGCCGCAACGTCTCCTGGTTCCTGTTCGACCTTCCGTTCCTCCGAACGCTCCAGACGGTCTTCAACATCGTCGTGCTGGGTGCCTTCGGCGTCGCTGGAGCCCGATATCTCGCCGGCCTCACTCGTTCCGGGTTCTCGCTGCCGTCCCCGGTGCGCATCCACCTCGCCGCCCTCGCCGCCCTGTATCTCGTGTCGGTGGCCGTCGGCTACCAGCTCGACAAGTACGAGCTTGTGTACTCAGTCCGTGGTGTTGCCACCGGGGTGAGCTATACGGACCAGCACGCCCAGTTCCTCGCCTATGACCTCCTGACCGGCATCTCAGCGTTTGCCGCGGCCTTCCTGGTCGGTGCCGCGTTCACCCGCTGGACGTGGCCGCTCGGCGTAACCATCGCAACCTGGTTCCTTGCGTCGTTGTTCGTCGGCCGGTTGTACCCCGAGGTCATTCAGCGCTTTGTGGTTCTGCCGGACCAGTACAACCTTGAGCAGTCCTACATCGGCAACAACATCGCGATGACTCGGCGGGCCTATGGTCTCGATGCCTGGGAGGAGCGCAGCTACAACGGCTCGGCGCCCTTGACCCAGGCCCAGATCGACAGCGAATCGGCCACCTTCGCCAACGCGCGCCTGTGGGATTACCGCCCGCTCGGCGATACCCTCGACCAGCTGCAGACCGTCCGGCGCTATTACGACTTCATCGACGTCGACACCGACCGCTACAACATCGATGGCAACGAACGCCAGGTGATGCTGTCGGCACGCGAGCTGAACCTGGCCGCCACCGATACGGCCAGCGGTTGGGTGAACCAGCGGATCATCTACACCCACGGCATCGGTATCGCGATGGTGCCCGTCAACGAAGTGACCCGGGAGGGCCAGCCGCTCCTCCTGGTCAAGGACCTCCCGCCGGTCTCGAGCGGCGGCGCGCCGAGCGTCACGGAGCCGCGGATTTATTTCGGAGAGTCCCTCTCCGACTACGTGATCGTTGGCGCCAGGCAGTCGGAGTTCGACTACCCACAGGGCGACAACTCGGCGGGTGCCGAGACCGATGTCCAGACGCGCTGGACCGGCGCAACGGGCATCCGGCTCGACACCACCCTTTCGCGCCTCCTCTACGCCCTTCGGTTCCGCGATCTGAACCTCTTCATCAGCGACCAGGTGACGGCCGACAGCCAACTGTTGATGCATCGTGCGCTCAACGATCGACTTCAGTTGATCGCCCCGTTCCTGTCGTACGACAAGGACCCCTACGTCGTGGTGACCGACGCCGGGCGGCTCGTCTATGTCCAGGACGCGTTCACGACCTCGGACCGATTCCCGAACGCCCAGCCGTTCAATCCGGCCGAACTCGGAGCGACGGGACTGCCGCCGGTTTCGCTGAACTACATCCGAAACAGCGTCAAGGTCGTGATGGACGCATACGACGGCACGATGACCTTCTACATCGCCGATCCGACCGACCCGATCGTGCAGGCATGGGCCGGCGTTTTCCCGACGATGTTCAAACCCCTGTCCGACATGCCGCTGGACCTCAAGGCGCACCTCCGCGTGCCCGAAGACCTGTTCAACATCCAGACCGCCGTATTCGGTCGCTACCACGTGACGAACAACGAGACGTTCTTCGGTGGGCAGGATCGGTGGACGGTACCGGAAGGCAAGATCAATGACCAGAGCCTGCCGTCCGAGGCCTACTACGTGATCATGCGCATGCCGGGTGAGGCGGATCCGGAATTCCTGCTGCTCCAGCCGATGGTGCCGGTCGGCCGGCCGAACATGATCGCCTGGGTGGCTGCCCGGAATGACTCCCCCAACTACAGTGGCGTCCGGTTCTACCGATTCCGGTCCGACACGACGGTCTTCGGGCCAGCTCAGATCGAGGCTCGGATCGATCAGGACCCGACAATCTCCGCCCAGATAACGCTCTGGAATCAGTCCGGGAGCAAGGTCGTACGCGGAAACCTCATCGTGGTCCCGGTCGGCGACACGCTGATCTATCTCCAGCCGGTGTACCTCCAGTCGACCTCGTCGTCGTTCCCGGAATTCCAGCGCATCGTGGTCGCATCGCCCACCTCGGTGGTCTGGGGCGAGACGCTGGCCGAGGCCCTTGATCAGCTCATAGGTGCCAGTCCGTCACCGACTCCCGCGCCTTCCACGGGCCCGACGCCGACCCCCGGCGGAACGCCAACGCCGACGGCTGGGCCGGGGATCCCGGCAGATGTCGCCGGGCTCATCGCCTACGCAAACGCTCATTTCGAGCTCGCACAGGCCGCCCTGCGCAACGGCGACTTTGCGGCCTATGGCCGCGAGATCGAACTCGTCCGCCAGGCACTCGCGCAGCTCGACGCGCTCGCCGGTTCGACGCCAGCCCCGTAACCACCGCCACGAACAACCACCCGCCGATGTCGGCTGCTTCAGGGCTCGGTCTCTCGCTGCTTGCCGTGCTATCGCATCCGCGCTGGTGGGTCCTGGCGCTTGCCGCGTTTCTGGCTCGCGGGGGCCTGGTCCTCGTGCTGCTGCCGCTGATCCCGCTTCCGAGCACTGCGGCGCTCGCGAACGCGCTGGGTCCAACCCTCGTGGGGTTCGTGTTCGGTGGCCCATCGGTCCCGTTCCTCATCCTCGTTGGGTCGATGATTGCGATGACGCTCGTCTGGTTCGTACTATCCGGTGTTGTCGGCGCGGCGATCGACCTCGCCCTCATCCGGGACGCGGCGGCTGAAGACGATCTCGAGGATCGAATCCAACCGATGGCCGGCGGGCTCTGGCGCGCCGTTGCGGTCCGCTGGCTCGCCCACGTTCCGACCGCAGTGGCCATGGCCGTGGGCCTGGTCGCCGTCGTGGATGCCGCCTACGGTCAGCTCATTCGGCCCGGCGACCCGACGGTCCCCGTGGCGATCCGGGTCATCCTGCAGGTGCCCCTCAACGTCGGCGCCATCGTCGCAGCCTGGGTCATCGGCGAGGGCGTCGGCGGCATCGCCGAGCGTCGACTGGCGTGGGGCGCCGGGATCGCCCGATCACTCCTCGATGGCGTGGTGGGGCTGGTGCGCCCGACGGGACTCCTCGTCCTGGTCGTCACGAGCGCGACGCTGCTGCTTGCGGTCATCGGCGGTGATCTGGCCATCGGCCTCGCATTCGAGCACGCGCGCATCGTGATCCTCGACGGGGGAACCGTCCTCGAGCACGGCGTGGCACTCGGCTTCCTGTCGGTCAGCTGGATCGCGACCACCATCCTTCTCGCGGTCGCAGCGGCGTGGCGATCCGCGGCCTGGACATTCGAGATCGGCCGGCGCCAACCATCTGGGCCGACCCAGGCGACGGATTCGTCGGTCTGATCCACGGGCGGAGGCGGGTCTGCAGCGCTCGAACGGGCGGCAGAGCGTACGCAGCCCGCAGCGCCAACCCAGACCGCAACGTCCGATCGGGTAGGTACCGATGGAGGCTTCCCGAAGGTCGCCACATCTGGCACCCTGAGAGCCACGCACACGCGTGCGCATTGGCGTGCAGGGGGAGTTCTGATGACAGGTGGCCCGGTTCCCTGCTGGTCGTGCGGCCGACCCGTCCAGCCGGGCAGCCTGACATGTCCCGCCTGCGGCGTATTCGTCGACATCGCCGCGCCCGAAACGCACGCAGACGCGGTGGCGGCTCGGAGCTCCGATGGCATAACGGAAGTTGAAGCGGCCGACGGCCTTGCGTCAGGCGGAATCGTGCCGCCGCTCAAACTGCCCGGCTCGTATCTCAGCCCATCGGCCGTCCACCAGGGCTCCGCCCCGGTGTCTCCTGCCCCGGGCGCCGCGTCGTCCGCAGTACCCGCCACGCCGATGGCCATGCCCCTGGCGGGCACGATGCCCCTGGCGGGCACGATGCCCCTCGCGGGAACGCCCGAGTCTGGGTCCGGCGATCCAACCATGGTCGAGGGCGGTGCCGGCTCCTCGCACGTGATGATCTCTGGTTCGGCCGGCAACCCCTCGGCGCCTGGCCGGAGCGGTGTGGCGGAGCCGAGGCCGGCAGATGTCGCTTCGGCACCGCGGCCCGGCGAAGCGCCGCTGTTCGCCGACCTCCCATTTGATGCGCCGAACAGCCTGTCGGAATGGCTGGTGATGGTGGGAAGTGCGGTCGCGGCCTTCAGCTTTCTCCTGCCGTGGGCCCCAGGCATCGTGGACTACACCAGCAGTTGGGGCCTGTCGAGCCTCGCCAACCTGCCGATCCTGGCGATCCTCGTCGCGACCGTGATCCTCGCAATCCTGCCCAACGGCGTTCCCCCCTGGATCCGGGCCGCCGTGCTGCCGCTCATCGGCGGATCGCTGTTTCTTGGCCTGCTGTGGCCATATATCTTCGGTGATTTCGGGGCGGTGTTCGGTTCGATCGTCGGTGCTGCCGCGGCGGTGGTCCTGATCGTCGGCGGGACCGTGGCGGTTGCTCCGAGGGCCGGCAAGGCACCTGCGGCCTGACCCGGCGCTGGGTTGCGGCGCCGACATCAATTTCCTGCCACTTCGACATCCCCGGACGCTCTGGCACGCTCAGGCCCCCGCTCAAGGGCAATCTGCCCGGGAGACCCGAGTCGCATGGCACGCGGCTGAGCACGACCAACCTCGACCACGAGATCGGCTCGGCCGGAATCGGGCGGAATCGGGCCAGATAGCATGCCGTGGCGTCCAGGGGTGTCGATATGGCAGGAAGGGCCGCCTCGCTCGTGGCCCGCGGCTTTGGCTCGCTCGTGGCCGGCGTCTTTGCCTCGCTCGCGTGGGCAGGGGCAGTGGCTAGCCGCACGCCGGCACACGAGCGTCACGCTTCCGAGTAGTCCGACGTCCGAGGCAGGCACGCCCGCGCGGCGTGCTGCACCTTCCAGCCGGCCGGATCGACGCTGGTACACTGCCCCGGTCCTCGCAGCGGCATCGTCGGCGCACCACCAGTCAGGGAGGCTCACGCTCACCGGATGGAAGAGATTCTCGGGACCATCGGCAGCGCGATCGGCTCCATTTTCGACAACCCGGTCATCCGGTTCGGCTTCCAGATCATCGCGATCTACTGGGTCGTCCTGTGGCTTGCCGCCGCCTACTGGGCCTTCCGCGACATGCAACTCCGATCCGAGAACCCGATTGCGCCGTACCTCGCGGCCGCCTTCGTCATCGTCTTTACGCCGCTGCTCTTCCCGCTGGCCGTGTTCGCGTACCGGATCGTCCGACCGCAGGAACGGATCGGCGAGATTTATGAACGGAACCTCGCCGAAGAGGCGATGCTGGCGGAGATCGAGGCGGTTCGACACTGCCCGACCTGCGACCGGACCGTCCACGACGAATGGATCATCTGCCCGACCTGTCGGACCCGGCTCAACCGTGTCTGCCCGAACTGTTCGAAGCTCGTTGGCCTCGACTGGTCCCTGTGTGCCTGGTGTGGCCGGGATTTCGAGCGACCGGAGATCGTGGCCGGCTCGGTCTCGACGCCGGCTCGCGAGGCGCTCGGCGCGGGTGACGCCACCGCCGCGGTGCGCTCCGCGAGTCGCCCGGCCGCGATCCGACCGGCGTCGGCTCGGTCGGCCGCGGCTCGCGCCGTTCGGTCCCGATCGGGCGATTCGCTCGCCGAATCTTGACCGGACCCGGGCCCGAATCCTCGAATAACGAGGACATCCAGACCGGCGAGTTTGACGCGGGCGCCGACCAGCCAGTGCCCTCACCGATGAGCCAAGAAGCCGCGAACCCCGCGGACCCGTTGAGGGCCGACGCTGCGAGCGCCCTTCCCGCCGGCACGGCTTCATCGGCCGTGATGAGCCTGTTCCGGTTCACGATCGAGGGCCGCAGGGCGCCCGGCCTCTTCGTTGGCGGCTGGATCGCCGCGCTGACGGGTGCCGGGGCGACGTTCATCGGCCTGCTGGCCGGTACCACCATCGCGGGCGTGGTCCTGTTCGTGCTCGGCATGGTGGTCCTGCTGGTCGCGCTGGTGCTCCTCGGAGGCTCGCAGGCGATTGAACGCCGCGCTGGCGGAGCCGCCTATGCCGGTCCGTCGCCGATCCTCACGTTCCTCGCCGTCGTTGTCGGCTGGTATCTCGCCGCGATCGTCGTCCTGACTCCGCTCCAGGTCCTCAAGGTCCAGATCGAAGGCCCGGCACTGACGTTCGTCGGCATCGGACTTCAGGCGATCGTGGTCTTGCTCATCCTGCGGATCATGGTGGTGGGCGCGGAGGCGCTGACCTGGGCCGAGATGGGGCTCCGCAGACCCGATCGCCAGGCGCTCGCAGATTTCGTGTACGGGGCCCTCATTGCCGGCCCGGTCATCCTCGTCACGGGGATCGCCGTTGCCCTTCTGGTCAGCATCATTGGCCAGCAGCCGGCCTCACCTCTCCCGCCGACAGGATCGTCGACGGGCCTCGTCGCGAATCTGCTCGCCGGAGCGATCATCGCGCCCGTATACGAGGAAATCTTCTTCCGTGGCTTCGTCCAGACCGCGTGGCTTCGGATGTCCGGCCCACGATCGGCGATCATCCGCGCGGCGGCGCTGTTTGCATTCGTCCACATCCTCGACCAGAGCGGCGATACCTTCGGCGTGGCCTTCGGAATTGCGATCGTGGCCGCCGGCGCACGCGTCCCGGTCGCCCTCGCCCTTGGGTACATCTTCAATCGACG
>JANMNF010000286.1:0-2303 GCA_031373765.1 Chloroflexota bacterium
CTGCTGGAGCTGTGGCTGGGCGATCGGGATGACCTGTGTGTCGTGGGGGACGAGGACCAGACGATCTACACGTTCACGGGCGCGACCTCGGACTACCTGACCGAGTTCACGGCGCGCCATCCGGGCGCCCGCGAGATCACCTTGTCACGCAATTACCGATCCTCGCCCGAGATCCTGTCCCTCGCCAATAAGCTCCTCGCGTCCGAGGGTCGTCGAAAGCAGCTCGTTGCCACTGTGCCCGCCGGACAGGCGCCTTCGATCCGGGGATTTGCGGACGGCGACGCGGAGCTGGCGGCCATCGTGGACGCGATCCGTGGGCTGGTGGGAGACCCAGAGGCGGCCGGAGCCCTGCGCACTGGCATGACCCAGGCTGCCGAGATCGCGATTCTCGTCCGGATCAACGCCCAGATCCCGCCCATCGAGGCGGCGCTGACCAAGGCGCGCATCCCGTTCCGGGTCCGCGGTCAGCGGTTCTTCGAACGCCAGGAGGTCCGCGAGGCACTGCGGCTGCTGAAGAAGATCCCGGAAACCGCGGTTGGGCCGATGCTCGCCCACCTCGTGGAAGAGCGGCTGATCACGGAGATGGGCTACCTCGCCGGTGACGACAGCGGCGGGCCGGCGGCCCGGGAGCGAACGGCGTCGCTCGCGCTCGTGATCGAGCTTGCGCAAGAGGCCGCGGTCGCGGACCCCTCCATCAACCCGGCCGGCTTGTTGGCCGAATTCTCCGGACGCGCCACTGCCGAGGCAGAGGGTTCCGCGGACGGCGTGAACCTGCTGACCTACCACCGCGCCAAGGGCCTCGAATGGGACGCCGTGTTCCTCCCGCAGCTCGAAGAGGGGACGCTGCCCATCCGCCAGGCCAATACGGAGCACGAGATTGCCGAGGAACGCCGGTTGCTGTACGTCGGACTGACCCGTGCGCGTCGGCATCTCGAGCTGTCCTGGGCGGAGAAACGTGACGCGCGCCGCCGCCCGAGCCGATTCCTTGCCGCGCTCGAGGGTCGAGCGAGCGTGCCCGGCCGCGTGAACATCATTCCGGGCGCTCCGATGAATGCCGGCGCAACGCGTCGCGCTCGCGATGAGGACAGCCCGTTGATGAACGCACTCGTCGAGTGGCGCCTCACGGCTGCGCGCTCCGACGGCGTCCCGGCCTACGTGATCGCGCCGGACACTTTGCTGATCGACATCGCCGCGCAACGGCCAACCACGATTCCGGCCCTGCGCCGGATGAAGGGCATGGGCCCGTCACGCCTCGCGCGTTACGGCAACGAGATCATCGAGATCACCACCTCGAACCGGTAGTTCCGCGCGCTGCATACTCCTGATCAGGCCTGCCCGCGCGGGTCACCGATTGAGGGCTGATGTCATGCAGTGGGTTACTCGCGAACACCCGAAGACGGACCGGATCGCATGCCCGTGGCTCATCCGGAAGTTCATCGACCCGGACGCAGAGATCGTGTACGTGCCGCGTGACGAGGTCCTCGCCTATGCAACGCGCACCGGGGCCACCAGCTTCGATGCTCCCGGCGCTCGGTATACCCATCGAGATGGCCTGTGCTCCTTCGAGGTCCTGATCGAGGACAACGCGCTCGGCAGCGACCCAGCGCTCGCGTTGATGGCGCGCGTCGTCCACGGCGCCGATGTTTCCGAAGATGCGGATGCCACGCCGCAGTCGGCAGGGCTCCAGGCCATCGCGGATGGCTTCTCCCTGCTCGAGGTTGATGATCAGCGTCAACTGGAGCTCGAACTCCCGGTCTACGACGCGCTGTACGCGTGGGCCCGTCGTGAGGTCGCGGGCAGTAACTGACGTGATCTGGGTATCTGCCGTCCCGTGGACATCGTATGCTCGCCCTCCGCGTCGAGGTTACGCGGTCCTCCACCAGAGGCACCCGCCCCGTGATCTGTTCCAACTGCGCCACCGAGAACCGCGCCGATGCGAAGTTCTGCATGGAATGCGGAACGACGCTCGCCGCCGGCTGCCCGAGCTGCGGAACGATCAATCCGCCCGGTGCCAAATTCTGCAGCGAATGCGCGACTCGGCTGGATGGTGGCCGGGCGGCTGCGGCGGGTGCGGCGGGTGCGCCCGGCGGGACAGGGCCACGGGGCAGCGATGCCCGGTCCGATCAGGCGACGGCTGAACGACGCCTGGTCTCGGTGCTGTTCGCGGACCTCGTTGGGTTCACGCCATTCGCCGAGGAAAAGGACGCGGAAGACGTCCGCGAGGTCCTGACCCGCTATTTCGATATCGCTCGCGACGTCATCGGTCGGTACGGAGGCACCGTCGAGAAGTTCATCGGGGATGC
>JANMNF010000315.1:0-1983 GCA_031373765.1 Chloroflexota bacterium
CGCTGACCCGAAACCGCGTCATGCCGTAGCCTTCGCGGGTGCAATCACGGTCGGGAGCGGCAGCTCGCTCGTCGCTCAGGTTCGTCGCTCTCGCGGCCGCGATCTTCATCGCCGGCTGTTCGAGCCAACCCATCGCGTCGACGGTGCCCGAACCGCCGCCGACGGGTACCCCCGACCCGACCGAATCGGCCCGGCCCTCGAGCACGCCGGTCGTCCCATCGCCGACGCCGACGCCGGGTCCGGCGGTCCTGGTCGGTGCCGGTGACATCGCGACCTGCGCCGGGACGGACGATTCGGCCACGGCTGCACTGATCGCCGGGATCGACGGGACCGTCTTCACCGCCGGCGACAACGCGTACGGGGATGGAACGGCGGCGAACTTCCACGATTGCTATGCACCGACCTGGGGCCAATTCCTCGGCCGGACGCTGCCGGCGAGCGGCAACCACGACTACCTCACGACCAACGCCGTCGGCTACTTCGGGTACTTCGGCAATGCTGCCGGCGACCCATCCGAGGGCTGGTACGCACGACAGGTCGGTACGTGGCGCGTCTACATCCTCAACAGCAACTGCAACAGCGTCGGCGGCTGCCGGGCCGGATCGCCCCAGGAACAATGGCTGCGCGCCGACCTTACCGCCAACCCGATGGCGTGCGCGCTTGCCATCTGGCACCACCCGCGCTTCAGCTCCGGCGAGCACGGGAACTTCGTATCGATGACGCCCATCTGGGAGGCGCTCTACGACGCCGGTGCCGAGCTCGTGATCAACGGCCACGACCACGACTACGAGCGGTTCGATCCCCAGACGCCGGCCGGCAAGGCCGATCCGAATGGCATCGTCGAAATCATCGTCGGCACGGGGGGCCGGGGCCTGCGGGCCGTCGGCAAGCCGATCGCGAATTCAGTCGTCCACAATGACAACACGTTCGGCGTGCTGAAATTGACGTTGTCGGATGGCTCGTGGGAGTCCACATTCATTCCCGTCGCCGGCAGGACATTCACTGACACGAGTAGCGGCACCTGCCACTGACCGGGGGCGGACACGATGCCTGAGATGCCGAAGTTCACCAAGACCTCGCCCGAGATGGTCGAGCGGTTCAACGCGGTCCTGGACCGGCACGCGGCGCCTGACATGCTGATCAAGCCGATGTTTGGGTACCGCTGCGCCTGGATCAACGGCAACATGGCAACGGGCCTGTTCGCAGATGAGTGGTGGGTCCGGGTCTCAGAACCAGACCGCGACGCGCTCCTCGAACTCCCCGGCGCGCATCCCTTCGAGCCGATGCCCGGCCGCTCGATGGGCCGCTACGTCGTCATGCCGCCCGAGGTCGCCGCCGATGACGCCGGCGTCGATGCCTGGCTGACCAAGGGGATCGAGTTCACGCGGACGATGCCGCCGAAGACGAAGAAGTAGTCGATCAGGGTTCGGTCGCCGCGCCGTTCGAGCGTCGGCAAGGCGCTACGTCCTGCGATCGGCGAGCCGGCGCCGGGCGATGGCCAACGGCAGCAGGATTGCAAGGGTGCCGACGATCAGGAGCCCCAGGGCCTGTGGCATCGAGTACAGGAGCGTGGCGATGTCGCGCTCGGGCTGGTTGCAACACGCGCCGCTGAGCGGAGCGAAATAGGTCACGAGCCAGACGACCAGGACCAGCAACGCGGGTGGGATCGCCAGAATCCGGACCCGTCCGATTGGCTCGATGACGTTCAGCAGCAGACCGACCACGCCGATGACCGCCAGACCCAGGACGAGCGCTGTGAGTCCGATCCCGATCCATGGCTGGCGAGCGAGCCACCAGTCGCCCGCCGCGATCGCCGAGCCTCCGGTCAGCACGACGCCGATGGCCAGCAGCAGAAGGCCGAGGCCGAGCACTACCCGCCCGAGGACACGCAGCCCGTACACGCGACCGCGACTCAGTCCGAGCCGGGACGAGTCATGGCGGCCGGGTCGATTGCGGCGTCGAACGCCTCGGCGCTGAGATAAC
>JANMNF010000327.1:0-2699 GCA_031373765.1 Chloroflexota bacterium
CGCCATCGTGGGACCGTCGGGGTCCGGCAAGACCACCCTCCTCGGGCTGCGTGCCGGACTCGAAGTGCCCGACGCCGGCACGCTTGAGGTCATGGGCCACGAACTTTCGCGGTTGAGCCGGACCGAGCGCGCTCGGCTCCGACAGGGCCAAATCGGGATCGTGTTCCAGTCGTTTGGGCTCATACCCAGCCTCAATGCGGGCGAGAACGTCGCCTTGCCACTTGCCCTGGCGGCGGTGCCGCCACGTGTTCGAGAGTTCCGGGCACGACTTGCCCTCGAGGAGGTCGGCCTTGGATCTGCCTATGGCGCCCGGATCGACGAGCTCTCGGGCGGCGAACGCCAACGAGTCGGCGTGGCAAGGGCACTGATCAATGAGCCGGCGCTGATCCTCGCGGATGAGCCGACCGGCAGTCTCGATGAGGAGAACGCCGGCGATGTGCTGGCGTTGCTGACCGACGCCGTTCGGCGGCGAGGCGCGAGCCTGGTCCTCGTTACCCACGATCCGGCGAGCGCCGCTCGGGCGGATCACCACTACCAGATGCGCGACGGGCGCCTGACCCTTGGAGTCCCAGCATGAATCTGCCTCGCCACGCCCTTCGCCTCGTGCTGCGGGAGCCCCGGCGATCGCTCGCCGCGCTCGTTGGCGTCACGATCGCCTCGACCCTGATCACGAGCGTCCTCCTGTTCGGTGCCGCATCCAGCAGCACGGTCACCCGACGGGCATTGGCCGACCTTCCGGTCGATGCCCAGGTGGTGCTCGGACAAGGGGCGGACGCCGCGGCCGCCCGCGCAATCGTGACAGCTGACCCGGCGGTCCGGAACGTGACCACGTTCGACCTCGCCCACTTCAACTCGGCCTCCACGGACAAGGCCGGGACGGCGACCCAGACGAGCGTCGGCGTCCTTCTTGGGCTCGATTCCTCGTTCAATTCGGCGACCGGGCTGTTCGGACTTTCGTCCGGTTCCGTGACGCCGGGCGCCATCGCGATCAGCCGGGACCTGGCCTCGAACCTCGGGGCCGTTCCGGGCGATACGGTCGCGTTCCAGCTGCCCGGCGGCGGCTCCGTATCCCTGCCGGTATCGGGCATCGTGTCGATCGTCGGCGCGGACCTGATCCTCGGCCCGATCGATGCCGCCCATCGGGCGGTTGGCGCCAACCCGCCGGTCAACGTCGCCGTCATGAGCCAGGCCGATCTCGAGAGCCTGGTCCTGTCGAAGATCCCGGCCGATGCGGTCGCCACGGACCCGGCGACGGCCGGCGTCACGCCGTCCGGCGTGAATACGCCCGTCTTTGCCCCGGATCCTGCCGTTCGGCGAGAACTCCACGTTCAGCTCGATCATGCGCAGCTTCCGGGCGACCCGACCGCGGCCCAGACATGGCTCGACACGGTCCGTCGCCGTGTTGAGCGGCAGGGAGCCGGGACCATCACCTGGGTCGACGATGCCGCTGCCTCGTTGGAGCCGCTCGCCAAGGACCTCGCCTGGGGCCAGATCCTGTTCATCTTCCTCGCGCTCCCGGGCATCCTGCTCGCGCTCGCCCTGTCCCGGCTTGCGGCGGATGCGACGGCTGACGCCACCCGGCGTCACGCGGCGCTGCTGCGCGCCCGGGGCGCCACGCGACGCCAGCTCGGATCGGTGTTCATGGGCGCGACGATCGTCACCGCGCTGATCGGATCGGTTCTCGGGGTGATCCTCGGGGTGGGGATCGGCTTCGCGTTGTTCGGCGCCGATCTTGCCTCGGCGGGCGCACCCGGAGCCGTGATGAGTGGCGGGGCCATCGCGATCGTCCTGACCACGGTGCTCGCGAGCCTGGCCGCGATCCTGCCGCTGCGGGCACAACTCGGCGAGGAGATCGCGGCTGGTCGCCAGGAACTCCAGCGCGGGCGGGCGCCGCTGTGGCAGCGCCTGTATCTCGACATCCTGACCCTCATCATCGGGGCGGTCGTCTACGTCGTCGCCGGCGGCTCGGGGATCCACCCCGTCCTCAACGCCGAGGGAAACCCGACGGTGACCCTGGCGCTGACTTCGTTCGTTGCCCCGCTCTTCTTCTGGGTCGGTGGAACGGCGCTGCTGCTGCGACTCGTGACGGCTGGGCTGAAGCGGACCGGGCGTCTGTCCCTCGTGCTGGGTCGCCTCCTCGGTCCGGGCGGCGAACTTGCCGGTCGGTCCGTGACGGCGCGGGCAGCCGCCGCATCGCGGGCCATCGTCGTCCTTGCGCTCGCCGTGGGTTTCGCGACGAGTGTCCTCGTGTTCGATGCCACCTACCGGCAACAGCAGGTTGTCGATGCCCAGCTCACGCTCGGTGCGGACCTCAAAGCGACACCGCTGGCGGCGACGCCGGCGTCCGCTGCCGCCAATCTGGCTGGCGCCGGGATCGCCGGTGTCACCCCGTTCGTTGATCGGGTCGTGTACGTCGGTCCGGAGGCTCAGGACCTGCTGGCGATCGATTCGTCGTCGCTGGCGTCGGTGGCGCCGTTGTCCGATTCGTTCTTCGTCAATTCGACCGCGAAAGCAGCCATGGCGGCCCTGCAATCGCGGCCGGACGCGATCCTCGTCTCCGCCGAGACCGCCAAGGATTACAGCATCGTGACCGGGGATCGCATTCGAATCCGCGTGCCCGACGCGAGTGGGACGCTGAAGACCGTTGATTTCACGATGGCCGGAATTGCCCTCGAGTTCCCGACCGCGCCGAAGGACGC
>JANMNF010000010.1:0-1752 GCA_031373765.1 Chloroflexota bacterium
GCAGTGCAACCGGTCCGGGTTCTGGGCGGCCAGGTCAGCGTCGGCGGCGATGTCGTAGTTGACGGCCTCGTAGGACCAGCCGTAGCGCTCGAGGGGCGTTCGACAGTCGGCATTCGCGGTCGGATGGGTCAGCAGGTCGGAGCCGATGAAGCCGACATACCCGCTGAATCCGGCGATGCCGATGACCACGAGTCCGATGACCAACGTGATAGCGCCCCGAAGCCATCGCCGTCCCCACATCCCGCGGAGTGCCGACGCGCCGAGCAGGATCCCGCCGAGGCCTGTAGCCGCAATGCTGACAAGAATCGTGACGAAGATTGCCCGATGTACGAATGACGAGCCGGGATGCGTGTCGATGACGAGCGAGGACATCGCCAGCCCGACAATCCCGATGATGGAGAACGCAATGGCGCCTCGGGCCAGTCGACCTTCCGGCATCCGCAGCATTGGCATTTGACTCGATCCTTCCTCAAGCAGCGGTCTTGGTGACCGCCTGAATGCCACCTTGAGGCGCACGGACTGCGGCAGCGATGCGGCGGAACTGCGGCCCGGAATCCGATGGCGCGCTGATCAGCGGTGCGCGCAGGGGCCGCGCGAATGGACGCTGCACCGCGGCCGGGCAATCGCGGGTCAGCGGTGCGTTGAAAGCCTCGCGAGACCCGCCTCAGCCAGCGGGGATCCATCGTCGGCCGAGGCCAGCGCGTCGCGGAAGGCGGCGGCTGCAGATGCCCGGTCCCCCGTCGCCTCGTAGCCCTCGCCAAGCGCCACGAGGAGATCGGCCTGACGTCCGCGGAGGGAAGCCCGCCGCTCCTCGACGTGGACGCTGTCGCCATAGAACGGGCAATCATCGAGATACTCGCCCCGATAGAGCCCACGAGCCTCTTCCAGGAGTCGCATCCGGTCCGCAGGGTCAGCCGCCTGGCGCGCCTGGTCGAGTCGCGCGAGGAACGTAGCGAGGTCCGACCACGAAACGATCGCCGGGTCCAGGCGATATCGATCGTTGTGGAATCGAATGGCGCGCTTGCCACCGGCTGGATCAGGATCAAGCGTGTGCCGCAGGCCGCCGAGCGTCCGATGGAAGGCCAGATCCGCACGCTCGACGTCCACGTCGGGCCACACGAGCTCGAGGACCTCGTCCTTCTCGACGCCGCGTTCGCCTCGATCGAAGAGGAAGGCGAAGACCGCCTCGGCCTGGCGCGTCCCGGCCTTCTCGCCGCCCCAGCGTTCGATCGCCACTCCGCTGCGCTCGACCCGCAGCGTCCCGAGGGCATGGACCCGAAGTCCACTGATGGCGTCGGAGCGCCGCAGCAGCGCTTCGTGCAGGCGGGTCGCGGTGAGATCTACGTCGGCACGCTCCTCGGACAGCTGGCTCAAGGCCGCAACCTGCTCGTCCTCCCGGCGCCCAGTTCGCAGCGCGGCCGCGACATAGGAGGCCGACAGCTGGAGGAGCGCCTCGTCACGGGCATCGAGCGGTAGTCCGGACGCCGTTCGCCCGACGCGCAGCTCACCGAGCACCTCGTCAGCCGAGATGAGGCTGATGGCCGCACCGTCCGTGCCGTCCGGCACGTTGCCCTCCGAGGCAAGAATCTTGCCGTCCCGCCCGACCACGACCGCGCCCGCGAGATCCAGGGTCCTTGTCAATCGCGCCAATGCGGGCCCAATGCCCTCATCTGCGGCAGCAGTCGTCAGGGCCGGCCCGCCCAGGGCAGCGATCAGTCGTTGTCGAGCGACCACCGTTGGCGATCGACCTCC
>JANMNF010000022.1:0-9530 GCA_031373765.1 Chloroflexota bacterium
GGATCGTCGGCGCGCCCCAACCGATGACCTGCTGACCGTGCTCACGGTGGCCGAGGCCGGAGGCCACCGGCTCGACGACGACCAGATCGCCTCAACGGCTATGGTCCTCCTCATGGCGGGCCACGAGGCATCGGTCAATGCGGCCTCCAACGGGGTCGCGGCCTTCGCTCGCCACCCGGGCGAGTGGCAGGCGGTTGTGTCCGGCGCCGTGCGCCCGGACGTTGCGATCGAGGAGGTCCTGCGCTGGGATCCGCCGCTCCAGTATTTCCATCGCTGGGTCCTCGAGGATGGCTTCACGGTCGGTGGCGCCGGAGGCATCTCGATCCCTCCGGGTGAGCGCGTGGGGCTGATGATCGGCTCCGCGAATCGTGACGGGCGCCGCTTTGCAAACCCTGACGCGTTTCAGGTCAACCGCGGAGAGACCGCCCACCTGAGCTTCGGCGGTGGCATCCACTTCTGTCTCGGCGCCCCGCTGGCCCGATTGGAACTCGAGGTCCTGTTTGCGGCGCTGGCCGGTCGATTCGGCCGGTTCGAGATCCTCGATGGCGCTGAGCGACGGACCGGTTTCCAGTTCCGGGGCTACAGCCGGCTACCGATGGCGTCGAGCGACACGTTCTGACGGCTAGCGGCCAGCCCGCGCCACTCGCCGCCCGCCACACCCGCTTGATACCATCGCCCTCCCATGACTGACCGCCCGACGTTCTACCTGACCACGGCTATTGCCTACGCTAACAACAAGCCGGGCCTGCACACGCTGTACGAGGTCATCGGCGCGGACGTGATCGCGCGCTGGCACCGGATGAAGGGCGACGACACGCGCTTCCTGACCGGAACTGACGAGCACTCGGTCAACATCGCCCAGCGTGCGGCCGAGGAAGGCATGTCCCCGAGGGCCTTCGTCGACGAGAAGGTCGGCCTGTTCACGTCGGCGGAAGCCGCGTTCGGGATCACCCCCGATCGGTTCATCCGGACCACGGATCCGGACCACGCCCGCGCGGCCCAGGAGATGGTCCGACGGGCACACGCCAATGGCGACATCTACCTCGGCACCTACGAAGGCTGGTACTGCCCGAACGAGGGCTTCAGGGCGGCCAGCGACCTCCTCGAGACCGCCGGCGGGTGGCGCTGCCCCAACCACCCCGACGTGAGCCTCCAATGGCTGACGGAGAAGAACTGGTTCTTCCGCCTGTCGGCCTACCAGGAGCGTCTCGAACGCTGGTTCCTCGAGAATCCAGGGGCCGTGCAACCCGACTACCGCCGCAACGAGATGCTCGGCTTCATTCGTCAGGGACTCGAGGACTTCTCGATTTCGCGCGCAGGCTTGACCTGGGGAATCCCGTTTCCGATCGGGGAGGACGGCCAGACCTCGCAGCGTGAGGACGGCTCGTGGGACCCGGAAGCCGGCACGATCTACGTCTGGTATGACGCGCTGATCAACTACATCACGGGCGCCGGGTTCCCAGACGATCCAGAATCATTCGCCCGGTACTGGCCGGCCGATCTCCACGTGATCGGCAAGGACATCGCGCGATTCCACACCATCTACTGGCCGGCCATGCTCTGGAGCGCAGGCCTCGAGGCGCCGCGCAAGGTCTGGATCCACGGCTGGCTGCTCGCCGCAGGTGGGGAGCGGATGAGCAAGAGCCGCGGCAACTTCCTCGATCCGGTGGACTTCGTCACGGCCTTCGGGTCCGACGGCGCGCGCTATGTGACGCTCCGCGAGGTCGCGTTCGACAAGGACACCGAGGTCAGCTGGGACGGCTTCGTCCGCCGCTACAACGCCGATCTCGCCAATGACTTCGGCAACCTCGTGAATCGGACGGTCTCGATGGCCGGTCGATACCTGGGCGGCGAGCGCCCGGCACCGCGTACGGCCGAGGGATCGTCACCGCTCGCCGTTGCCTGGTCCGGCGCGCTCGCCGAATACGTCCGTCGACTCGAATCCTGCGAGCTCCACGACGCGCTCGCCGCGCTCTGGGGGTTCGTAAGCGAGGCCAACAGGTTCGTGGATGCCGAGCAACCCTGGACCCTGGCCAAGGCCGCGAAAGCCGGCGATGCCGACGCGACCATCCGGCTCCGGGACGCCCTCGGAGACCTCGTCGAGGCTGCGCGTCTGCTCGGGCTGGCGTCGGCGCCGTTCCTGCCGGCCACCGCGCCGCGCATCCTCGCGCAACTGGGACATGCCTATCCCTACGGAGCCGACGGCAACGCCGGCCCGCCGGTCCTCGCCGAGCTGACATGGGGCGCACACGCCGCCGACGCAGGGATGATGGCGGCCGCGGAGCCCCTGTTTCCTCGACTGGATGTCGAACCTGCCGCGACCTGATCACGGTATAGATAGATGAATGACGGACATCTCCGTCCAGTCTCGAGGAGGTCGTTGTCATGGCTCACGGCGAGATCAGTCACATCGAGTTCCCGGCCGATGACCCCGAGCGGGCAAAGGCGTTCTATGCAGCCGTAGCCGGCTGGTCGTTCTCGGAGATCCCCGGCATGCCTGGGTACTGGATGTTCCGGTCGGGTGAGGGCTATGGCGGAGCCATCGGGCAACGTGGCGTCACGATCGGAACGACGCTTCGCCAGTACATCGAGGTCGACTCCATCGATGCGGCGATCGCCGCGAGTGACGCGAATGGTGGCACGACCCGCGAGCCAAGGACCGCGATCCCGGGTATGGGCTGGTATGCCGTGCTCATCGACCCGGAAGGGACCGAGATCGGGTTGTTTGAAGGCGGGCCGACCCCTGGCTGATCGGCACGTAGCATGGCACGAGGTCGACGACCATCGACCCTGGTGACGGACTGAACAGCCGGGTGACCGGTGGGTCGGCCCATGAAGGGGCGCTCGATCGCGTCCCGATGCGGCTCGCCGACAGCCACTGTCATCTCCAGGCGGACCGGTTCGATGGCGATGTGGAGCCGGTCCTGCTCGCGGCTCGAGCGGCCGGTGTCGAGCGGATCCTGGTGCCCGGATGGAACATACCTTCAAGTGAGCGCACGCTCGACCTCGTCGAACGGCACCCGTGGCTCCATGCCGCGGTCGGCGTGCATCCGCACGACGCGGCGCGTGTCGACGAGGCCGGCTGGGCGAGGATCGTGGGTTGGTCGAGCGATCCGCGGGTCCGCGCGATCGGGGAGACGGGCCTCGATTACGACCGCGTGTTCTCGCCGATCGATGACCAGCTCGCCAACCTACGCCGCAACCTCGAGCTCGCCGTAGCCACGGGCAAGCCGGCGATTCTCCACTGCCGCTCCCGCACCGGGGCCCGCGATGCGCAGGACGCGCTGTTGGCCGAACTTGGGCGTTTCGGTAGCGACCCTCCACAGACCATCGTCCACTCCTTCTCGGGTCCGGTCGACTACGCCGAGTCGATGCTGAACCTTGGGGCGGTCATCAGCTTCTCCGGGCTGGTCTTCCGCCGAGGCGAGGAGGTATCCGCCGAGGTCGCGCGCGTCGTGCCTCCGGGGCGCTACCTGGTCGAGACCGATTCGCCGTTCCTGTCGGCACCCGGTGCACCTCGTGGCCGAAATGAGCCGGCATGGGTCGGAATCACAGCGCGATGGCTGGCCGACTGCCGTGACGAGTCGCCCGGTGAGATCGGCGACAATCTCGTCGCCACCTACGATCGGGTCATCGGGCGGCCATAGCAACACGATGGCTCGTTCCGTCGTCCATGGAGCGAGCTTGAGCTGCAACGCCAGGAGGATCAAATCGTGAACGCCCGTTGGAACCGCCTGCCGGTGCTTCGCCTGTCCGGTGCCGCTCTTGTGATTGCACTCCTCCTGGCGGCCTGCGGGCCGAGTCCTCTTCCGTCGGGTGCGCCGCACACGCCGGGGGCTTCGTCCAGCGCTGCCGCGAGCTCCTCGGCGGAGGCCACCGATGACGGATGCGTCGTTGCCCCGCAATCCGGATTGCTTCGATCAAACACGCTGATTGACCTCATCGTCGATTCTGATGGTGCATCCGATCGCGTCACCTTCATGTTCGGGCCCGTGGCGCCAGGACCGACGGGCGGCACCGGGCGCCTGACCGCCGCCACGCCGCCATTCAGCCAGGGCGGAAGCGGCCTCCCGGTTAAGGTGCTGGGGACGCATCACGTCCAGCTCCATCTCGACGGAATGCTCATCGTCGACGAGGCCGGCAACGGCGTGTTCAAGGGCCCGACGTCCCTCAAGCCCGGCATGATCGCGCTCAAGGATGTCGAGGAGACCGATGGCTTCGAGGGCGTCTACAACTTCGTGATCGGCTATGACGGGAATGGCTGCGTTGGGCTTGCCGGCAACACCGCGGCCGGCTCGCTGACAGTGACGATCGGACACTGAGGCCGCGGGCTCGCGGTTGACATCTCTCCGGGGGACTCTCTACACTGTTGGCACTCTCACCCCGAGAGTGCTAATCGACGGATAACCACCGGTCGACAGTGCGCCCCGATAACGGGAGGTCGCGTCGAGGCCGGATCCGCCGGGCAGCACCAACGGATCGTCTACGGAGTTGTTCGGATCGCGCGCTGTGCGCGTCCCGGGCGCTCCATCAATCAGCCCCGACGGCCGAAGCCGTCACAGGAGGTACGCACGTTGGCCACCGCCACTGCATCGAAGAAGCTTCTCCCGCTTGGGGACCGCGTCGTCATTGAGCCGTCCGCGCGCGAGGAGATGACCAAGAGCGGCATCGTCCTGCCGGACACCGCCAAGGAGAAGCCCCAGGAGGGCAAGATCCTCGCCGTCGGTCCCGGCCGCGTCCTTGATGACGGCAAGCGCGAGTCGATGGACGTCAAGGTGGGCCAGAAGGTCCTCTACGGCAAGTACGCCGGCACGGAATTCAAAGTTGATGGCAACGATCTGCTGATCGTCAGCCAGAAGGACATCCTCGCGATCGTCGAGGACTGATCGCCAGACCGGCGGATCGCCGGTCGCGACCTGACTCGAATCGCCACCACACCCCGGAGGGACATCCACCTTGGCCAAGCAGCTCATTTTTGACGAAACAGCCCGCCGCTCGCTCAAGCGAGGCATCGATCGCCTCGCCGACGCGGTCAAGGTCACGATCGGCCCGAAGGGCCGCAACGTCGTCCTCGACAAGAAGTTCGGCGCACCGACCATCACCAACGACGGCGTCACGATTGCTCGTGACATCGAGCTCGAAGACCCCTTCGAGAACATGGGAGCGCAACTCCTCAAGGAAGTTGCCACCAAGACGGACGACGTCGCCGGCGACGGCACCACCACCGCGGTCGTGCTCGGCCAGGCGATGGTCGCCGAGGGCCTCCGAGTCGTGACCGCGGGTGCAAACCCGATGGTCATCAAGCACGGCATCGAGAAGGCTGTCGAGGCGGTTGTCGCCGAGATCAAGCGCGTCTCGCGACCCGTCGACTCCCGCGAGCAGATCGCGGCCGTCGCGGCGATCTCCGCTGCGGATCCTGAAGTCGGCGAGATCATCGCCGAGGTCATGGACAAAGTCGGCAAGGACGGTGTCATCACCGTCGAGGAAGGGCAGAGCCTGGGCCTCGAGAAGGAATACACCGAAGGCATGCAGTTCGACCGAGGCTACCTCTCGGCCTACTTCGTGACCAACGCCGAGCGCATGGAGGCTGTCCTCGAGAGCCCGGTCCTCCTCATCACCGACAAGAAGATCTCCAGCGTCCAGGACATGCTCCCGGCGCTCGAGAAGGCCGTCGCGCTCGGACGCCCGGTCGTCATCATCGCCGAGGACGTCGACGGCGAGGCCCTCGCCACGCTGGTCGTCAACAAGCTCCGTGGCACCGTCTCGGTGCTTGCCGTCAAGGCGCCGGGCTTCGGCGATCGCCGCAAGGAAATGCTTCGGGACATCGCCACCCTGACCGGTGGGACCGTGATCTCTGAGGAGATCGGGCGCAAGCTCGACTCCGTGACCGTCGAGGATCTCGGCAAGGCACGCCGGATCGTGGCGACCAAGGACGACACCACGATCATCGACGGCGAGGGCAGCCCCGATGCGATCAAGGGCCGCATGGCCCAGATCAAGGCCCAGATCGAGGACACGACCTCGGACTACGACAAGGAAAAGCTCCAGGAGCGACTTGCCAAGCTGTCCGGTGGCGTGGCCGTGATCAAGGTCGGCGCGGCCACCGAGGTCGAGCTCAAGGAGAAGAAGCACCGCATCGAGGATGCTCTCTCGACGACCCGCGCGGCCGTCGAAGAGGGTCTCGTCGCCGGCGGTGGCACGACGCTCCTGCAGGCCATGCCGGTCCTGGACAAGCTGAAGCTCGATGCTGACGCCCAGGTCGGAGTCGAGATCGTCCGCAAGGCACTCGAGGCTCCTGCTCGCCAGATCGCCGACAACGCAGGCCAATCAGGTGAAGTCGTCGTCGCCAAGGTCAAGGGTCTCAAGACCGGCGAAGGCTACGACGCGCTCCGCAACGAGTACGGCGACATGTTCAAGAAGGGGATCGTCGACGCGGCCAAGGTGACCCGTTCGGCCCTCCAGAACGCAGCTTCCATCGCCGCGATGGTCCTGACGACGGAAACGTTGATCACCGACCTTCCGGAGCGGAAGGAAGGCGCTGCTGGCGGCCACGGCCACGGCGGCGGCGGAGACATGGACTTCTAGTCCACGAATCCTCAGTCACTTCCGACGAGCCCGGCCGCGAGGTCGGGCTCGTTCGATTCCCAGACCCGGCGGTGTGGTCCGTCGGCACATCGCCGCCTTGACACCCAGTCCCCAAATGCCGACTCTGGGCGGGCCAACGCATCCGGAGGAACACATGAATCGTCGCCGCACCTCTGTCATCTCCACGACACTCGTGGTCGTGGCCCTTCTCGTGGCTGCCTGCGGCGGGAATTCGGGCCCGGCCCTGACGGACCCGAACGAGATCCTGACCAAGGCCCTCGCGGCGATGCAGAACGCCAAGTCTGTGCATCTCGAGGCGACCGTCGATGGCACCTTCAAGGCCGATCTGACGGGGACGGGAACCGCCAGCGAGCTCAACCTCGCCGGCACGAACCTGAAGGGTGATCTGGACCTGGCTGCCAAGAACGCCCACGTGACGGCCGCCGTACCGGCATTCCTCGGCCTGACCGCGGACATCATCATCGTCGGTACCGACACCTTCACGAAGGTCTCGTTGTCGGGTGACAAGTACCAGAAGAGCGCAACGACCACGACGGATCCGACCGACCCGACCGTGGCCCTGAAGGAAGTGGAGACGTTCCTCAAGCGGCCGGAAGTCAAGCCGGTCAAGAAGGACGATACCGACTGCGGTTCGAAGAAGTGCTACCAGATCGAGCTCAACCTGTCGGCCGATGACCTCAAGGCGCTGATGCCTGATCAGGACCTCCAGGGCGCCAGCATCGTCGCGACGATCCTGATCGAAAGGGACACTCTGTACCCGGCCTCGGCGATCGTGACCATTTCAGCCACGACATTCGGTGAACTGAAGGCGACTATCACGCTGAGCAACTGGGACAAGTCCGTGACGATCACCGCGCCGCCGGCGGATCAGGTCGAATAAGGTCGCATCACCGGCAGACGTCCACTCGGCCCGTCCGGCCTCGTCGGGCGGGCCGTTTGATTCCCGGTCAACCATGCCGACCTACAATGGGGAGGTGAGCCCCACCAACTCCGGCCGGCCATCCCGGCGCCGTTCCGCGACGCCCGAGGAGGGCACCACGGGTGTCGACGCAGGCGCCGGGACCGTGTTCGGTGAGGTCCTCGATGCCGAGGCGCCCGCCGAGCCCGCGTGGCTGCTGGAGGCCGACGACGCCGCCCGGCCCGACGATCCGGCGGCTCCGGTCGATCCCGACGCCGAGCGGCGCCGTATCGAGGCGGCCGCATCCCGCGAGCGCGAGATCGTCGCACGGCTCAACCCCGAGCAGACGCGGGCCGTTACGACCACCGATGGCCCCGTCCTGATCCTTGCTGGCGCGGGTTCTGGCAAGACCCGTGTTCTCGCGCACCGGGTGGCCTATCTGATCGGGGTCAAGGGCGTTCCGCCCTGGCGGATCCTGGCCGTGACGTTCACGAATCGGGCCGCGGCCGAGCTGCGCGAGCGGATCGTTCGCCTGGTTGGGGAGGCCGGCAAGGAGGTCGAGGCCGGCACATTCCATGCGCTCTGCGCGCGTCTGCTCCGGCGCGACGGCGAGGCCATCGGCCTCGATCGGCGATTCCTGATCTACGACACGGACGACCAGAACCAGCTCATGAAGCAAATCCTGCGCGAGGAGGGCATGGAGGCCAAGGGCGAGACCCGGCCGCAGGCCATCCTCGGGGCGATCAGCCGCTCCAAGAACAACATGGTCGACCCGACCGAGATTCCCCCGATGCGGATCGCGACCGGAGCATTGGTCGAGGTCGCGCGGTTGGCGCGGAAATATCGGGACGCGCTCAAGCGCTCGAATGCCCTCGACTTCGACGACCTCCTCCTGGAGGCGTTCCGGCTCCTCGAAGAATCGCCGGCGACCCTCAAGAAGTATCAAGAGCGCTGGCGCTACCTCCACGTCGACGAATACCAGGACACGAACCGGCCGCAGTACCTCTGGATCAAGGCGCTGGCTTCGGGTCACCACAACCTGGCGGTCGTCGGGGACGACGACCAGTCGATCTACGGCTGGCGCGGCGCGGATATCCGCAACATCCTCGATTTCGAGCGTGACTGGCCGGATGCAACGGTCGTCAAGCTCGAACAGAACTACCGCTCGACCCAGATCATCCTCGATGCCGCCCATGCGGTCGTCTCGCGGAACGAGGCCCGGACGGACAAGAAGCTCTGGACGAAGAACGACCGCGGCCAGCTCATCAATCGGTTCGAGGCCTATAACGAGGAGGAGGAGGCCGAGTGGATCGCCCGGCGGGTCGAGGAACTCACCGGCGGCCGCGGATCGACGCTGACGCGACGCGCCGATGACGGTACCGGGACCTTCCACCTGCGTGACATCGCGGTCCTGTACCGGACAAACGCCCAGTCCAGGGCGATCGAGGAATCCTGCCTCCGCTACGGGATCGGCTACCAGGTGGTCGGCGGCACGCGCTTCTACGCTCGCAAGGAGGTCAAGGACACGCTGGCCTACCTGCGGATCCTTCGCTCAGACGCCGATACCGTCAGCTACGAGCGGGTCATCAACGTGCCGGCCCGGTCGATCGGGGAGAAGACCATCGAGGTGATCCGGGCCGCGGCCGCCCGCGAGAACCTGCCCTACTGGATGGCTCTGGAGCTTGCGGCCGAGGGTGGAGTGCCGGAGCTTACCGGACGGGCCAAGACATCGATCGGTGACTTCGTCGGTCTCGTCCGACGGCTTCGCACCCGGGTCGGATCCCTGGCCTTGCCGGAACTCGTCGATGAGGTGCTCGAGCGATCCGGATATCGCGCGATGCTCGCGGACGGTACCGAGGACGGCGAGGAGCGCTGGGCCAACCTGCTCGAACTGCGCGAGGTCACGACGCGCTACGACGACCTTTCGCCCGACGATGCCCTCGATCGACTGCTCGAGGAAACGGCACTCGTCGCCGACCAGGATTCCTACGAAGCCGATGCGGACAAGCTCTCGCTGATCACGATG
>JANMNF010000033.1:0-8696 GCA_031373765.1 Chloroflexota bacterium
GCCCCGATCAGTCGCGTCGGCTGGGCGCTCAAGAGCGGGCTCGGCGTCTTTGCCGCGATCGCGACCCTGATCCTGCTCGCCGACCTCGGGGTGATCGCGGGAGCCGCCATCCAGGGCGAATCCGGCCTGGGCATCGCGATCGGCGTGTCCGTCCTCGGCGCCTACGGCATGGCCATCGCCGGCGTCGGCCTCGCGGTCGGCGGGCTGGTGCGGCCATCGATTGCCGCCCCGGTCACCGTCGGGCTCGGGCTCGGGTTCTACCTCCTGGATCTCCTCGGGACGATCCTGCATCTGCCGGATCCGATCGTGGACCTATCGCTGAACCGCCACCTCGGGCAGCCGATCCTTGGCAACTTCGACACCGCCGGTCTCGTGATCTGCGGGGTCCTCGCGTTCGGGGGACTGGCGCTGTCGGCCATCGGCATGCAGCGCCGCGACCTCGGCCGCTAGGCTCGTCCTTGCCACCTCTCGCGGTTGGGCTGGTCCTGGTTGCGGCCGTTCTCCATGCGACCTGGAACGTTCTCCTCAAGACCTCCGGCGATCCACTGCGGACGGCGGTCCGGTTGCAGGCGATCGGGACCGCGGTGCTTGTGCCGTTCGGGGTCTGGGCGTGGGTCGCGCACGGTACTCCGGCAATTGACCCCGTTGGCATCGGGCTGGCGCTTACGTCCGGGGTTCTGGAAGCCGGTTACTTCGTGTTCCTCTCGTCGGCCTACGGTCGGGGCGACCTCTCGCTCGTCTATCCACTGGCCCGCGGTAGCGCTCCGCTCATGGCGATTGCGGTCGGTCTGGGCATCCTCGGCGAGCGGCTGTCCGGCCCCGCTCTCGTCGGCGTCTCCTGCATCGTCATCGGGATCATGCTGGTGGCGCGACCCTGGCGGGCGCTTCGCGCCGCTGGGCGGCACCATCGCGGGGCGATCGGCTTTGCCCTCCTGACGGGCACGATGATCGCCGCGTATTCGACTGTCGATCGGCTCGGCGTCCGCGTGCTCGACCCGTGGTTGTATGGATCGCTCCTGGCCGTGTTCGCGACCATCATCCTCACGACGGTTGCCGTCGTCGGGCGGCGAACCGGGGTCCTTGCCACGCCGCCGGCGCCGCCATTCCCGCCACCGTTGTGGCGCGATGCGGTCACCGGGGTCCTGTCCCTGGGTGCGTACCTCCTCGTCCTCTTTGCCTATTCGCTGGCGCCGCTCGCGGCGGTCGCACCGCTGCGCGAATCAGGCATCGTGATCGCCGCCGCATGGGGCGCGCTGCGCCTGGGCGAGGCGGCCGGACGACGGCAGGCAGGTGCCCGGATCGCTGCGGCCGGACTCGTGGTCCTTGGCGCTGTGCTCCTGGCGGTCTCGCACTAGTCAGCGACCCGCCGTCCACGCGCGGGCGGCCCGAGGATTGCCTACGCCTGGATGGGCGGTGCTCCGCGGCCGAAGAGCCGGCGCTGGCCGTATCGGCTGTTCACGAGCGCCACCCCGGCAAACACGAGCGCCGTCCCGAACAGGACACGCGCGTCGACCGTCTCCTGGAACACGATGGCGCCGGACGTGATGCCAACGATCGGGAGCAGGTAGGCCACAAGCGAGGTCCGCGTCGCGCCGATGCGCGCCAGCAACCGGAAGTTGACGAGGTAGGCAAACCCGGATCCAAGGATGCCCAGCCAGACGACCGAGCCAATCGCCGGCGGCGTCCACACGACGGCGAAGGGGTCTTCGAAGACCAGGGCCATCACGCACACGATGATGAAGGCGAAACCGACCTGGAAGAGCGCCGGGATCATCGGACGAAGGCCACGAACATTACGGCGTGAATAGACCGCGCCAATGGCGTAGGCAAGCGTGGATCCGAGAAGCGCCAGCTCGCCGGCAAGACTGCTCTCTCCACCGGCGAGGCCGAGACTGCGGCTGACCAGGATCACGACGCCCGCATAGCCGACGATCAAGCCGACCAGCCGGTTCACGGTGATCGGCTCATCGTGCAGGAACAGCGACGCGATGACGATCACGAACAGCGGAACCGCGCCGTTCAGGATGGCCGCCAAGGCCGAATCGACGGATCGCTCTGCCGTGGTGATGAGGTAGAACGGAAGCACGATGTTGATCACGGCCATCACGACGAGGTGCCCGTAAATCCTCGGGCTGCGCGGCAATGGCTCCTTGGCGACGAATACGACTGTCGCAAGGATCGTGAGGCCGATGCCGAGGCGAGCGGCAATCAGCGTGAAGGTCGGCAGCGTCTCGACGCCGATCTTGATGAACACGTAGCTCGTGCCCCACATGAACCCGAGGGCAACGAGAAGCAGCCAATCCAATCGAGAGGGACGCGCGATCATCGGGGCATCATAGCGCGCGTTGGCCTAGTGCGATGGGCCAACTTCGACGGCTCATGACGCTCCCGGATACCATCCGCTGATGCTTGCGCTGAGGGTCCTGTTCTTGTTCGCGGGCGCCATCCTGGGTGCGTTCTACCCGTTCCTGTCGGCAATCCTCGCCGACCGTGGTTTCAGGCCGGCCGAGATCGGGCTGACGGCGGCGCTCGCGTCGCTCGCCTTCATGCTGGCCGTGCCGGTATGGGGTCATCTCGGGGACATCGTCATCGGCAGGACGGCGGCGCTTCGGGCCGGGGTCATCGGGTCGACCGCCGCCCTCTTCGGGCTGCTCCTGAGTGCCCCTCCCGTCATCGTCGTCGGACTCATCGTTGTCTACGCGGCATTTGAGTCGTCGGTTTCGCCGCTGGCGGACGCGCTTGCGGTCAACGCCCTGGGCCGCTCGCCGCGGTCGTATGCCCGGATTCGCCTCCTGACCAGCCTTGGATTTGCCGGAACATCGATTCTGGCCGGAGTCCTCTACAACGTGACCGGCTTCTGGCCGGCCCCGGTCCTCGTTCTGGTCAGCGCGATCGGCATGGTCGTGGCGCTTCACTGGGTCCCGGATGTCGCGCGATTTCAACCTGGCGCCGCCACCGATTCTGCCCAGAAAGCAATCGTCGCTCGTCGGGGTGGCTCGTTCATGCTGGTGCTCCGGACGCAGCCACGTCTGCGTGGCGCGCTCCTCGGCCTCGGTCTGGTCCACATCGGCATCCTCGCCGGCTTCACTTTTCTCGCCCTGCGACTCCTCGAGCTGGGCGGGCAGCCGTCGGACGTCGCGCTGTCTGCCGGCATCTCTGCCCTCGCCGAAATCCCCGCGATGGCCCTGATCCCCCGGATCGTCCGCCGCACCGGGACGCGCGCACTTCTGGCGGGCGGCATGATCCTCTACGCGGTCGTCCTCGTTTCGTGGGCGTTCCTCGCAGACCCGTCGCTGATCGTGGCCACGCGCCTGCTGAGTGGACTGGCATTTGCCGCAATCACGATCGCGGCGGTCATGACGATCGCAAACCTGCTGCCACCAGAGCTTCAGGCAACGGGACAGGGCCTGTATCAGACGGTCGGGTTCGGTGCTTCGGCGGTCATCGCGAACGCGCTCGGAGGCGTCGTGTTCGGTCTTGGAGGCGCCACGCCGTTGTTCCTCGGCTGCGCGGTTCTGGCCCTCGGTGGAGCGGCGGTGACGTGGAGGGCCGTGGCTTCGACGGCGCATGGCGGGCCGGCGACTGCCGGACCCGACGCGGCCCGGTAGCATCGACAGGCTATGGTGCCCTCCAAGACCTTGCCTGAACCAGAACCGACCCTTCGACAGCGCCTGATCAGCCTTGATCCGATGGCTGCGGAGCACCCAGATGCGATCCGCGTCGTTCGAGCGCCGGCACGGGTGAACCTGATCGGCGAACACACCGACTACAACGATGGGCTGGTCCTTCCGGCGGCCATCGACCTCGAGATCCAGCTTGCCCTCGTCCCGACCGACGACGACCGGGTTGAGTTGACCCTGGCATCGACCGGAGAGCGCGGGATTCTCGACCTCCGCGATCTGGGCCCCAAGCGTGGAACGTGGCTGGACTACGTCGCCGGCACGGCCTGGGCACTCCGTGAAGCCAACATTCCGATCAGCGGATTCCGCGGGATCCTCGAGTCGTCGATCCCGTCGAGTGCCGGACTGTCGTCCTCGGCCGCTCTCGAACTCGCCGCGGCATGGGCGCTCACGCGGGGCGAAGCCCCGCCTCTCGAGCCGATGCACTTGGCCCTGGCGGCGCAGCGGGCTGAGAACGAGTACGTCGGCGTCATGTGCGGGCTCATGGATCAGTTCGCCGTGACCCTGGGCCAGGCCGGCAACGCGCTCCTGCTGGACTGTCGATCCCTGGATTGGCATGCCGTTCCCATCCCGCCCGAACTCGAGATCGTCGTCTGCCATTCGGGCAGCCCGCGGCGCCTGGAAGCTTCCGCGTACAACGCCCGCCGTGACGAGTGCCACCGGGCCGTCGTGGCGATTCAGATGAGGGAACGTGGCGTCGCGTCCCTGCGCGACGTCGACCTGCCCATGCTGGCGCGCCACGAGGCGGACATCGACGAGGTGGCCCACGCGAGGGCCCTCCACGTGGTGACCGAGAACTCCCGGGTAATCGCGGTGGAATCGGCACTCCGTGCGGGGGACTTTCGCGCCCTCGGTACGCTGTTCGCGGCCTCCCACGCGTCGCTCCGCGACCGGTTTGAGGTCTCGTCGCCCGCGCTCGATGCCCTCGTGGAGATCGCCGTCGACACACCGGGTGTGGTAGCCGCTCGCCTGACGGGGGCTGGTTTCGGCGGATGCACCGTCAATCTCGTGGAGCGCGGCCGGGCCGAGGAGTTGCGCTCGAAGGTGGACCGCGACTACGGTCGCCGCACGGGCCTCACCCCAAGGGTGTTCGTGGTCGATGCCGCTGACGGTGCTGGTCCGGTCCTGGCCGATGGTCTGGCCTGACTGTCGCGGCGACTCAGTCCGCGTTCAGTACCCAAAGCCGAGCTTCGAAATCCCCGGATGGTGCCTCGTGGCCTGAAGCTGCCGACCGCACGACAAGCCCGGCGGCCATAAGGAGGTCTCCGCCGAATCGCACGTCAGCAGGGCTCCCGCGTGGCGCGACGTCGGCGCCCGTGGGCCACTCCTCGACACGGTACGCGAGCGCACCATCGAGGCCGCGAAGTCGCAGGCGATCGGGCGGCTGAACGGGTTGCGCCAGGATGCGGACGTGGGCGACGATGGCCGTTCGCCGGTCTGGCGCAACGACCATCCAAGCTGCATCCTCGTTGCCAGCCGGGCTGCGCAGCCGAACGAAACGGCCGCGCTGGAAAAGATCTCGGTATTGGACGTACAAGGCGATCTGGTCGCGGACCTCCGCGCGGTCGCTGTCCGTCAGATCGCGCGGATCGAGCTCGTATCCCAGGACGCCGAAGAAGGCGACGATCGCGCGGGTCCGGAGGGGAGTGATGCGTCCGACCTGGTGATTTGGGACTGCCGACACATGCGCACCCATGGAGCTCAGCGGATAGACGTGTGAGGTACCCCACTGGATCGCAAGACGTTCGATCGCGTCGGTGTCATCGCTGGTCCATCCCTGCGGGGCGTAGGCGAGCATGCCGGGGTCAAAACGGCCGCCGCCACCGGCGCAGGATTCCCAGAGAATCTCCGGGAACCGCGTCGTCAGCCGATCCCATAGTTGGTACGTGCCTAGCATGTATCGGTGGAAGAACTCGCCCTGGCGGTCGGGCCGCAAGGTTCCCCCGAATGGCTCCGTGATGTTCCGATTCATGTCCCACTTGACGTAGCGAATCGACCCACTCGAGAGGACGTCCGCGATGACGCGCTCGAGGTGGTCCACGACCTCGGGTCGCGACAGGTCGAGGACCAGTTGCTGCCGACTCTCGGTGCGCGGTCGGCCGGGAACGCCGATGGCCCAGTCGGGATGTTCGTTGAAGAGGGCACTCCGTTGACTGACCATCTCGGGCTCGATCCAGAGGCCGAAGGACATGCCCATCGCTTCGATCTCGGACGCCAGCGGGCCAAGGCCGTTGGGCAGCTTCCGGCGATCCACAACCCAGTCGCCCAGTGAAGTCGTGTCGGCGTCGCGTTCACCGAACCAGCCATCATCGAGGACAAAGAGCTCGACGCCCAGGTCCGCCGCGGCCCGCGCCATCTCGATCAGTCGCCCGTGATCGAAGTCGTAGTACACGCCCTCCCAGCTATTGAGCAGCACCGGTCGCGGCCGGTCCCGCCACACCCCGCGGGCCAACCGCTCCCGATAGAGCGCGTGCAGCGCATCGCTCAGTGCTCCGATCCCGCGATCCGTCCAGGCGGTGATGGCCTCCGGCGTTGAGAAGGTGGCACCCGGGTCCAGGTTCCAGGCAAACGCTTCAGGATGGATCCCGATGCGGACCCGCGCGGCGCCTCTCGGCCCGGACTCTGCTTCAGCGATGAAGTTGCCGGAATACACCAGTGATATGGCGAAGCCCTCGCCGCTGGTTTCGCGGGTATCCGGGCGAAGGAGGAACATCGAGGGATCCTGCTGGTGTCCTGTGGCCCCCCGAAGGCTTCCAACCGACCGCCTGCCAGGCAACAGCGGCGACCGGTGCGAATGTCGCTCGCGTGCCCACGCCCCGCTGAATCCGAGTACATCCCAGGAGCCGTCCGGGAGGTCGATGGCGGTACTCATCGCTGCGCGGACGAGCAGCCGGCCTTGCCCCGTGTTGACCAGGTCCATGGACCGGGCGACGATCGGTCGACCCTCGAACAGGCTGAAGCGCGCAACGACGCGGAGGCCCGCGACGGCATCGTCGAGGTCGATCTCGAGGGTCGTGGCTTCGGCAGGATCCTCGGCGTATGTCGCCGGCAGTCCCTCCAGCGACGGCTTGCCGGGCGTGATCCGGTGTCCGGCGTAGACGAGGTCTAGTACCGTTTCGCCACCCGGACTCTCCACGACAAGTGCGGGAATCCGAAAGTCGCCGCTGCCTGCTGTCGGAACGATGAGGGCGATCGGCTCATCGACCCGGTTCCCGAAACCGTGGAACGCCGCCGGTCCGAGGTGGCGGTAGGAAGTGGTCGGATCCAGCGGCGCGCCGAAATGGAACTGCCCCAGCCAGCCGTTGTCCAGGATGCCGAGGACCAGACTCAGCTGGCCGTTGTGCAAGTGGAACTCGCGAGTCTCGTCCTGCCAGGTAATCGGCATCAGGTGGTATCCGCCAACGGGATCAACGACCAACTCCAGCGATATGGCCCGGGCGACAGCACGAACGCGGGGAGCGTATCCGGTCCGCAGCTGGCCGTCCCGAGGCCGCGATGGGCCGCGTCCAGATGGACGATCGTTTCTGGTCGCATGACCAGGTCTTCGACGTGCATTGCCGTGGCGAGGTCCGCCGCGCGCAGGTGACTGATCGAGACCTGGCTCGGCTTGTCCAGCTGGATCCGGAAGCCGCCGCCCGATGCCCGACGCAGTTCAAGCCAGCTGGTCTCCGCGTGCCCACCGTTCTCCTGCGGTCGGATGTATGGGATGAACTGCCCCGTGACCGATGATTCCCATCGTCCGATTCCACCGGCCCGTCGACGATCCGGATAGGTCTCGACCGGGCCGCGCCCGTACCACGTCAGTGCCTCGTATCCGGGTTCGAACTCGAGAACCGTTCCGACGCGGGCAAGGTCGCCCAGTTCCGGCGGGATGGTTGCGGTCTCCTCGACATGAATACGCCCGTCCCCTTCCGACACCCGCTGCGCGTGCGGGATCTCAAGGCCGCTGCCTGTGAGCCACGTCGACGCAATGAGGACGGCGCCGCCGTCCTGATCGATGGACACCAGTCGTCGTTCGAGCCGATCCAGGCCCAGTCGCGACCAGGCGTCGGCGAGCCCTGCAATACGATCGTTGTCCGTGGGTGCTCTCCAAAGCGTCAGTCGCGGACCGTCGGGCATCGCGGGCAGGCGAATTGAACCGTCCGGCCGGACGAGTGACCGGTTCGGGCTTCGGCGGGATGCCCGAGATGCCGGCCCCGGCGCAGACACCGGCAGTTGGATCTCACCCACAGGAAACGCTGCCGGAGCCCAAGGTTCGGCGCCGGCGGTCTCGAAGGCGATCGTAAGCCAGGTCTCCAGCGTCGACGCCTCGAGCGGGGCCCAGCCCTCGAGGTCGGCATGGCCTGTGGTAGCCGGGCCGAGCACAGGCAGAAGCACCTTGCCGCGAGCGATCGATCCGGTCTCGTCTGCGAGATCCCACGTCGCGACAAGCCAGCCCAGATCCCGGAAGTCGGCTCGGTTCTCGATCACAACGACACCGCGGGCGAGGTCTTCGGTCGAAGCCGTGACCCGGACCGGGAGGGCGATCGCCCGATGCTCCCAGAGCGCAGGCTTGGGGCCCCGATCAGGGAACGTGATGCCGTCAATGCAGAAGTTTCCGTCGTTGGGCTCGTCACCGAAGTCCCCTCCGTACGCGGCACGTATCCGTCCATCGGGCAGCCTCTGGTCGAGCCCATGGTCGCGCCACTCCCAGATGCACCCACCCTGTAGGCCCGGCGTCCGTTCAATCGCGTCCCAGTAGTCGGCCAGGGTGCCGTTGCTGTTGCCCATGGCGTGGGAGTACTCGCACATGATCAGCGGCCCGCGCTGCTTGCCCGAGGCGGCGTGACTCGTGAGTGCGAGGATCGATGGGTACATCGGGCAGATGATGTCGGTCACGCGTTCGCCGGCGGTCCAGTCGAACCGGATCGCTCCTTCGTACATCAGCGGCCGACCCGGGTCCACCCGTCGTACCCAGGCCGCAGCGGCATCGTGGTTCGCGCCGTAGCCGGACTCGTTGCCGAGGGACCACAGGAT
>JANMNF010000054.1:0-2012 GCA_031373765.1 Chloroflexota bacterium
TCGACGCGCGGATGTCGCGATCGGAGAGCACGCTCATCGGGCAGCATCCTTGGCGCTCGGAACGCCGTCCTTGGGACTCCACTGGGCGTACAAGGTATCCACTTCGCGCTTGAGATCCTCCAGGTCATCGAAACTCTGGTATACGCTGGCGAAACGAATGTAGGCGATATGGTCCAGTTCGCGCAGGCTCGCCATGGCGAGTTGGCCGACCCGCGATGACGGGACCTCGGTCATGCCTTCGGCACGCAGTGTTGCCTCGATGCCGTCAGCCGCCTGTTCGGCCGCCGACGACGGGACGGGCCGACGGGTCAGCGCCTTGCGAAGTCCCGAAGCGAGTTTCTCGCGATCGAATTCCTGCCGGATTCCTTCTCGCTTGACGATCACGAGTCGGGGCGCCTCGATCCGCTCGTACGTCGTGAAGCGCAGCGTGCACGACCCACATTCGCGACGCCGACGGATGGTTGCCGAATCGTCAAGATCGCGCGAATCGACGACCCGCGTGTCACGCTCACCGCACTGGGGGCAGCGCATCCAACCTCCTCGACACCACTAGGGGTTGTGGTGTAAGGCGAGCATACCACTACATGGAGTGTCGCCGGGGCCCGACGCGGTCAGCCGGAGCGGCGCCCGAAACTGCGCGCCGGCGACGCGGCTTCGGCTTCCTCAATCGCGGACCTGGCGTGCTCGGAGAAGGATTCGCGGGCATGGAGCAGGTTGAGGTAGCCGCGCTTGATGGACGTGTCCGCCTCCGGTCCGCGCTCCATTCGAGCGCCTTCGCTGGCCAGCTCACATCCGTGGTCAACGAGCGCCAGCGCCCGCTCGGCTCGCTCCAGTTCCTCGACCATGCGGGCCTGGTCCAGCTTGACCGAAGCGGGGCCATTCAGGGTCCGGGCCTCGTCGGCGTAGCGGACCGCCGCATCCTGGGCCGCTGCAAGACTTGCCCGGATCGTCGCGGCATCGACCTCCCGGCGCCGGACGACGTCGATCACGTCGGCCACTTCTCCAAGACTCTGGTTGACCCGCAGGTCCAGGTCCGCGGTCGCACCCCGGAAGTTCTCCGCGATACGCGTCCGGTACAGGACCCGACCGGCCCGACGGGCGACGAGGGCAACGAGAACAGCGAGGATGACGAAACCGAGGAGCGCGATCGCCTGCGCGGTCTCCAATCCATCCCCCCCAAGTTCCGCCATCCGGCGGTCCGTCCCCGACCTGGCGCCAGCGTCCGTGAGGTCGCCGACCTGAACAGGCTATCCCGCGCGCGCCTGCAATGCCAGCAGCAGGGCCGGAACCACCTCGAACAGGTCGCCGACGACCACGAGGTCCGCGAACTCCGCAATCGGCGCATCCGGGTCTCGGTTGATCGCCACGATCGTTCCTGCCGTCTGCATGCCGACTTTGTGCTGAATGGCGCCCGAGATCCCGAGGGCCAGGTACAGCTCGGGCTTGACGATCTTGCCGGTCTGTCCGATCTGCTGCGCATATGGGATCCAGCCCGCATCGACGGCCGCCCGCGTGGCGCCCACGGCGCCGTTGAGCGCGGCCGCGACCGAAGCCACCAGCTCGAACCCGGCGGTCCCGCCAACGCCGCGTCCGCCGGAAACGATGATCCGCGCCTCCTCGATCGGAGCGGCGGCGCCAGCTTCGGTGACCTGTTCGACGATCGCGATCTTCGGTAGGAGGAGATCCCCGGTTGGGGCCGTGGCTTCAATGGAGCCCGCCTTGCCCGCCTCCTCGGCGGCCACCGTATTCGGGCGGAGCGTGATGATCCCGCCCTTGGCCGTGAAGCTCGACGTCGTGATCAGCTTGCCGCCGAACACGCTCATCTCGACGGATGGCCCGCCATCCGTCCAGGTGACGCCCGTCGCATTCACGAGGACACCCAGGCTGGTCAGGGCCGAGAGGGCGCCCGCGACGTCGCGGCCGTCGGGCCCTGCCCCAACCAGCACGACCGTTGCCGGATCCGTGCCGATGACTGCGGCAATCCGCTCCGCGGCAATCGACGCCCAGACGTG
>JANMNF010000009.1:0-9551 GCA_031373765.1 Chloroflexota bacterium
CGGCCGAGTGTCGGGCAAGGCGGAGCCGAGCACCGCAGCGCGCGCACGCAAACATGCGCGAGCGAGGAGCACAGGCGACAACGCACGGCCGGCCCGTTTGGAGCGCTTCGGATCACCGCTGGCCCAGGCGCGGCCCGCCGAAGGCGGAGCCGAGCACCGCAGCGAGCGCACGCAAACATGCGCGAGCGAGGAGCACAGGCGACAACGCACGGCCGGCCCGTATGGGCCAGCGGTCAGTCGTTGTAGAGGCGCTCTTCGATCAGCTTTTCCTGCACCGTCCGGCCATTGGGATCGAAGCAGGAGTACTCGAAGTGCTTCTCGAACTCGAGGTCCACATTGTCCTGGCCGCCGCGGTTCTTCTCGACCGAGACGATGACCCAGTCGCGGAAGCGCTGCGCCTGATACGGGTTGAACTCGATGTTCACCTTGGCAACGATGTGGTACTTGTCGTTGAGGATGAGGATGATGTCGGCTTCGTAGTTGATCGCCGATGAACCTCGGAGATGGAAGTTGCGCAGACGCGAGGCCTTGAGGCCCTCCTTGTCGGCCGCAACGATCGCGATCATCGGGACTTCCTCGGACAGCGCGATGTCCTTGAGTCCGTTGACGACGAACGTGACCTTCTCGGTCTCGGTGCTCGGCTCCGGGATCTGCGGGACCTTCTGCAGGTAGTCGACGATCACGAGCAGCCGCTTGTCGCCGGCCAGCTTCCGGAAACCCTGGACGAGCTCCCGGATATTGCCAACCGTGCTCTCCGTGGCCGATCCACGGAGCAGGAAGAGGTTCTGTCCGTAGCGGGCGATCCGGTCCAGCGAGGGCCGGAGTCGAGGGTTGTTGGCAAGGTTCGGCGGCTCCGAGCCTTCAGCCGACCAGCTCCCGAGGATCTCCTTGCGGACATCCTGGATCTTGATCGCGCCGGCCTTCTGGGGCATGTGGGCAAGAGCGGATTCAAGGGCGATCAGGCGGTTGAGCAGGTACGGCTCGTCGTGCTCGAAGCAGATGTAGAGGACGCTGGCCTGGCCGGACGCGGCGACGTTGCGCGCCATCTGGAGCGCCATCGTCGTCTTCCCGGTGCCCTGGGCGCCGCCGATGAGCAGCAGTTCGCCGGGCCGGAGGCCGCCGCCAATGGTCTTGTCGAGGGGCGTCAGACCCAGCGGGATCGGCTGGTACTCGCCGAGTTTGCCGCTGACGACCTTGTCGTTGAGGTCAACGAGGACATCGAGCGCCGACAACGGGGCCATGCTGCCCGTGGCGCTGTCGTGCCGCCATGCAACCGTGCCCGTCTCTGTGGCACTGCCGGTTTCCTCGGATTCGTTCGCCTTGATCGCCACGTTCGCCTGACCCTCCCCCTGTTGTTGCCGAAGCCGCATCGTAGCACCGGAGCCCACGTCGTCATCTGCCCTAGTGGCGTGGCTCGGTAGGACGTTGGTCCGGGGTCAGGGCACCGATTCAGCGCCCATCGGCGGTGCCAAGGAGGTCCCAGAGCACGCAGATCGTCCGGATGCCCGTCTCGTAGTTCGCCAGGACCATCGACTCATTGGGCGCATGAGCGTGGTCGTCCGGGTTCGAGAAGCCCATCAGGATCACGGGCAAGCCGAGTTGATGCTCGAACATCTCGGCGACGGGAATGGACCCGCCGGCCCCGATGAACACGGGCTCACGCCCGAATGTCGCCTCGAGGGCCTGGGCCGCGGCCTGCGCGATCGGGTGGTCGATGGGCGTTCGGACCGGCTTGCCGCCACCGAGCATCTGTACAGCGACCGTCACGCCGGGCGGACAGAGCGCCTCGACGAAAGCGACGACCTTCGGGAACAGGCTCTTCGGATCCTGGTCCGCGACGAGGCGCATGCTGACCTTGGCGTGGGCGTGGGCCGGAATGATGGTCTTGGAACCCTCGCCCTGGAACCCGCCCCAGATGCCGTTGACGTCCAGCGTGGGCCGGGTCCACTTGCGCTCGAGGATCGAGTAGCCCTTCTCTCCCTGGAGCGGTCCGGATTCGGTCTGCAGGCGGAATGCCTCGGGGTCGAACGGCAGGTCGGCAAGGCGAGCCTTGGCAGCTTCGTCGAGCGTGACGACCTCGTCGTAGAAGCCCGGTACCTGAACCCGCCCGTCGCGATCCTTGAGGCCGGCAATGATCTGCGCCAGTGCGTTTGCGGGATTTTCGACGGCGCCACCGAAGCTGCCCGAGTGCAGATCGGTCGGCGTCCCGGTGACATCGATCTGGGTGTACAGCATCCCGCGCAACGTCTCGGTGATGGCCGGGATATTGCCCTCGAAGAAGCCCGTATCCGAGATCACGACGGCATCGGCAGCCAGGCGTTCGCGATTGGCCTCGAGCCAAGCGGGCAGGCTCGCGGAGGTCGACTCCTCCTCGCCCTCGAACACGATCCGGATGTTGACGGGGAGCGTTCCGCGGGTCGCGAATAGGGCTTCCGCCGCTCGCAGGTGCATGTGCAGCTGGCCCTTGTCGTCTGCCGATCCGCGACCCACGATTCGACCGTTCCGGATGAACGGATCGAACGGCGCCGTCTCCCAAAGATCAATCGGGTCGACCGGCTGGACGTCGTAGTGGCAATAGACGATGACGGTCGGTGCTCCGTCGGCGTGGAGCCAGTCCGCGTAGACGATCGGATGCCACGGTGTTTCGCAGACTTCTGCATGTTCGAAACCGATCCGCGCCAATTCCGCCGCGATCCACTCCGCTGCGCGTCGGATGTCCGGGGCGTGCTCGCTCAGGGCCGAGATGCTCGGGATCCGCAGGAATTCGAGGAGCGACGCGTGACGGCCGTCCGTGGTCGCAACGAGCTGGGCTTCAAGAGCAGGATCGAGTGCGGTCATCAGCGTCTCCACATAGTTCGGCCGGCCCTCCGTTGGAGGCGCCGGCCGACGTTCATCTGGGCTTGATCAGCGGTATCAGGCGGGGTTCGGCGCCGGTGCCGATGCCGGGGGCACATCCCGTTCCGACGGACGGTCATCCGACGGCCCGGGCCCATCGGCGTCCTTCGCGTCATGCGAGCGCGGAGGCAGCCCATGGAGTGTCGCCTTGGCCGGCAGGTCCGCGAACAGCGTCTCGAACCCTTCGGCGTCGACGGTCTCCTCGGCAATCAGCTTCTGGGCCAGGGCTTCGAGGCGGTCCCGATGGGTCGTGAGGACGTCCGTGGCGCGTTCGTAGGCTCGATCAACGAGCGCCCTGACCTCTTCATCGATCTGGCGAGCGATTTCATCGGAATAGTTACGCTGCTCGCCGATCTGGCGGCCGAGGAACACGAGTTCGTCTCGCTGGCCGAAGGACAGCGGCCCGAGACGATCGCTCATCCCGAATTCGGTGACCATCCGACGAGCCAGGCCCGTGGCCTTCTCGATGTCGTTGCTGGAACCGGTGGTGGTGTCTCCAAAGACCAGTCGCTCGGAAACGTTGCCACCGAGCAGGCCGGCCAGCTTGTCCTCGAACTCGGACTTCGACTGGAGGTAGCGGTCCTCGGTCGGCAGGGCCATGGTGTAGCCAAGGGCCATGCCTCGGCTGACGATGGTCACCTTGCTCACGGGATCGCACTTCGGGAGGACCCGCTGGACAACCGCGTGCCCACCTTCGTGGTACGCGATGATCAGCTTCTCGGCATCCGAGATGATCCGGGACTTGCGCTCCGGGCCGGCGACGATCCGCTCGAGGGCCTCCTCGAAGTCGGGCATCGAAATGACCTTCTTGTTCCGTCGGGCCGCGAGGATCGCGCCCTCGTTGATGAGGTTCGCGAGGTCCGCCCCGGAGAAGCCGGGAGAAAGCCGGGCGAGGCCCTCGATGGAAACGGCCTTGTCGAGGGGCTTGCCCTTGATGTGGACCTTGAGGATCGCGACGCGGCCCTTCATGTCCGGTCGGTCGAGGATCACCTGGCGGTCGAACCGGCCGGGCCGGAGGAGCGCCGGATCGAGGACGTCCGGTCGGTTCGTCGCAGCGACGACGATGACACCGGTATTCGTATCGAACCCATCCATCTCGACGAGGATCTGGTTGAGCGTCTGCTCGCGCTCGTCGTGGCTGCCGCCGAGGCCGGCACCGCGCTGGCGGCCGACCGCGTCGATCTCGTCCACGAACACGATGCACGGGCTGTTGCGCTTGGCCTGATCGAACAGGTCCCGGACGCGGCTGGCGCCAACGCCCACGAACATCTCCACGAATTCAGAGCCCGAGATGCTGAAGAATGGCACGCCAGCCTCGCCCGCAACGGCTCGCGCCATGAGGGTCTTGCCGGTGCCGGGAGGTCCCACGAGCAGCACGCCGCGCGGGATGCGAGCTCCGAGCGTGTTGAATTTCTCCGGGAATTTGAGGAACTCGACGATCTCCTGAAGTTCCATCTTGGCCTCGTCGACGCCGGCGACGTCGGCGAACGTCACGACTGACTTGTTGCCGAGGAACATCCGCGCGCGGCTCTTGCCGAACGACATCGCCTGATTGTTCGTCCCCTGGGCCTGGCGCATCATGAAGTAGATGAACGCGCCGATGATCACGAGCGGGAGCACGACGCTCACCGCGGTCAGGATCCAGCCGTTGTCGGACTGCTTGTCCGCGGAGAAGATCGACTTGTCGAAGGTGCGCCCGGCGTCAGTGGACGCCTGCTGCATGTCACCCAGGACCGATGTCAGGATGCTCGGGATCGTCACCGTGTAGCTGGTTCCGTCGGTCTTGGTGACGGTCAGCGTGTCGGACTGCTGGACAACGGTCTTGACGTCGCCGGAACCTACCTGGTTCAGGAACGTGCCGTAGCCGGTCGCCGCGGTGCCGGTTGTCTGGTTGAACCATGTGTAAAGGAGAGCTGCTACGCCAAGCGCGAGCAGGATCATCAGTGCGCCGTTGCGCATGAACCTGGGATTCAAGAAATTGCCTCCGGAGGGGCGAGCCAGTTGGTCGGCCCGTCCTGCGCCGAGTATAGCGCCGGGTCCCTGACTGTCCCCAGTACGATCCGCCGGCCTGTTCGGACGCACGAATCGGGTGGGATCCGGGCTCTGGAATTGGTAGCAGCGCCAAGATTCGAACTTGGGACCTATCGATTATGAGCCGATTGCTCTAACCACTGAGCTACGCTGCCACGGGGCGGATCCACCAGAAGACTTCGAGTCCCCTGCTCAACAACTGAGCAAATCCGCCGCCAGCCGATAGTTTAGCGCACGACCATCCAGGACTCGACAGGCCCTACCGTTCGGCTCGCGGGATTGGGATCAGGCGCCGGCGGACGGGCCGCCGGAACCCGTGTATCGGTCCAGCATTTCGCCGATGGTCAGGTTCCCGTAACGCTTATCGAGGCGATCCCGAGCCGCGCCCCACAGCGCGCGCAGCGGTCGCGGACCGGCCCGCTCGAGCTCGGCCTACGGTCCGCCGAGAACGATCACCAATTCCGGCACGAACGAACTATCGCGCGATGACAGGTTGATCTGGCTACCCGTCGTGGTGAGGACCAGACTCGTCAGGCCTCCCGCGCCGGCCGACACGATCGACGAGACGTCAATCGTGTTCCACCCGACCACCAACGCGCCGCTCGAACCGGCGATCGAGGAACTGAATACCGGAGCATTGGCGTAGTTGATCGAACCCTCGACCCAGGTCGAGTCCGTGACCGCACGGGCGGCAACCCCGGTCGTCGAGCAGCCGCTGATGCAGTAGACCCGGAGCGTTGCGGTCGAGAACGACGAACTGATTCCGGTCAGGTCGAACTTGAGGTAGGCGTTCCGGATCTGGCTCGGACCGGAGACGCGGATGGAGCCATTTGTCCCGTAGTTCGTGGTTGAGTTCACGCTGTCGACATAGGCATCGGCGACGGGATTCCGGGTGAGGGTCACCGAACCCGACGGGGTCGTGGCGGAAACGGAGTTGGTTTGCGTGCTCGCGTTTCCCGCAGCGTCGATGGCGTCGACGGCGTACGAATACTGGGTCCCTGGCGCGACAGCGAGATCCTGATAGGTCAGGGTCGCGCCGCTGACTGTGGCAATCGGCGCTGGGTTGCCGTCCCGATAGATTCGATAGCCGGTCACGCCCACGTTGTCGGTGGAGGCGGTCCAGGCCAGGTCGATGCGGGTGCCGCTGACGGGTGTCGCGGTCAGATTGCCGGGTGTCGAGGGAGCCGCGGTGTCAGCCACGACATCGATCTGGGCCGTGGCAGGTGCACTCGGACCATAGGCATTCGTGGCGATCAACGTGACGGTGTATGTGCCCGCGGTGGCCCAGCTGTGGCTGGGGTTCTGGGCGCTGCTCGTCCCGGTATCGCCGAAGTTCCAGCTCCAGGCAATCGCGCCACCGGTACTCGTGTCCGTGAACGACACCGGCAGCCCGGCCGTCACGCTGGATGTCGATGCGGTGAAGCTCGCAGTCGGAGGGCCGCCGTTGCCGGCACCGACGGTCAGGACAAGCTGCGGCGCAAACGCTGTTTCGCGCGAGGCGAAGCTGCGCTGCGTGGATCCCGAAGGTCCGAGGGCCAGGCTGATCAGGCCCCCGTTCGCGGCGGTCACGAGGGTGGTGACGTTCACCGACGTCCAACTTCCAGCCACGATGGCTCCTGACGAGATGCCGGTCGGGCCGCCGAGGGACGGCGCGTTGGTGTAGTTGATCGCGGTCTCGCCCCACGTGGTATCGGCGACGCCGAACACGTCATAGCCGGAAGACCCGGTCGAATTCGCGTACACGAGCAACCTTGCGTCCTGGATCGAACCGGCGACCCCGGACAGATCGAACCGAAGGTAGCTCCGAAGCGTCGCTGAGCCGCTCTGGACACGGAGTACCGTCGATGTCCCGTAGTTCGTGGTTGCTGCCGAACTGGAGACGTAGGTATCCGCGACCGGGTTGCGAGTCACCGTGACCACGCCGTCGGAGGTCGATTGAGTGATCGGGCCGGCAGGTTCGGAGCGGTTGCCGGCGGCATCGAAGGCCCTGATCGTGTACGTGTGAGTGCTCGATGGCGCAAGGGGCGTATCGCTGTAGGTCCGAGCGTCGGGCGGCAGGGTCACCAGCGGCGTGGACGTGACGCCGTCACGGAAGATCTCGTAGCCCGCGACCCCGATGTTGTCGGTCGATCCGCCCCAGCTGAGGTCGAGTTGCGACGGGCTGGCCGCCGTCACGCCGAACGTCGGCGGGGCCGTCGGCGCCTCGCTGTCAACGGTGTTCTTGCACGGGATCAGGCCGCTGTCGCTGACGCCTCCGGAGGTCGTCGCGAACTGGAACGTCGCGCTTGTTCCGTAGAGGTTCAGCTTGAGCGCCCCGAAATTTGTGTAGTCGGCGGCGGCGAGCTTCGGGTCAGGTGTCGTCAGGCCCTGGTGGCCGTGGCCGCCGGATCCGACGATGAACTCGGTCACGCCGGTTGCGGATGCGTTGCCAGACCCATCGATCGGCGAGAAGCGCTGATACGAGTGGTCATGGCCGTTGAGGACCATGGTGACATTCTTCTGGGCGAGGAGCGACCAGATGGGCTGGAGCGTCGTGGTCGATCCTTCGGGGCCCGTGTTGTAGAGCGGGTGATGGAAGTAGACGATCGTGCAAGCCTTGTCGGCGTTCGCCGCGAGGTCGCTCTGCAGCCACTGGTACTGGGCGGAATTCGTTGCGGTTCCGCCGTATTGGCTGGTCGAATTGAGCGAGATGAAGTGCCACCCGCCCGCATCGAAGCTGTAGTAGTTCGGAATGTTGTTCCAGTACCAGAAGTAGCCGGGGGCGAGTGCTGCCGTGTACTCGTGGTTGCCAATGGTCGGGTTGGTGATGGTGCGGAATTGGCCGTACGTTCCCGGAGCACCCTGGAGGCCGTACCAGTTGTCGAATTCCATCGGCTCGCCCGAGTCGTAGACGTCGCCGAGGTACAGGAACATGTTCGGGTTCCAGGAGCCGATGAGGCCGACCGTCGAGATCTCGCCCGCCTCGCCACCCGCGCCGTCACCGGAAGCGGCGAGCACCAGTGGCGCTCCGGGCGCGGGAACCGTCCCTGATGCCGGGGTAAAGCTGAGGTTGTTGACGGGTGGTTGTGTGATCCCGTTCGAGAAGGTGACTGGCAGGACCGCGAGGCTCGTGGTGAAACCATCCCGCATCAGGGCGGCCAGGCGGATCTGGTGTGCGCCATCCACCCAGCGTCGCGTGTCGAGGGTGAATGTGTAAGGCGAGGTGTAGTCCGTCAGGAGCGGCGCGCCGTCGATGGTGAAGATCGCACGCTGAATGCCGATCGTCGGGTCCGTGCTGCTTACCGTGCCCGTCACGGTGCTCGAGCCGCTCAGGACGGCGCCACTCGCGGGTTGCGTGATGCAGACCGTGACCGAGTAGGCGGCCGACGGGCCGCTCGTGGTGCACGGCGTCGGCACCGGCGTGGGCGTCGGCGTCGGAACGGGCGTGGGCGAAGGCGTGGGCGAAGGCGTCGGCGTCGGAACGGGCGTGGGCGAAGGCGTCGGCTTCGGTGTCTTCGCGGGCCTCCCGCCGACGCCGGCGAGTGCCGAGGGGTCTGATGGCGAGCCGGGGGCCATCGAGAGGGCCATCACCGACACGAGGGCCACGAGCAGCGCCACGAGCCAAGCGGTCGTTGCCGGCACGCCGACGGCCCGCACCCCTGACGGACGGACGAGCGTGAAGGGCTGCGGAGCGGCCACTACTGCGCGACGGGCGCGGGCCGGGTTGCTCATGCGCCGGGCATGGTGCGGAGAGGCGTCGAACACGGAACCCCCGAGCATAGTTGCGAAGATAATTGCCGCCGAAGCATAGCCCGAGGGTGACTATTTCCGGCCGCAGGGCACCAAAGTCCGGTGCGTCCCCGCACCAGAATCAGAGCGTCTCTGTCAGCGTCCGGGACCGAAGAGGAGATCGAACCAACGCTCGATGGGACTCGCTGATCGCGCATCGGCACCGAGACGTACGGAGGCGGAACCGGGAGCGTCCGCGGGGAGTGGCGGCGCACCGCCCTCGAGAGCAAAGGCGATCTCGTCACGACTGCCAAGCCGATAGGCGCGCGCCTGGAGGTCGACGAAGCGCTGCTCCTGGATGAGCCTCAACTCTCGCTGCATCGCGGCGACCTGATCCGTGACCGCTATGTTCGCGGCGCGGAGCTCGTCCGCGTGACTGGATGCAGCTGACGCGGTGGCAACCTGTCGGCCAAACGAAATCACGCCCCAGGCAATCGCGATCGCCGCGACGACATGGAGCAGGCGGCGTGGCGAGATGGTCGCCATCGGAATGGCCCCGGGATCGGGCGCCAGGACGACCAGGGGTCGCGGCGGGCTGAAGACGACCCGTTCGCGTCGGTTCGCAACCCGGTCGTTCGGCTCCGAGTTCGCCGACAGCTTCTTCGCATCGCCGGCTTCGTCACGAAGGAAGGACGGGATCGCCGACAGGTCCATTGCGCCATCCGCCTCGAGGCGATGGAACTCGATTCCGGAAACCGGGGGTTCCTCGTCAAGTGGGTCGATCACCGTCCGAGGGTAGCTAACCCGCAGCTGCGCGTCAACAGCAGTCTCTCGATGGATGAGGAACGGTGTGCCACCCAAGGTGGCACACCGGCGCGGAAGACTCGGTGTACGCTGCTATCGAACGCGCGTTCGAT
>JANMNF010000125.1:0-2958 GCA_031373765.1 Chloroflexota bacterium
CCGTGCGGTCACCTCCGTGCCCAGGAGTTCCCAGTGAACGGACGCCCACTGTCCCTTACCCGCCCCTCGCTTCGAAACGGCGAGCCCGAGCCGCTTCGACATGTGATCGAGACGTACGTCCACAAGGACCAGCTCATCACGTGCGTGTGTGGTTGGCATGGCAGCTGCGCAGCGACCGCGACGGGCGGCTCGGACTGGACCGTTCACCTCAATCAGTTCCGCACCAAGCGCAAGTAGGCGCAACGGGCTGCGCGGCGACCGTCGTCGCCGCGGGTCCAACGGAACGACGGTTCTCTTCCGCGCCCCGCCGCCGGGTCCCGTCAGAGGGTGACGTTCATCCCCGGTCCGTCGAGGTTGCGTCCACGCACCCAGGTCGCACGGACCATGTCCGGATGCGGGCGGAAGATCAGCCGGCTCGCGATGTCGGCCGGATCCACGTCGATCGGCTCATGCACGGGTGCGCCGAGGTCCACATGGCGTACCGGGGCCGTCAGCCCGGCGTCGATCGCGATGATGTCGGCTTCCTTGCCCACTTCGATTGACCCGATGCGGTCGTCCAGCCCGAGTGCCTTCGCGCCGGCGAGCGTCCCCATCCGGACCCAGTCGAGTGGGCCGAGGGACGGCAGTGTCTCGCCGAGCAGCGTCCGCCGCGCGTTCTGGGCGTAGGCGCCGACCCGCATCACCGAGAACATCGAGGGGTCCGGGCCACCCGCCACATCAGATCCCAGGCCGATCCCAAGTCCAGCCTCGAGATACCGCGCCAGCGGCATGACTCCCGACGCGAGGAACAGGTTCGAGGCCGGGCAATGCGCGACGCGCGTGTCACTTTCCACGAGGCGGGCGAGTTCGCGGTCCGTCAGATGGACGGCGTGGGCCAGAACAGTGCGCGACCCGAGGCCACCCGCCCGGTCGTACACGTCGACATAGTCCTGTGCCTCGGGAAACAGGCGCTCGACTTCCGCGATCTCCCCAGGATCCTCCGAGACGTGGGTCTGCCACCACGCGCCGGTCCGGCTTGCCAGCTCAGCGGAGGCCTGGAGCATCTCTGCCGAGCAGGACACCGCGAAGCGAGGGGTGACCGCGTAGCCCAGGCGTCCGTCCGCGGCGCCATGCCAGCGGTCGCAAAGGTCTTCCGATTCGCGGACGGACTGATCGAGGATCGCGGTCGGATCGATCTTCTCGTCGTAGGTGATTCGATCCATCATCACCTTGCCAAGGATGGCGCGGATGCCGTGGGCCTCGGCCGCCCGGAACGCCTCATGCATCGATTCGGCGTAGACCGCGCCGTACGCGAGGACGGTCGTCGTCCCGACCGACGCGAACGCCCGATAGGCCGCCGGTGCGAGTGCTGCCGCGTCGCCTTCGTTCGCGAAGCGCTGTTCCAACGGGAAGATGTAGCGCCGGAGCCAGGCCAGCAGGTCGAGGCCCGCTCCGAGCCCCGCATTGGGGAGCTGGGGGAGATGGGCGTGGAGATCGATCATCCCGGGCATGACCACGAGGGGCCGAATGTCGGTGATCGGCGGATCCGCGGGTCCGGGAGCCTCTTGCCTGTCGCGTGCCTCGAACTCGGCCCAGGAACCAACCCACGCGATACGTCCGGCGGCATCGACGACCACGATCCCGTCCTGGTGGAAGGTCGTACCGCCCGCATCGGTCGGGGTCAGGACCCGGGCGCGCAACGTGAAGGGCGGCGTGACCGGCAGCGTTGGATGCGGTACGGGGGCGGGGGACGCGCTCACGATTGGCGATGCTAGCACGCGGCTGGGGCCTTGCCGGAGCCCCTCGACCTGCGAAGATGGACGTGATGGAACCCTTCGATCTGCTCATCACGGGCGGGACGATCGTCGACGGGACCGGTGACCCGGGCTTCCGTGGCGCCATCGGGATTCGCGACGGACGACTCGAGGTTCTCCGTGACGGCCCATCGACCGACGATGCATCTGCGGCGCGGGCCGGACGCACGATCGATGCCATGGGCCGGGTCGTAGCGCCGGGTTTCATTGACCTCCACAGCCACTCCGGTCTCACGATCCTGTCCGAGCCACTTCATGAACCGAAGGTTCGCCAGGGCGTCACGACCGAGGTCATCGGTGTCGACGGCAACGCCTATGCCCCGTTCGCCGATCCGGACGACCTCGCCGCGTTCATCGAGCTGAATGCCGGCCTGGACGGTCACCCACCGCCCGGCGGCGCGGACTGGGACACGGTCACGAGCTACCTCGCCCGGTTCGATGGGCAGGTCAGCGTCAACATCGCGTTCCTCGTCGGCAACGCTCCGCTCCGGATCGCGGCAGTCGGTTGGGAGGAAGTCCTCGCCGACGATGCAGCCCTGGCCCGGATGCGCTCGATGCTCCGCGAGGGCATGGAGGAGGGGGCGTTCGGGATCTCATCCGGCCTCGACTACCCGCCGGGTTCATACGCCTCAACCGCGGAACTGACGGGGCTCGCTGCCGAAGCGGGGCGTTTTGGCGGCATCTACCACACGCACGTCCGCTACCCGCTGGGCGATCGGTTCCTGGATCCATTTCGCGAGGCGATCGAGATCGGCAGACGGGGCGAGGCGCCGTCACACATCACCCACTTCTACCATCGGGCCACATTCCCCGGGACCCCGGACCAGATGCTGGCCCTGATCGACAACGCCCGGGCCGAGGGCCTCGACGTGACCTTCGACGCGTATCCCTACGAGTGGGCATCGACTCGGCTCCTGATCACGATCCCGCCGTGGGTCCAGGCCGGTGGCCCTGGGCCAACGAAGGAGCGCCTCGCTGACCCAGCCATGCGCAACCGGATCCGGGGCGAGCTCGAGGCAAGGGGCGTCCTGTATGCCGGAGCCGGCGGCATCGCCGACATCCGACTCGGGTACTTCGGGCAGCCCGACCATGCCCGCTGGGAGGGGTGGACCCTCGGTGAGGTCGGGCGCGAGACAGGCGAAGACCTCGTCGAGTTGCTGTGCGA
>JANMNF010000140.1:0-12315 GCA_031373765.1 Chloroflexota bacterium
CCTCATGATCGGCGCCACTCGAGGCATGAAGATGATCCCGGGCCGCGCCCAGAACGTCGTCGAGTTCGCCTACGAGTCCCTCCACAACTTCGCCACATCGCTCGGTGGCCCGGCAGCATCCCGCTACGTGCCCCTGTTCGCGGCGTTCTTCCTGTACATCCTGTTCTCCAACTGGAGCGGCCTCATCCCGCCCGTGGGAAAGCTCGAGCTGCTGCGCGCCCCGACCAGCGACGTGAACGTGACCATCGGTCTCGCCCTGATCAGCTTCACGTTCTTCCAGATCGAGGGCTTCCGGGTCCTCGGGTTCCGGGGTTACGTCAGCAAGTTCCTGCCGATCGGCGAGTTCCGAAACGGCGTCGGGGCGGGGGCCATCGCGATGTTCGTGGGCCTCATGGAGCTCCTCCTGGAATTCGTCAAGCCCCTGACGCTGAGCATGCGACTCTTCGGCAACATCTTTGGTGGCGAGGTGGCCCTCGGCGTCATGACGGCCTTGACCGTCGCCATCATCCCGGTCGCACTCGTCGGCCTCGAGGTCCTGCTCAACGCGGTCCAGGCCCTGATCTTCAGCGTCCTGACCCTCATGTTCACGCTTGCGGCCATCGAAGGGCATCATTCGGACGAACACCCCGAGGCGCTCGAGGGCGACGCAATCGCCACACCTGTCCCCAATCCATCGCTGGCGGGCTGAGCCCCGCACCATCCATCAGGTCTCAATACGCCCGGGCCGAAACCGGGAACTAGGAGGAACCAGGGAAAATGGAACACATTGGCGCGGGCCTTGCGGCCCTGGGCGTTATCGGGCCGGGAATCGGCATCGGCATCCTCGCCGGCATGTCCAGCAGCGCAATCGGGCGCAACCCGGACGCAGCCGGTCAGATCCGCGGTCTGGCGATCATCCTCGCCGCCTTCGCTGAAGGCCTCGGCGTGCTGGCAGTCGTCGTCGGCATCCTGACGATCTTCATCAAGGCATAGCAGCAGCACCGGAGCCCAATCGTGGATCTGCACGCCATCGCCGGCGGAATCGCCCAGGGGGCAGCCGCCCTCCAGGCCGAGGAAGGTCCCGGCCTGGTGATCAACGGATTCTGGATCATCGTCTCGGCGGCAAACTTCCTGTTCTTCCTGTTCATCATCTGGATCGTTGCGTTCAAGCCGATCACCGGGATGCTGTCGTCGCGCAAGGATCGGATCGAGCAGGGACTCAAGGACGCGGAGCAGGCCCGGACCGATCGCGAGAGCGCGGAGCAGGAGCGCAAAGCCGCACTTGCCGAGGCTCGCCGGGAGGCCAACGAGATCCTCGCCCGCTCGCAGAAGGTTGCCCAGGAAACGCGTGACGCGGATATCGCTGCGACGCGCGAGGAACTGGACCGCATGCGGACCCGGGCGACCTCGGAGATCGAGGTGGAGAAGCAACGTGCCCTGTCCGATCTGCGGGCGGAAGTGGCCGATCTCGCGCTGGCAGCCGCCGGCCGGGTTGTCGGCGAAACCATGACCGACGCCCGCCAGCGCCGCCTCGTCGAGGAATTCCTCGCCGCGTCGGCCGGAGATGCCAAGAACTGATGGCCAGGCCTACCAGCGCCGCGCGCCGCTACGCAGAAGCCGCTTTCGAGCTGGCCGAGCGTGATGACGCCTTCGAGGCGTGGGCCGACGGCCTGAACCTCGTGGCTGCCGTTGCGGGCGACCCCGGCGTTGGCCGGAAGGTCGACAACCCCGCCATTCCGCACGCCGACCGCGAGGCCGGCGTCGCGCGCCTCTTCGAGGGCCGCGTGGCCCCCGGAGTGCTCAATCTCACCCGGCTGCTCGCAAAGCGCGGCCGATTCGAGAGCCTCCCGGCCGTCGCCGCGGAGTTCAACCGCCTCCTCAACCGCCGGAACGGCGTGGTCGAGGCCGTCGTCACGAGCGCAGTACCGCTCACCGCCAAGGAAGCGGACGCCATCAGCGCCCGCGTCACGGCGATGACCGGTTCGGGCGTCAGCCTCCTCACGGAGGTTGATCCGGCACTCATCGGCGGACTCACGCTCAAGGTCGGTGACCAATTGCTCGATGCGAGCGTCCGAGGTCGCCTGGAGCGGCTCCGGAACCAGCTCGTGGCGGGTTCGCGCTAAGCCCACCCGCTCCGCTTCGGCGGAGCCTCAGCGGGCCGATGGCGCCCGAAACGGAGAACCGATGGCCATTCGCTCGGACGAAATCGTCAGCATCATCAAGTCGGCAATCGACACCTTCGACCAGGGGACCGAGTCCCGCAGCGTCGGAACCGTCGTGGAAGTCGGCGACGGCATTGCCCAGGTCTATGGCCTGGATGGCGCCCTCGCGTCCGAACTCCTCGAATTCCCCGACGGCGTGCGCGGCCTTGCCCTGAACCTCGAAGAGGAGACGGTCGGCGCCGTGATCCTCGGCGATGCCCGGGCGATCAAGGAAGGCGACATCGTCAAGACGACCGGTCGTGTCGTCGAGGTCCCCGTTGGGCAGGCGCTCATTGGACGCGTCGTGGACCCGCTCGGACGCCCGCTCGATGACAAGGGCCCGATCAAGGCCACCGCCTCTCGACCGGTCGAGCGGATCGCGCCGGGCGTCATCGTCCGCAAGTCCGTCGACACGCCGGTCCAGACCGGCATCAAGGCCATTGACGCGCTGATCCCGATCGGCCGTGGCCAGCGCGAGCTGATCATCGGCGACCGCCAGACGGGCAAGACCGCCATTGCGATCGACACGATCATCAACCAGAAGGGCAAGGGCCTGGTCTGCATCTACGTTGCGATCGGCCAGAAGATCTCGACGGTCGCCAACACCGTCGCGACCCTCGAGAAGTACGGCGCCATGGAACACACGATCGTCGTGGTCGCCGGTGCCGAGGATGCGGCGCCACTCCAGTACCTCGCGCCGTACTCCGGTGTCGCGATGGCCGAAGAGGTCATGGAAGTCGGCGTCAAGATCGACGGCGAGCTTGTGAAGGACGCCCTCTGTGTCTATGACGACCTGAGCAAGCACGCCTGGGCCTATCGCGAGATGGCCCTCCTCCTGCGCCGGCCCCCGGGCCGCGAGGCGTACCCGGGCGACGTGTTCTACCTCCACAGCCGCCTGCTCGAGCGCGCTGCGCGCCTCAACGACGAGAACGGTGGCGGCTCCATCACCGCGCTTCCGATCATCGAGACCCAGGCCGGCGACGTGTCCGCCTATATCCCGACGAACGTGATCTCGATCACGGACGGCCAGATCTTCCTCGAGACCGACCTGTTCAATGCCGGCCAGCGGCCTGCCCTGAACATCGGCATCTCCGTCAGCCGCGTTGGCTCGGCCGCCCAGACCAAGGCGATGAAGAAGGTCGCGGCCCCGCTCAAGCTGGACCTGGCCCAGTACCGCTCCCTGGCGGCGTTCGCCCAGTTCGCGTCCGATCTCGACAAGGCGACCCGTGATCAGTTGACCCGAGGCGAGAAGCTGTCCGAGGTCATCAAGCAGCCCCAGTACCAGCCGTTGCCGGTCGAGAACCAGGTCGCGATCCTGTACGCGGCCACGACCGGGCGCCTCGACGACGTCCCGACCCCGAAGGTCCGAGAGTTCGAGTCCCAGTTCTATCGCTTCCTCGAGACCGAGCGACCGGCGATCCTCAGGGACCTCGGGAAGGGCAAGACCCTGACCGACGAGCTCGTCACCGCGCTCGATGAGGCGATCGAGGCCTTCCGTGTCGAGGGCTTCGGCATGGAGCCCCGCGAGGAAGCAAAGAAGGCCGACAAGAAGACCGAGAAGGCCGACAAGGCCGACGAGGGCAAGAAGGCCGACAAGGCCGAGGCGACCGATGAGGCCGCCCCGGAGACCAAGTCCAAAATGGAGCCAGAAGCGCCTGCGGAGCCCGCGCCCGCGCCCGAGCCCGAAGCCGAGCCCGAGCCAGCATCCGACGAGAACAAGGCCTGATTCGTGGCCAGCCAACGAGACCTGCGCCGCCGCATTCGCGACGTCGGGCGGATCAAGCAAATCACCCGGGCGATGCAGTTCGTGGCTGCCTCCAAGCTGAAGCGTGCCCAGGACTCGACGCTCGCGTCGCGCCCGTACTCGCAGAAGCTCGACGAGGTCCTGGCGGACCTCGCCGCGGTGCTCGGGACGGACGATCATCCGCTGCTCGCGCCGCGCGAGGGCGGCAAGCGGCTCCTGATCCTGATCACCTCCGATCGCGGCCTGGCCGGCCCGCTCAACACCAACACGATCCGGTTCGCTGCGCGGGCGATCATGGATCACACGGGCGACGTCACCGTGGTCAGCATCGGCCGCAAGGGCCGCGATGCGATGCGCCGATCGCGCGTACCGCTGGAGGCCCACTTCGCCGGGTTCGGTGATCGGCCGAAGTTCGCCGACGTCATTCCACTCGCTCGACTCGTGACCGACGGATTTGTCGGTGGCGAATTCAGCCAGATCGACATCGTCTACCCGCGGTTCGTCTCGACGCTCGTGCAGCGACCGACCGTCGAGCCGCTCCTGCCCATCACGCCGGCCGACGACACGGCCGAGGGCATCCCGGGCAACCAGTTCATCTTCGAGCCCAATCCGGCCGCGGTCCTGGAACAGCTTCTGCCCCGCTACGTGGCAACGCGCCTGTTCCAGGCCGTGCTCGAGGCGAAGGCGTCCGAGGAGTCGTCACGGATGGTCGCGATGAAGAACGCGACCGAGAACGCGGACGACCTCATCGACGAGTACACCCTCGCCTACAACAAGGTTCGCCAGTCCAACATCACCCGCGAAATGATCGAAATCGCGACCGGCGCTCAGGCGCGCTGACCGCCGCATCAGGAGGCATCAAATCACCATGGCCACTGCGACCAAGACCGCCCGCGCCGCCAAGGCCGACAACTTCGACGGCCGGGTCATCCAGATCACCGGACCGGTTGTCGACATCGAGTTCCCGGCCGGGCACCTGCCCGCGATCTTCAATGCCGTCGAGCTCGAGCGCGAGGGTCAGGACCCGCTCGTCTGCGAAGTCCAGCAGCACCTCGGCAACAGCTGGGTCCGTGCCGTGGCCATGACCACCACGGATGGCCTGCCGCGTGGCGGCGCCGTTCGGGATACCGGCGGCCCGATCACGGTTCCGGTCGGCGAGTCGACCCTCGGCCGTGTCTTCGACGTCCTGGGCAAGCCGATCGACGGCAAAGGCGACGTGAAAGCGGACGTCATGCTCCCGATCCACCGCTCTGCGCCGGCCTTCGACGAGCAGTCGACCGAGGTCGAGGTGTTCGAGACCGGCCTCAAGGTCATCGACCTGATCTGCCCGTTCCGCAAGGGCGGCAAGATCGGCATCTTCGGTGGTGCGGGCGTCGGCAAGACGGTCATCATCCAGGAATTGATCCGGAACGTGGCCCAGGAGCACGCCGGTGTGTCCGTGTTCGCCGGGGTCGGCGAGCGGAGCCGCGAGGGCAACGACCTGATCCACGAGATGACGGAGTCGGGCGTCATCGCCAAGACCGCCTTCGTCTTCGGCCAGATGAACGAGCCGCCTGGGGCCCGCCTCCGGGTCGGCCTGACCGCGCTGACCATGGCCGAGTACTTCCGGGACGAGGAGGGCCGCGACGTCCTCCTGTTCATCGACAACATCTTCCGCTTCACGCAGGCGGGCTCGGAAGTCTCCGCGCTCCTCGGGCGGATGCCGTCCGCGGTCGGCTACCAGCCGAACCTGGCGACCGAGATGGCCGCGCTCCAGGAGCGCATCACCTCGACCAAGAAGGGCTCGATCACCTCGCTCCAGGCGGTGTTCGTGCCGGCCGACGACTACACGGACCCGGCGCCGGCCACAACCTTCGGGCACCTCGACTCCACGATCCGCCTCGAGCGGAGCATCGCGGAGCTGGGGATCTACCCCGCCGTCGATCCGCTCACCTCGACCTCGCGCGTGCTCGACCCGCTCATCGTGGGCCAGGAGCACTACGACGTCGCCCAGGAGACGAAGCGCGTCCTCCAGCGCTACCAGGACCTCGAGCAGATCATCGCGATCCTCGGCGTCGACGAGCTGTCCGAGGACGACAAGTCGACCGTGGCCCGGGCCCGCCGCCTCCAGCGGTTCATGAGCCAGCCGTTCTTCGTCGGTGAGGTCTTCACGGGCCGACCCGGCGTCTACGTCACGATCAAGGACACGATCGCCTCGTTCAAGGACATCCTCGAAGGCAACGCCGACACGCTGCCGGAGCAGGCGTTCTTCCTGGCCGGCACGATGGATGACGTTCGCGCCAACGCGGCGAAGCTGGCGGGCTGATCCATGGCCCTCCTTCTGGAGATCGTCACGCCCGAGAAGCTGGCCTACAGCGACGAGGTTGATGCGGTCACACTGCCCGGCATCGAGGGTGAACTCGGCGTCCTGCCCCACCACGCGCCGCTCGTGTCGATGCTCGGTGTCGGCGAACTCCGCATCCGGAAGGGTTCGGAGGTCGAGGCTTTCGCGATTGCCGGCGGATTTCTGCAGGTACGTCCGGACAAGGTCGTCGTGATGGCCGAGATGGCCGATATGGCCTCCGATATCGATCTCGAAAAGGCTGCCGAAGCTCGTCGCGAGGCCGAAAAGGCCCTCGAAGGCGGCTTCAGTGAAGGCGCCGACCTCGCCACCGCCCGAGCAGCACTCCAGGTCGCGTTGCTTCGACAGCGCGTCGCTGAACGCCGGCATCGCGAGGGTCCCCGCCGCCGCGGGTAAGGCTCGTGGCCGAACCCCGACCCTTCCACTGGGAGTACGTTCCGCAGCCCGTGCAACGGGAGGCGTTCCGGGTGACCGGAGGCGTTCCGCTGAACGGGACCGTGACCGTCGCCGGTGCCAAGAACGCGGCGCTCAAGCTGCTCGCCGCGGCCGTGCTCACTGGCGAACGCTGCCGACTGACGAACGTCCCGGAGATCGAGGACGTGCGCGCCATGGCCGAAACGCTGACGGACATCGGCGTGGTCGTGGATCATCCAGCGCCGAACACCTACGAGATCTCGGCCGGTGATGTGGACTGGCTGTTCGTACCGCTCGAAGCCGCCGCCAAGATGCGTTCCAGCTTCATGCTCCTCGGGCCGCTCCTGACCCGATTCGGCGAGGTCATCATCAGCAACCCGGGTGGCGACCGGATCGGCCGACGACCCGTCGACATGCACGTCGATGCGATGCGGGCACTGGGCGCCGAGGTCACCTATCGCTACGGCTACTACTACGCCAAGTCCCCCGGACGGCTCCGTGGCGGCGAGGTCACGTTTCCGCACGTGTCCGTCATGGGCACCGAGAACGCGCTGCTCGCCGCGACCCTGGCGGACGGCCTGACGGTGATTCGTCCCGCCGCCCAGGAGCCCGAGGTGGACGATCTCATCGACTTCCTGCGCAAGATGGGCGCCGACGTCGAGCGGACCGCGGCGGACACGATCCAGGTTCACGGCAAGAAGCGGCTCCGGGGCGCCGATCACCAGGTGATGCCCGATCGGATCGAGGCGGGTACGTTCGCGATTGCCGCCGCCATGACCGGCGGCAAGATCACACTCGAGCGGACCGAGTGCCAGCACCTCGATGCCCTTGTCCAGGTCATGGGATCGATGGGCATCAACGTCGCCTGCGGCGCGGACACGCTGACCGTGGATGCGACGAACGTCGGGCCCGGCGACTACCTGCCCACGGCGATCGAAACGGCTCCGTACCCGGGCCTCGCCACGGACCTCCAACCACCCACGAGCGTCCTGCTGACCCAGGCCAACGGACGATCCACCGTCCACGAGTCGATCTTCGAGGATCGCCTCGAGTGGATGATCGAGCTGCGCAAGATGGGAGCATCGGTCGAGCTCCCGGATGCCCATCACGCCATCGTGGATGGTCCGGCCCACCTGACCGGAGCCGAGGTCGAGATTTCCGACCTGCGAGCCGGCGCGTCACTCATCCTGGCTGCGCTCGCGGCCGACGGCACGTCCACGATCCACGGTGGACACCACGTCCGACGCGGGTATGAGAACATCGAGAAGAAGTTCCTGGATCTCGGCGCCCGAATCGAGCGCGTTCAGGAAGAGGATTCCGTTACCCACCCATGAAGATCGGCATCGACCTCGGCACGGCCAACGTCCTCGTCCACGTTGAGGGCAAGGGCATCGTCATCCAGGAACCATCCGTCGTCGCCGTTGACGACGAGAATCGGATCCGCGCCGTTGGCGAGGAGGCGCGCGAGATGATCGGTCGGACACCCGGCAACATCACCGCGATCCGACCGATGAAGGACGGGGTCATCGCCGACTACGTCATCACCGAGGCCATGCTCCGGTTCTTCATCAACAAGGCAACCGGCGGCAAGTTCATGTTCAGCGGCCCCGAGGTCATGATCAGCGTGCCCGCCGGCGTGACCTCGGTCGAGAAGCGCGCGGTCCGGGACGCGGCCCTCAAGGCCGGGGCCAAGGAGGCCTACCTGATCGAGGAGCCTCTCGCGGCCGCCATCGGCGCCAACGTACCGATCAGCGGACCGTCCGGGAACATGGTCATCGACATCGGCGGCGGGACCAGCGAGATCGCGGTCATCGCGCTTGGTGGGATCGTCGTGTCAACGTCCCTCCGGGTCGGCGGCAACAAGTTCGATGAGCACATCGCGTCGTACATCCGCAAGAAGTACAACCTGATGATCGGCGAGCGAACCGCGGAAGAGGTCAAGATCACGATCGGCACGGCCCTGCCGCTCGAGCGCGAGCTGAGCATGGAGGTCCGCGGACGGGATCTCATCGCCGGGCTGCCGCGAACCATTCCGATCACCTCGACGGAAATCATGGAGGCCATCGAGGTTCCGCTCCAGCAGCTGGTGGCGGCGGTTCGTCACGTGCTCGAGCAGACGCCGCCGGAACTGTCCTCGGACATCATCGACAAGGGCATGGTCATGTCAGGTGGCGGCAGCATGCTCCGCAACATCGACAAGTTGCTGACCCAGGTGACGGGCGTTCCGTGCCACGTGGCCGAGAACCCCCTGAACTGCGTCGCGCTCGGGACCGGCGAGGCCCTCAAGCACTACGGCTTCTTCAAGAAGTCGCTCGTCCAGTCGCTGTAGCCGCGCGCATCGGCGGTGATCGCGACTCGGTCCTTCGTCGATCTCCATTGCCACACGTCGGCCAGTTTCGATTCCCTCGCCTCCCCGAAGAGTGTGGTTGCCGCCGCGGCGCGGCGTGGCCTGACCCACCTCGCCATCACCGATCATGACCGGATCGACGGTGCCCTCGCGGCCCGCGATGCCGCCCCCGAGGGCCTGAGCGTGCTCGTCGGCGAGGAGATCCGGACCCGTGACGGGGACCTGATCGCGGTCTTCCTGTCGCAGGCGGTCCGGCCCGGGATGTCGGCCGCCGACACGATCAGCGCCGTCCGGGACCAGGGCGGGCTGGTGGGCATTCCCCATCCCTTCGATCGATTCCGCGGGTCCCTGGCCAAGAGCGGTGCGCCGCGTGGGCTCGAGGCGCTCGCCGCCTCGGTCGACTGGATCGAGACCTGGAACGCCCGGCTGATGTTCGGCGACGGTAATCAACGCGCGGCCGAACTGGCCCGTGCGGTCGAAGTGCCCGGGGTCGCGGTTTCGGATGCCCACATGGCCGTCGAGGTCGGGGTTGCGTACACGTCGATGATGGGTGCCGCCGATTCGGCCAACGAACTGCGGGCAGCCCTCGCCGCCGGCCCCGCCCTGGTGATGGGTCGCGCCTCTGCCTACGTCCGGCTCGTGACCCCGGTCGCCAAGGCGATCAATCGTGCTCGCGGCCGTGGTCGCGTTCGTGTCGAGTCCGCCACGTGACCGCTACCGATCGGGATCCCGAGGAGATCACCGCCGACCAGATCTCGCTCTCACGCCGCCTCCGACAGCCCCGCACGATCATCTCGCTCATCCTCCCGCTGGTCCTCATCGGGCTGTTCGCCCGGAGCCTTCCCGGGTTCCACCTTGACCAGCTGCCGGCCAAGATCCTGGCCGCCGACTGGTCCCTCCTCCTGCTGGCGCTGGTCGTTTTCTACCTCGGCTTCCCGCTCCGCGGCCTGCGCTGGGCGATCCTCGTGCGCCAGACGGGCTACCGGCTGGGCGTCCGCGACGCGAGCGAGATCATCTTCCTGTCCTGGCTCGTCAACTGCCTCGTCCCCGCCAAGCTCGGCGATGTCTACCGTGCGTACCTGCTGAAGATCAACAGCACCGTGTCGCTCAGCCGCACGTTCGGAACCGTGTTCATGGAGCGAATCCTGGATCTGTTCGCGATCGTCGTCCTCGGGCTCGCGGCGGGGTTCGTGTCCTTCCGCTCCGGGTTGCCGAGCGAGGTCCAGATCGTCTTTGCCGGCGGGATCGTGTTCGTCATTGCCCTGGCGATCGGCCTGATGACGATGCGCAACTTCGGGAGCCGGATCATCGTCCGCCTCCCGATCCCCGAACGATTCGTGACCCTCTATGACCGTTTCGAGGAGGGCGTGTTCGCCTCGATCGGGCTGCGCGCGCTGCCGAGCCTCATCCTGATCACCGGCATGATCTGGGCGACCGAAGCCATGCGGCTGTACCTCGTCGTCGAGGCCCTCGGCCTCGCCGACGTGCACCTCGGGATCAGCGGCGCCTTCTTCATCGCCCTGAGCGCGTCGCTCCTGACCGCGATCCCGATCACCCCGGCGGGCCTGGGTTTCGTTGAGGGTGCCGTGGTTGGCCTCCTGACCATCGCCTACGGCGTGCCGCAGACCGAAGCGCTCGCCATCACGGTCGTGGATCGGACGATTTCGGTGCTCACGGTCATCGTCCTCGGCACCATCGCATACGCCATTTCGAACAAGCGACGGGGCGTCGGACTGGAGCCTACCGACACCATGGCCTGAGAGTCCCGGTACCGCATACCGGATCAGACCAGCCGCAACCGCACCTCACCCGCCACGCCTCCGACAACCGATTCGGGACGCCGACGGTACCAACGGGTGATAGGGGATCCGACGCCGCGATCCGATAGTCCGGATATCGCGCATCTGCGTCAGCAGTCCTCTAACGGAGCGCCTGGAACCGCCTCATGACCACACACACCGGCCGAGCTTTCAACGAATGGCTCCGCGTCCAGCTCAAGGCGAAGAAGATGTCCCAGCGACAGCTCGCCCAGCAGTCAGGGGTGGACCACTCGACGATTTCGCGCCTGATCCGTGGCGACCGCATGCCGTCCCTCGGGACCGCCACCGCCCTGGCGCGTGGACTTCGTGAGATCCGCGACGACTCCGACACCGCCCAGTATCTGGGTCTCGTGACCAGTGGATCCCAGAACCCGACGGCCCGCATCGAGTACGCGCTGCGTGCCGATGACGCCCTCGGCGAGGCCCAGGTCCGACAGGTCATGGAGTATTACCTCGCGGTTCGGATGCGCCGCTTCGGCCGCGTCTTCCATGGCGATGACGGCTCCGGCAACGCGGCCTCGCCGCGCGGACCGGTCGGTGAGCCGGCTGCCACCGGTTCCGGCGGGTCCGGTAATCGAGGCGCAGCGCGAGGGCCCGAACGATCCGACGGTCGCAACGACGGCACGGTCCGGATTGAGCCGCTCCCCGCGGGTTCTCGCCCGCTCGGGTACGCCCATCTCCCGCCACGTTCCGCGGGAACGAACCAGCAGGGCATCGCGACCCGCGTCACTTCCACCTCAACGATGACTCGACCACCGGGACGTTCGAACGACCGGTACTGATCCGCTTACTTGCGCTCGGCCTGGATGCCTCCACGTCCAGGTCTCGGGGACAGCGAACGCCGGCGTTCGGGGCGCCGGCGTTCGCGATTCCGGCGGGTCGGCCACGTCCGTCGGGTGGTTCCGGCCAGGGTCGGAACTCGGCTAGCGGCGGTAGACCGAAACTGAGGTCCTGTCCGAGGCGTTGAAGCGGTCGACAAGGATCAGCCCGTCCGCGGCCGCGCCACTGACCACGAGCTGCCTGAGGAACCGATCCTCGGCCGAACCCCCACAGGTACCGCCCATCACCCGCTCGAAGAGGCGGTCGCAGACGACCACCAGCACGGAGCCCGGCACCACCGGCCGGCCAGACGATGCCAGGCCGGTCGCGATCTCGGCCGTGCCACCTGCCAGGACGATCGGAAAGCCGATCCCCTCGGCCGACTTGAACTCCGGCACACCGCGGACATCGAAGGTGGCGTCCGGGAACGCGGCCACGATCCGCGCCCCGGCATCGCGCGCCTCTGGCCACCCGCCGTTCGTCTGGGTCTGGGGCGGCCAACGGCCGATCTCGAGCAGGACGAGGCCGATGAGCGCGGCCGTCATGACCATCCGTGCGGCCCGATCCGCGCCGGTCATCAGTCCCGATCCGGAACCGAAGGCGCGTATGGCCAGCGCGAGGAGGATGATCACGACCGGATCGAGGAAGGC
>JANMNF010000146.1:0-6157 GCA_031373765.1 Chloroflexota bacterium
CCCGCTGATCCACGAGGCGCCGGTTCAGCCGGCGGCTGCCGCCTCATGGTCGCCGATGAGCTGGGCGTGGAGCATGGCCTCGCACTCCTGCTTGCCGATGGCGATGACCTTGTCGCCCTCGCGCAGGACGCTGTCCGGCCGCAGGGGGGTCGCCACGCCATCGCGGATGACCGCGAAGAGCGAACAGCCCTCAGGGATGTCCAGATCGCGCGCAGCACGGCCGATGGCCGGCGAGCCCGCCTGGAGATGCGCCTCGATGATCTCCAGCTCGCCCTCGCCGAGGGCCGCCAGGTGGAGCAGCTCGTTGACCGGGATGTCCTGCTCGATCGAGCCCAGGATCATGCGCGTCGGGCTGACCAGCTCGTCCACCCCGAGATGGCGGAAGAGGGCCTCGTTCTTTGGATTGTTGACGCGCGCGATAGTGCGTGGAACGTCGAAATGGTGCTTGGCCATCTGGCAGATGACGAGGTTGTCCTCGTCGTCGCCGGTCACGGCCGCCACCACGTCCGCGCGGTTGCAGCCAGCCTCGCCCAGGTACTTGCCCTCGCAGCCATCGTGGGCGATGACGATCGAGCCGACCTCGTCGGCGATCTGCTTGGCCCGCGAGCGGTCCTTCTCCATGAGGACCACTTCATGGCCGGACTCGATGAGCTCCTTGGTCAGGTAGTAGCCGACTTTGCCGCCGCCGACGACGAGTACGAACATGGCTCAGGACTCCTGGCTGGGCGACGGCGCGTCCAGCGACTCGGCGAGCGGGGCGTGAGCAGCCCCGCCGTGATGGGATCCGGTTGGTGCGATCACGCTCGGTACCCCGAGCGAGCCCAGCCCGAGATAGGCGCTGATGGCGTCGGCCTGGAGGGTGGTTCGGCACAGGGCCGCGACGCCCAGGTCCGCGTACGCAGCAGCGCGGACCGGGTCGTTGATCTTGGCGACCACCCTGGCGATGCCGAGCTTCTCGGCCGCCACCTGGGCGGCCATGACATTCCGGTTGTCGCCTTCGGTCAGCGCGAGGAACACGTCGGCATCGGTGGCACCGGCCCGACGAAGGGTGTCCTCATCGGTCCCGTCACCGCGGACGGCGTGGCCCCGAAATTCCGCTGGCAAACGGTCGAAGGCCCGCGCGGACAGGTCAAGGAGGACGACGTCGTGACCGGCGGCATCGTAGGCCTCCGCGAGCACCGACCCGACGCGACCGGCGCCGACGATGACAATCTTCACAGTGTTTCCTCGGTGATGGGCTCGCGCACGACCCAGACGGCGCACGGAGCATTCTTCAGAACATAGGGGATCGTCCGGCCGATGGCGAAATCGCCCCCGAATCGCTTCCGATACGGGAGTCCAAGGACAAGCAGGTCGGCCTCTCGCTCGATGGCCTCATCGACCAGCGCGGCCCCGACCTCACGAGCCTGCAGGAGCACCGGCTCGAGGCGAACCTTCGAACGCTCGGCCGTGCTCTCAGCATGATCGAGGATCTGCTGGGCGATTTCGGATCGGCCGGCGACATCGGCATCGAGCGGCTGGGACCACCCGACTTCGACGACGTGTACCGCGGCGATCTCCGCCTTGACCGGTCGAGCAAGCTCGGCGACGAGCTGGACAATCCGGGCGTCTCCGGGACCACCGGCCAGCGCAATGACGGCCCGTCGGAAGACGGGGGAGGGGTTTTCGGACACCGGTCTGATTGACCGCCTTGTTGATGCGGGGCAGCGGGCCCGCTGGATCCGGGCCCGTCAGCGGGCCGTGGCGGCGGTCACGATACCACCACCCGAACTCCGAAACCCCGCGGCTGCACTGTCGTCAGTGAGCGACAGGCCCGGAGCCCGGTTCATCCCCGCCTCGATCTTCGGAGCCGCGACCGCGGCCACGCATGTCAAACGCATCGGGGTCATCGCGGCGGTACGGCACATTGACGACCACCGTATGCGGCCGGCCCAGGAGCAGGGTCCTGAGGCGACGTGAGGACTGGTTGTACAGCACGCGCTCCCACCAGCTCTTGGCCACGTACTCGGGGATGACCACGAACGTCACGGGAGATGGCCGGTCGGGCGGCCACGCGCGATCGAGCACATCCAGGTACGCAACGAGCGGCCCGGCCAGGGCGCGGTAGGGCGATTCGATGACCACCAGCGGAACCCCTGGGACCTGCCGCTCCCAGTCGGCGCGGACGCTCGCCACGCGTGCAGGATCATCGAAGATGAAGACCGCGCGGACATCATCCGCGATCGCCCGCGCGACGTTGATCGCCTGGATGACGGCCCGATTGATGCCGGGCACCGGGACCACCACGCGTTCCTCGCGGATCGGCGGACCGGCCACGAAATCACTGCGCAAGGTCAACTCACGGGCGCTGCGCGCGTACTGGCGGTGGATGAACAACATCATTCCGACAAGCGTCGGGATGAGAATGACGACGAGCCACGCGCCATCGAGGAACTTGACGCTGGCGACGACGATCAGGACTACGAACGTCAGCACAGCCCCGACGGCGTTGATGGAGGCACGCCAGAGCCAGCCGACCGATCGCTCTCGAAGCCAATGCCGGACCATGCCGCTCTGCGAGAGCGTGAAGCAGACGAAGACCCCGACCGAGTAGAGCGGGATCAGGGCATGGGTATCGCCATCGAAGATCGCGATGATCACTGCCGCGATCCCGGCCAGGAGCACGATGCCCCACGAAAACGCGAGGCGATCACCTCGGAAGCTGAACTGGCGCGGCATGTAACCGTCTTCCGCGAGGAGGGCAGCCAGTCGGGGAAAGGCGTTGAAGCTCGTGTTCGCCGCAAGAAGCAGGATCAGGGCCGTGGCTCCCTGAAAGGCATAGAAGAGCGGTGATCCGGCGCCGAAGACCGCCGTCGCGACGAGCGCGACCACGCTCTGGCCGCCCTCCATGGTCGGCATGATGCCGAACCCGTCGGCGACGGCCGTCATCCCGAGGAACAGCAAGCCGAGGAGGACCGCCATGGCCACGAGGGTGTTCGAGGCGTTCTTCGATTCGGGTGGCTTGAAGGCCGGGACGCCGTTGGCGATCGCCTCGGTTCCCGTCAGGGCGACCGATCCTGATGCGAACGCCTTGAGGAGCAGGAACAGCCCGATATCGTGCGTGCCGAAGGCAACGGCATCGGTCTGGACGACGTCGACCGCCGTTCCGGTTGCGATCCGGAAGAGCCCCATCCCGATCATCAGGAACGCGAGGCCCAGAAACATGTATGTCGGGACGGCGAAGATGTTGCCGGACTCGCGGAGGCCGCGCAGATTGGCGATCGTGACCAGCGCGATTGCGAAGATCGCGATCTCGACGCGGTACTTGAACAACTCGGGAAATACCGAGTAGGTCTGCGTCACGGCCGCCGCGGCCGAGACGGAGACCGTCATGACGTAGTCGATGAGCAGCGCGCTGGCCGCGATGAGCGACGCGAGCGGACCGATGTTCTCCTTGGCGACGGCATAGGCGCCGCCGCCGTTCGGGTAGGCGCGACAGACCTGCCGGTAGGACAAGGCGACGATCGCGAGCAGCAGGCTGATGGCAATCGCGATCTGGATCGAGATGAGGATGGCAGCCGAGCCCGCCAGGATCAGGACCCGCAGGATCTCCTCGGTCGCGTAGGCCGATGACGAGATCGCGTCCGAGCTGAAGATCGCGAGGGCCTGTTTCTTCGGGAGGCGTTCACCCGCCTCCTCCTCGAGCGCAAGCGGGCGACCGAAGAGCCGGTTCCGGATACGTGCGAAGAACCGCCCGCCGGGAGTCCTTGCGCCGCTTGCGGCCGCCTTGGCCACCAGCTGTCCCGGACCCGCGTATCGGAAATAGGGTGAGTGCGGGCGCTCGACTCGGACGCGCTTGTCTGCGAGCTTGCGACCGCGTAGCGGCCGCTGGCCTCCGATCATCCTTCTCCCTGCTCACGCGTCGCCGTTCACGACGCGGGCGATCAGTGATCGCGGCGGTACGGGACGTCGGCGATGACGGTGTGTTCGCGGCCGACGATGGCCGCCTTGAGTCGATTTGCGGTCTGGTTATACAGCAGTCGGTCCCACCAGTGTTTGGCGACGTATTCGGGAAGCACGACGATCGTGATCGGAGCCTCCCGATCGGGTGGCCAGGACTCGTTCAGGACGTCGAGGTAGGCAATGAACGGCTCGATGATGGCTCGGAACGGGGATTCGACGATTACCAACGGGACGCCCGGGAGCTGCCGCTCCCAGCGCCGGAGCATCGCCTCGGCCTCCTCGGGATCGACGGTCACATAGACGGCTCGCACGTCCGTGGCGATGGTTCGGGCGAAGGTCACGGCCTGGACCACAGCGCGATTGATGCCGTTCACCGGAACGACGGCGCGCTGCTCTCGATGGGGACGAGCGAAGACCGTGTCCTCGCGGACATGGAGTTCCTCAGCCTGGCCCTCGTACTGGCGGCGGATCGACAGCATCAGCACCACCAGGCACGGGATCAGGATCAGGACGATCAACGATGCCGGAGCCTTGGCGGCGGCCACGACCACGGCGACGATCCCGGTGAGGACGCAGCCAAAGGCGTTGATGGCCAGCCGTCGCTGCCAGCCGTCGGGCCGCTCGCGGAGCCAGTGCCGGATCATGCCTGCCTGGCTGATCGTGAAGTCGATGAACACCCCGACGGCGTAGAGCGGAATGAGGAGATGCGTTTCGCCGTTGAACACGACGATGAGGATCGACGCAACCACGCCCAACGCGATGATCCCGTACGAGTAGGCGAGTCGGTCGCCGCGCAACCCGAACTGCCGCGGCATATGCGAGTCAACGGACAGGATTGCCAATAGACGGGGGAAGGCGTTGAAGCTGGTGTTCGCGGCTAGGAACAGGAGCAGGGCGGTGAAGGCCTGGAACAGGTAGAACGGGATCGAACTGTCCCCGAACACGCGCCGCGCGACCTGGCTGATGACCGTCTGCTTCACCGGCAGCTCCAGGTGGGTGATCCCGAAATTGACCGCGAGGAACGTGATTCCGATGAACAGGACACCGAGGATGACCGCCATCGCTCCAAGTGTCGACGCCGCATTCTTCGCTTCGGGCGGCTGGAACGCGGGCACGCCAGTTGCGATCGCCTCGGTGCCGGTGAGTGCCACGGCGCCTGCGGCGAACGCCCGAAGCAGGAGCAGGACCCCGACCTGCTCCGGGATCTTGCCGGCCTGTTCCGCAATCGTGCTCGAGAATTCGGCGTGCTCGCCACCGATCACGATCCGGAAGACGCCGATGCCGATCATGAGCAGAGCGGACCCGAGGAACAGGTAGGTCGGAATCGCGAAGATGTTGCCGGCTTCACGGAGCCCGCGAAGGTTGCCAATCGTGATCAGCGCGATCGCAACGACCCCGATGATCACGCGCTGGTCGATCAATTCCGGGAGCGCGGAGGTGATCTGCTCGACCGCGGACGTCGTCGAGACCGCCACGGTCATCACGTAGTCGATCAACAAGGCCGAGGCCGCGACCAGCGACGCATTCCGTCCGAAGTTCCGCTTCGAAACCGAATACGAACCGCCACCGGTCGGATAGGCGATGCAGACTTGTCGGTAGCTGATGGCCACGGCGACCAACAGAACAACGATCGCGATCGAGACCTCGAGCCCAAGGGTCAGCGCGGCGGCGCCGCCGAGGATCAGGACGCGCAGGATTTCCTCAGTGGCGTAGGCGGACGAGGAGATCGCGTCCGAACTGAAGATCGCGAGCGCCTTCTTCTTCGACAGTCGCTCGCCGAGCTCCTCCTCCGAGGCCAGCGGCCGACCCAGAAAAACCCTTCGAACGGAGGCCAAGGCCCGTCCGACCCCGGTCGTCGGCGTGCTCGCTGCCGCCCTGGCTGTCATCACGCCCTTGCCGCTCCAGCGGAAGTAGGCCGCGTGCGGCCGTTCGACGCGGATGCGCCGGTCGCCCAGTTTTCGGCCGCGGAGCGGCTGCTGGCCGCCGATCATCGAAGGTCGAGGCTCACTGGCCGTGACTCAGGCGCGCCACGAGGTTCGAGGGGAGCCCTGCCCCGCGCATCTTCGACTGCACGCCGGCGACGTCGTAGGCCGAGCGATGCCATGAGATGGTGTCGGCCTCGGTATCAACGATCATGAACGAGGCGCGCGTATCCCCATCCCGAGGCTGCCCGACGCTCCCGGGGTTCGCGAGGACGCGCCGGCCACGGAGCTCG
>JANMNF010000156.1:0-3730 GCA_031373765.1 Chloroflexota bacterium
CGAACATCACCCTGCCCGAGGAGACCCTCGCCCTCGTCGATGCCGTTGCCGGCCCGCGTGGACGGAGCCGGTACATCGCAGAACTGGTCGCAAAGCAGGTTCGACGGGACAACGCCCGCATGGTCTGGGAGAAGTACGCCGGCGCGCTGAAGGATTCTGACGCCTGGGGCCGGACGCCCGAGGAGACGCTCCAGATTCTCCGTGAGCTGCGCGACGACAGCGATCGAGAGCGGCGAATCTGGGGCCCATACGAGATTGAGGGGGACGATGCGGTATCTCCTTGACACCACGGTTCTCATCGACCACGCAGCCGGATGGCCGGAGGCCATCCGGCTGATCGACCAGCTCTTCGGCGAGCCCCACGACCTTCTCGTCTGCGATGCCGTGGTTACCGAGGCGCTCTCGAAAGGCGGCGACCGCGAAGCCAATGCGATCGGCAGGCTGATCGATGCGCTCGAATACGTGTCCACCCACCCGGATGCGGCGCAATGGGCCGGCGCCTCGAGGCGGCGACTCCGGCACACCGGACCGCGTCGCCTTGGCGACGCGATCATCGCCGGCGTGGCCTGGTTCAATGACGCAACCGTGGTGACCAGGAACCCTCAGGACTTCGAGATCCAGGGCGTCCGGGTACTGAGCTACGGCTGACCCGTCGGGCCGGTTGGGCCGCGAGCTGACGCCGACTTCGTCTCATGCCCCGGGATACCGGATCCGGCCAGACGGGACCAGGGGCATACTTGATCAACCTGATATCGCGGAGGTTCCAGAGCACATGAGCGTCGGCACCGCGTTCCATCCCCGGACCGCGCCCCTCAATCGAAAGATGCAGTGGCGGGAGTGGTCGGGCTACTACGCGTCATCCGTGTATGCCGATGCCCACGACATCGAATACAACGCCATTCGTGAGGCGGCTGCCCTCATCGATGTCAGCCCGCTCTACAAGTACCGCGTGACGGGTCCCGATGCGCCCCGCCTCGTCAACCGCGTGATCACCCGCGACGCCACCAAGCTCGGCGTCGGACAGGTCTACTACACACCCTGGTGCGATGAGCACGGCAAGGTCATCGACGATGGCACCGTTCATCGCCTGGCCGAGACCGAGTACCGCTGGACTGCCGCGGACCCGCAGTACCGCTGGCTCACGCTGAACGCGCGCGGCTTGGACATTCACGTCGAGGACGAGACCGAGGCGATTGCCGCCGTTGCGCTCCAGGGCCCCTTCGCCCGAGCCGTGCTCGAGGCGGCCACCGGTGAGCGGTTTGCGGGGCTCGGCTACTTCCGTCGACGCCCATCGAAGCTCGCCGGGGTCACCGTCGACGTCTCGCGAACGGGCTATACAGGCGACCTGGGCTACGAGGTCTGGATCCCGGCCGAGCACGCGGTCGCGGCCTGGGATGCGCTGATGGACGCCGGCGCGGCGTACGGGATCCGGCCGGCCGGGATGCTGGCGCTCGATGTCGTGCGGCTCGAGGCCGGGCTGATCCTGCTCGAGGTGGACTACACGTCGGCTCGGCATGCCCTGAACCCTGAGCAGAACTACTCCCCGTACGAGATCGGGCTTGGCCGGCTCGTGGATCTCAAGAAGGCCGATTTCGTCGGGAAGCTGGCGCTGACGCGCGAGGCCGCTGCCACTGGCCCGAAGCGCCGGCTCGTCGGCGTCACGCTCGACTGGTACGGGATCGAGGGGCTCTACTCCGATCAGGACCTGCCGCCGGCGATCTCCGCCTCGGTCGATCGTTCGCCCAAGCCGGTCTTCGGCGGGCGCGGCGGCTCCCAGATCGGCAAGGTCACCAGCCTCGGCTGGAGCCCGATCCTCAAGCAATCGATCGGTTTGGCGTCTGTCCCGTCAACCTACGAGGCCCCCGGCTCGAAGCTCCAGGTGGAGTGGTCCGTGGAGGGCCGACGCGGCCGTGTCGAGGCGACCGTCGTTCGCACCCCCTTCCTCGATCTCGCCCGCAAGCGGGCGTAGGGCTCCCGGGCCAGTCATTCGCCCGATGTCGCAGCGTTGGCGCGATGTCATCGCCGCGATCGTCGCCGTCGGGTTTGGGCTGGCCGTTGCCTGGATGGACTCGCGGCCCGGCTTCGATGCCACCGGGATCACAGCGGGCCTCCTGCTCATCGCGGGTGCGGTTGCTGCGTTCGTCTCGCGCCGGCGGCCGTGGCTGTGGGCTCTCGCCGCCGGGATGTGGGTGCCATTGTTCGAGATCCGTGACGCGTCGATGATCGAACCATTCGCAGCGCTACCGTTCGCAGGGATCGGTGCCGCGGCCGGCTGGTTCGCGGCGCGGTCGTAGCTCCACGCCAAGCGACCTTGGCGCTCAGGTGGCGCAAACTCGTCATACGCCCAGTGCTGAGGACCCATGAACATTCGACGGATCAGCTTCCTTGGAGTTCGGACCTCGAATTTCGAGGCCATGACGGTCTTCGTTCGCGACGTTCTGGGCCTGCGGACTTCGCACCTCGACGACGAGTGGGCCATTTTTCCGCTCGCGTCAGGAAGGCGCGACTACTTCGAGATCTACGGCCCCGAACATACCGACGAGCGATTGATGACCAACGCGTCCGATGGGCCGATCGCGGCCTTCGCGGTGGACGACCTCGTCGCGGCCCGCGCTGAGCTCGAGGCGGCCGGGACCGAGATGATCAGCGACGTTATCTGGGCGGCCGATGCCTTTGGCGAGCCGGCCTTCGCGGGCTTTGGATGGTTCTTCTTCCGCGCCCCCGACGGCAACGTCTACGTGCTCCAGCAGGATGGGTTGGCCCCCTAAGTGCGTGGACGTGCGACGCACCAGTGGAGAGGTGCCCTTCGCTGGTTGGTCGTTCCGTTGCTCGTTGTGGCATGCGTCCCGCTAACATACCCCGCTCGGACCACGGGTCCCATCCGAACCCTCGGGCCTGGTGAGATGGCCCTGCCGATCATCGACTGGGGCTCCGCGCTTTGCGCGGGCGTTGGGTTCGTAGGCGACTTCCGAGTGCACGGGAGCCCCGATGACCCGTACCTCGTCTGGCTCACGGAACCGGACGGCAAGAGGGTGGAGCTGGCGTGGGATCCGGGGACTTCGGCGCGGTTCACGCCTGGCCTCGAGATCCTTGGGCCGTCGGGCGAGGTCATCGCCCGGGAAGGGTCGCTCGCGACCGGCGGTTGCGGAACGCCTCAGGGCGCCGAGCATATCGACTTCGAGACGCCCGCCCCTGCGCAGACGGAACCGCGGGCGTCGAGCGAGCCCTGACGTCAGGTCCCGGCCAGCCGCTCCACGAGCGAATCGAACGGGCCTAGCTCGCCGACCATGATCGAGTTGATGCCGAGCTGCTCGCGCTGGCGGATGAATTTTTCCTCGAGCGACGCCAGAGAGCCGATGAAGATGTGGGGCGACTCGAGCAGGTCGTCGACCGAGACGTCGACGCTTGCTCGCCCCGCCAGGGCCGCTGCGAGGTCTCGGCCCTCGGATAGGGCGTGATCGGTCACCGAAACGCCGGTTGTCGATGGGTAGACGTTCAGCTCGAGGGTGTCGAAGCGGTCCCCGGCGACGTCGCGAACCCAACCGATCTTCTCGGCCGTGGCGGCAACCGTCAGGGACGTCGGATCGGAACGTTGGCCGGACAGGATCCGCGGTGCGAGGCCGACAATCTGCGCCTCACGGGCGGCAAGCTCCAGCGTTCGCCGTCCGCCGCCACCGATCAGGAACGGCGGGTGCGGGCGCTGAATCGGCTTGGGGTATCCATCGAGATC
>JANMNF010000164.1:0-3043 GCA_031373765.1 Chloroflexota bacterium
CCGAGCAGGTAGCCCTGCCCGTACCAGATGCCCAGTTCCGTGATCGTCCGAAGCTCCGCCGCAGTCTCGATGCCCTCGGCGACGAGACGGATGCGGCGCCGGGTTGCGAAATAGCCGATTCCCGCAATGAGCGCCTGCCGCGCAGCATCGCGGTTGATCCGGTGGACGAGGGCAATGTCGAGTTTCACGAAATCCGGCTTGAGTTCGAGGATATGCCGGAGGCTGGCGTAGCCGGCACCGGCATCGTCGACGGCCAGGCGGACGTTGGTCCCGAGGAACTTGAGATCCTCGCGCAGCTGATCGTAGTCATCGATGACGGCGTGCTCGGTCAATTCGAGGGCGATCGGCTTCGTCGCGTCGGCAAGCAGGCCCTTCAGCTCTCGAGACCGGACGAGATCGGGCGATACATTCAGGTTCAGATAGGTGTCACTCGGCAGCGCTGCGGATGCGAGCAGCGCCTCCCGGAGCGTGGCCACTTCCAGTTCGATCCCGACGCCCGCCGATGCCGCGAAACCGAACACCAGGTCCGGACGCCGGCCATCCTCGAACCGGGTCAGCGCTTCGTGTCCCACGATGAGGCCGGAGCGCAACTCGACGATGGGCTGGAAGACCGGCCAGAACGAGCGAGTCTCGATGATCGCCTCGACGCCCGTCCGGTCGGACAGGGCCTGGCGCCGCTTCTCCAGCTGCGGGGCGGCCAGAGCGCCGACGATCGAACCAAACGTTGCGAGGGCCGGCAGGCGCTCGACGAGGTTCGCGGCCTCGGGCGGCTCGGTCGTTCCGATCACCAGGACGCCAAAGAGTGCGGCAGGGCCATGAAGGGGCGCGATCGCCAGGTTCCGGATGCCCGATGCCGCGATTTCCTCGCCTTGGGAGCCGTACTCCGGTCGTGTTGACCAGGGTTCCGTCCATGGGCCGAGCGCCGCATGCTGGGCGAGGTGGATCGCTCGAAGGTCCGGGATCCATTGTCCCGGAGCGATCGGGTAGAGCCCCGACGAGGCGACGACCCGCCCCCGACCCGCTACCAGTTCGATGACCCATGCGGCGTCGATTCCTGGGAGATGCATGATCTCGCCGCAGGCCACGGCAGACATTTCCTCTACCGTCGTCGCCGGGTCGATCCGCTGTAGCGCGGACTCGATCGTTTCGCGTTCATAGGCCTCGCGCACGATGGCGCTTTCGAGCTCGCGCTCGCGGGTGACATCCCGGTCTGTCTGGACAAAGCTGGCCACGGCTCCGGCAGCATCGAACACGGGCGCGATGACCGCATCTACCTCGATGGCACCCCCGTCGGCCCGACGATTGACGACCAGGCCGGACCATGCCGTCCCGGACTGGACCTGCTCCCAGACTGCGTCCCAGAAGGCGTCGCTGTGACGCCCGCTGTTCAGAACATCGGGCGGGTGACCGACAACGTCCGTCGGGCTGAACCCGTAGAGGCGCGTGAACGACGGGTTGACGTAGGCGATCGTCCGGTCCGAGCGGTAAATGATGATGGACTCGGCTGCCTGCTCGACCGCGGAGGCGAGACGCGCCCGTTCTTGATCGGCTGCGACCTGGTCGGTGATGTCCGTGGATGTCCCGATGAGTCCGGTCGCGAGACCCGTCACCTTGTCCACGACATGGGTGCCGGCCTCGCGGATGAGTCGGACGGAGCCATCGGCGCGGACAATCCGGTATGTCGTTTCATACGGAGGCGCCGCAACGTCGGAGCCGCGATCGGAAGCGGCCAGAGCCTCGCGATCATCCGGGTGCACGAAGCCAAGGAACGCTGCCTCGGTCCCGTCGAACGACCCGGGCTCGATTCCGAAGATCCGATGATGTTCGTCCGACCACGTGACGCGATCGGTCACGATGTCCCATTCCCAGCTGCCGACGCCCGCGATCCGCTGGGCTTTGGCCATCCGCTCCTCGTTCCGCGTGATGGCCGCGACGGAGGCCTCGAGCGCGCGAGTCTGGCGCAGGTGGCGGACAGCGATGGCAGCGTGTGCCGCGAACAGCTCGGCCAGGCGCTCGTCGAGCACGCTGAATTCCGGGGCGCCGATCTTCTCGGTCAGGTAGAGGTGGCCGTACGTCTCGCCGTCAACATGGATGCGCGTGCCGAGGAAGGAATGCATCGGCGGGTGGCCTTCAGGGAATCCGACGGATCGAGGATCCGCGGAGATCTCGGCGAGGCGGAGGGTCCGATCCTCGGACATCATCGCGCCCAGCAGTCCGAGGCCCTCGGGTTCGTGGCCGATCCGCTGCACTTGCTCCGGGCTGAATCCATCGGTGATGAAGCGGGTGATCCGTCCATCCTCGACGACGCCGATGGCGACGTATTTGGTTCCGATCAGGCGCCGGGCAGCCTGGATCGTTTCGACAAGCAGGGTTTCCTCGTCCTGGCTCGCGAGCCCGAGCGCAGACGCACTCAGTTGTTCGATGGTCCGGACCTGATCGCTGAGGTCGCGCATCGTCGTGACCAGCCATTGCCCGCCGTCCGGGACGGTCGTGGCGACTTCGACGCTGACGTCGAGCAGCAGGTCCGTGCCGTCGGCTCTAAGGGCGGGAAATGAACCGTCGAGGCGACCGTGCAGGCGAATGAGGTCGATCAATAGCGGGACGCGGGGCAGGAATTCCGAAGGGAGGATCAGGTCCACGGATTGGCCACGGAGCGACGCGACGTCACGGCCGAAGAGATCAGCCGCTGCCCGATTCACGAATTCGATTCGCGCCGACAGGTCTGTGACCATCATCGGCGTAGCCACGAGGTCAATCGCCCGGGCAAGCTCGGCGAGGGTGATGGGGCCGGACACGAGGGCCGGGTGACGGATCTCGGCCGCGCTCGAGTCCGCACCGCCCAGTTGGTGCGTGGCCGGATTCGGCGGATGTCGATCGACCGTCGGCATCAGCGCGGCATCGACGGCGCGGCGGCTTGCAGCGGCCCGATGTCGATGGACCGCGACGGCCTGCTCTCGATCGGGCGATACCGGCGACCGGAGACCCGGAGGGAGCCCGGATCGGTCGACATGACAGCCTTCCTTGCTATGGCGCGCGCCAGGAA
>JANMNF010000168.1:0-7470 GCA_031373765.1 Chloroflexota bacterium
CGCGTGGGTTCATGACCGCTGGGACTGGAACACCGTCGGGCACCCCTCATGTCCTGAGGCTTGCCCATCGAGGGGATTGGCGCGCCGGACCCGAGAATTCGCTCCAGGCGATGCGTGCAGCCCTGGCGAATCCCGCCTGCGATGGGCTCGAGTTCGACGTCCGCGCCTCGCGCGAGGGAACGCCGATCGTGCTGCACGACGACACACTGCTGCGCGTCCAGGGGCGTCCCGAGCGTCCCGAGGAACTGACGATCGGGGCGTTGGCGGCCGCTGGAATCCCGACGCTCGCCGAGGTCCTGGAGGCAGCGGCACCACGTCCCTTCCTCGACATCGAGTTGAAGGGTGGGCCGGTTCCGGCGATCATCGAGGTCATCGAGGGCGCCCGCGGATCGTCAATCGAGGGCACGGTCGTATCGTCCTTCGAGCTCGCAACACTCGCGTGGCTCGGTCAGGTCCGGCCTCGATGGCCCCGCTGGCTGAACGCCAACGACCTGAGTCCATCCACGATCCAGGTAGCCGTAGATCTTGGGTGCCGAGCCGTGTCGGCCGATTGGCGATCGATCAACCGGGCATCGATGACCCGGGCTTCGGCCGCGGGACTGGAAGTGGCGGCATGGACCGTCCGTCGACGGCCGACGGCGGACCGCCTTGAGCGTCTGGGTGTCGTCGCGATGTGCGCCGAGGCCGCCGCCCTCGATGGGTGGCCCGAGCCGAGCTGACGCTCAGCAGCAGGCGCCGCTCCCGCATCCGCAGGCGTCGCTGTCGAGCATCACAAGCTCTCGTGTGGCGTTCGGGGAGGGGAGCACCGACCGCAGGCTCGCGAGGTCGCCGGCGACCCAGTCGAGCGGCTTGTGTGCCCGGATGATCATCGAATGGAGACCATCCGCCACGGCGTGCGTCGGCTGAAGGTCAATATCTGTCAGGCCAGCGGCCAGAAGTCCGTCGCGAAACTCGGACGTCGAGAGCGCTCCGGCGATGCATCCGACGAAGGCACCACGCTCGGCGCGTTCGGACGGTGACAGCCGATCCTCGGCCACGACATCGCTGATGCCCATGCGTCCGCCGGGACGAAGGACGCGGGCGATCTCCGCCAGGACGGCGCCCTTGTCCGCTGCCAGGTTGATGACGCAATTGCTGATCACGACATCGACGCTGGCATCCGCGACCGGCAGGGCTTCGATGGTGCCCTTCAGGAATTCCACATTGGTGATCCCGGCCTCGGCGGCATTGCTACGTGCCAGGTCGAGCATCTCGTCTGTCATGTCGACGCCGATGGCCCGACCCGTCGGGCCGACCCGCCGCGCCGAGAGGAGGACGTCGATCCCGCCGCCCGATCCGAGGTCAAGCACGGTCTCGCCGGCCTTGAGCTCGGCCACGGCCGTCGGGTTGCCGCAGCCAAGAGACGCGAGAACCGCGGCGTCGGGCAGCTCGGCCCGTTCGTCCGGTGCGTACAGGAGTGAGCCGAAGACGATGCGCCCGTCATCCGTGCAGCAGGATTCGAGCGCCTCGGACGCTATGCCATCGGGTCCCGAGGCCGCCCGCGCTGCTTCGGCGTAGCGCGATCGAACCGCATCGTGGATGTCGGCCACTTCGCTGGCCTCGGTTGTCAGGTCGATGGGCGATGTCATCGTGCAGGCTCCCGGTGAGTGGTGGTTATCAGATCAGGCGCCGCAGGCTGCGAGGTCGGGAAGGTCTACGAATCGCTCAAGCCAGGAAACCGGCGCCGCTCCTGCGAGCGAGCGAGGGCCGCGTCTTCGGCCCGGTGGTGCCGGAAGTCCGTGGTAATGCGGGCCTCGTGCAGCGCGACGTGATCCATTCGCTTGCGGTCCTCGCCGCGACTGTTGGTGCCGGCCAGCCAGGCCGATGAAATCAGGTGGAACATCGAGTCCTCTCTTGATGCGCCGTGCGCGCATCCTACGTATTGACGATGATCAATATGCGCTCTATATTTGCGCTTGTCAATATCGAAGGTTGTCGATAAACTCCGGCCATGAAACGCCAACTCGACCCGGACGTCACGCTGCTCGCCGCGCTCGCGGATCCTGTTCGGCTGACCATCGTTCGACAGCTGGCCGACTGCGACGGCATCTGCGCCTGCGACTTCACGGCTTCATGCGACGTTTCCCAACCAACCGTGTCACATCACCTCAAGGTGCTCCGTGAGGCCGGTGTCGTCACGTCTGAGCGGAGGGGATCGCAGGTCTACTACCGCCTGGCGCCGGTTGCGATCGGCCGACTATCCGCGATGGCGCGCGAGCTCGTGCCCGGCGACTTCATCCCGGCCGGCGACCTTGTCCGTCGTTCGCGACCCGCCGTACCGCTCAGTCCTGAGGGGCCCCCAGCTCGCGCCTGACGAAGTCGTCGGCCCACACCTCGATCTCGTCGCGGATGCGACGGTACGCGTCGAGACGAACCGATTCGGAGCCCTCAACCATTGCCGGATCCTCGAACGAGATGTGGATGCGAGTGCCGGCGCCTGGAAAGACGGGGCACGCCTCGGCGGCCTCATCGCAGACGGTGATCACGCGGTCGAACGGCTGATCGAGGAATTCGTGCATCGACTTTGAGCGCGCGGACGACCAGTCGATGCCGCGTTCCGCGAGGACGCGAACCGTCAACGGATTGACGACCGACGGCCGCGTACCGCCCGACTCGACCGCCACCCTGGCGCCCCCTGCCCGAACGAGGAACGCCTCCGCCATCTGGCTCCGACAGCTGTTTCCGATGCACAGGACCAGGATGCGCAGCGGATCGGAATCGGTGCCGCGTAACGGCGCGGCCTCGTTGACGCTCACCGCCCGAGGGCTTCCGGGGGGATCAGCCAGCGCAGGATGCCAGCACCGGGCGCCACGCCGCCGGCCTCGACCTCGACTCGGACCAGGGCGCCCTTGCGAACCGCGATCGGCGCCCCGACCAGGTCGGACACGAGGTCGCTGAAGTCAGGATCGTGGCCCACGAGCAGGAGTTGTCCCGCGCCGCTCGTCTCCTCGATGATCTGCCGCAGGTTCTCCAGCGACAACCCGTCAGCCAGCCGTGCGTCCAACTGAACGGCACACCCGAGTGCCGCGCTGAGAACTTCGGCCGTCTGGACGGCGCGGAGCCTGGCCGATGACAGAAGCACGTCGGGATGAACGTCGGCCGCGGCCAGGAGATTGCCGAGCCGCGTCGCCTGCCTCAGGCCCTTCGCCGTCAGCGGTCGCAGGTCGTCGGGACTGTCCCAGCCCATGGCATTCCCCGCGTGGGCGTGGCGCACGAACAGCAGGTCGGTCACTGGTCCGTCCATCCCGAAGGGCGCTGCCGATGGATCATTGATTCAGGTCCTCCACGTGACCCGTCGAGAGGTACACGATGTCCTCGGCAATATTGGTGACCCGGTCGCCGATCCGTTCGATCCAGTGGCCGGCAAGAATCAAGCGCGTCCCGCCTTCGATCAAGCCCGGATCCTGTCGCATCGCCTCGATGACCTCTGCGAACAACGTTCGATAACCGTGGTCGATCTCATCATCGCGCGCTGCGACGGATCGCGCGAGCCCGTCGTCCACGTTGACCAGGGCCTGCAGGATGCCCCCCACGAGATCGGCGGCAAGATGGCCCATCGAGCCGATTCCGGAACCAGCGGGTGGCGTCGGCGTGCCGACCAGCCATCGGGTCTGCTTGGCGATGCTCGAGGCGTGATCGCCCATCCGCTCGAGCTCGAACGACACGTGGTTCAGCGCGAGGAGGAATCGCAGGTCGCGTGCGACCGGTGACTGGGTGGCGATGGTGGAAGCGATCGCGTCCGTAACCTCGCGCTGCGCGTCATTTACGGCCGCATCGCCCGCGATGATCATCTCGGCCCTGCCGAGATCACGGTCCACCAGGCTCGCGACCCCGCCGCGAATCTGCGCTTCGACCAGCGATCCCATGCGCAGGATGCCGTCCTTGACCAGCCGCTCCTCGCGGTCCAGCGCGAGACGCGATCGCGTGACATGCGTCTCCTGATGCGCCGGGTTTCCGATACCGGTGGGATCCATCAGCCGAACCGTCCCGAGACGTAGTCCTCGGTGAGCTGGTGGGTGGGATTGGTGAACACGTTGACCGTGTCGTCGTATTCCACGAGGTATCCAGCCCGATCCTCGCCCATGGTGAAGAACGCCGTCCGGTCGCTGATCCGTGATGCCTGCTGCATGTTGTGGGTCACGATCACGATCGTATAGTTGGTTCTGAGCTCGGCGATGAGCTCCTCGATCCGAAGCGTCGCGATCGGGTCGAGGGCGGAGGCCGGCTCGTCCATCAGGATCACCTGCGGGTCGACGGCCAGTGCCCGGGCGATGCACAGGCGCTGCTGCTGGCCGCCGGACAGGCTCGTGCCATTGGCCCTGAGTTTGTCCTTGACCTCATCCCAGAGGGCCGCGCGCCGCAGCGATCGCTCGACGATCTCGTCGAGTTCGTGCCTGGGCCTTCGGCCCGTGAGCCGCAGGCCGGCAGCCACGTTGTCGAAGATCGACATCGTCGGGAACGGATTCGGCCGCTGGAAGACCATCCCGACGACGCGCCGGAGCTGAACGGGATCGACCACGGGGTCATAGACATCGACACCCAGGAGCTCGACGCCCCCCTCGACCCTGGCGCCCGGCGTCAGTTCGTGCATCCGGTTCAGCGAGCGAAGGAACGTGCTCTTGCCGCAGCCGGAGGGCCCGATGATCGCGGTCACCGCGCGATCGGGGATGCTCAGGGTCACATCACGGATGGCCCGGAACGACCCGTAGAACGCGCTGAGGTCCCGGACCTCGAGGCTCGCGTTCGAGGGTGCGGCCGGGGCCGAGGCGCTCATCACGCTCGGCGTGGTCGCCTGGGCGGCTGCTGTGGCCGATGGCTTGACGAGGGTCGTCGCGTCAGCAGGGTTCGGCGCGGTTTCGATCATCGGAAGAACCTCAGGTGCCAATGTGCCGGCCCCACGTTCGTGCTCGAACGGAGACGTTGATGACGAGGACGATGAGGAGGAGCAGGAACGCCGCGCCCCACGCCTGCTGATTGAGCAGGTCGTATGGCTGACGGGCATTGACATAGATGAAGACGGGCAGGGAGTCCATCGGCTTGCCGAAATCACCGACATTGACGAGGCGACTGCCGAGCGCCGTGAACAACAGCGGAGCCGTCTCGCCCATGGCCCGCGCGAAGGCGAGCATGACGCCGGTCAGGATGCCGCCGAGTCCCGTTCGGATGACGACACTCAGGACGGTTCGCCACATCGGGATCCCAAGTGCGAGTGACGCCTCACGAAGGCTGCCCGGAACGAGGCGAAGGGTTTCTTCGGTGGTTCGCAGGATGACGGGGATCATGATCAGCCCGAGGGCGACGCTGCCCGCGAAGGCGTTGTACTGCTTGAACGGCAGCACCAGGAACGTGAACACGAAGATCCCGATCAGGATCGACGGGACACCGACCATGACGTCGGCCGCGAATCGCACCAGATGGGCGCTTCGCCGACCGGCGAACTCGGCAACGTAGATCCCACCGGCCACGCCGATCGGAATCGCGAGGAGTGCAGCGAGCGGGACCATCTGGAACGTTCCGAGGATGGCGCTAAGGGCGCCGCCGCCCTTGCCCAGGGCACGCGACGGCTTCGTGATGAGATCGAGGTTGAGGGCGGCTGCGCCATTGATCGTCACGAACACCAGCACCGCAGCCAACGGGACCACGCACAGGAGGGCCATCCCGAGGGCGAGGCGGCGCATGCCGGCATCGACCCAGCGTCGACGTCGGCCGACATCCGCCCATCCGAGTCGTGCGAGACCCGCGCTCGCAAGTGCCGGACTGGCCATCAGTCCGCCCCGATCGAGCCACCGGCCGCTCTATTGACGAGCGTCCGGGCAACGACGTTGAGCGCAACCGTAATGACCAGCAGGATCAGCCCAAGCGCGATCAGGCTCGAGGTCTGGATGCCGACCGACGCCTCACTGAACGTCGTTGCAATCTTCGAGGCGATCGTCTGGGATTGACCGAAGATGCTCGTCGGGATCGAACCCGCGTTGCCGATGACCATCGTCACGGCCATCGTTTCGCCCAGTGCTCGTCCGAAGCCCAGAATGACCGCACCGATGATCCCCGAACGTGCCGCCGGCAGGACGGCCTTCGTGATGACTTCCCAGCGCGTCGCGCCGAGGGCGAACATGGCCTCGCGGTGGCTCCGCGGAATCGAGCTGATGACCTCGCGCGAGATGGACACGATTGTCGGCAGGATCATGATCGCGAGGATCACGCCGGCGGCGAACAGGCCGACGCCGAACGACGGCCCGGCGAAGATCGGGATCCAGCCGAGGTGCTCGACGAACCAGGCTTCGACCGTCGCGCGTAGGAACGGCGACAGGACGAAGACACCCCACAGGCCGAAGACGACGCTCGGGATCGCGGCCAGGAGCTCGATCATGAACGTCAGGGGAATGGCCAGCCGCCGCGGTGCCAGCTCCGCGAGGTAGACCGCGGTGAGGACGCCCAGCGGCATGGCCAGGACGATCGCGATGGTCGCCGCGGCCAGCGTGCCGAAGATGTAGGGCAGGGCGCCGTACACGTCCTTGACGGGATCCCAGGTCGTTCCTGTGATGAAGCCCGGGCCAAACGTCGAGAAGGCGAGGCTCCCACTCAAGGCCAGCTGGATACCGAGCAGGACCAGGACGCCGACGATCACCCAGCCGAGGAGGCGTGTTCCGGACCGAAAGACCCGGTCGGGCAGGCGTGAGGCGCGACCCGCGCCCCGAAGCGGGTGATTCGCCGACATCAGGACACCCTTCGGACGCGCACGTCGGGCCACGAATGCCCTGAAAGCCCCGGGTGTGACCCGAGGCTTTCGCGCGGCGTGAGCAGAACCGTCATGGCCAGATCGGAGATCCGCCGGAGGTGATCTGGTGGAGCTCGGCGATCGCCCGCTCCTTGATTGGTGCCGGGAGTGGTGCGTAGCCCAGGCCACCCTCCGTCGCCTGCCCATCGGTCAGGGCCCAGTAGAGGAACGCTACGAGGGTCTGGCCCTTGGCCGCGTCCGACTGGTCCGCATAGACGAGGAGGTAGGTGTATGAGGCGATCGGATAGGTGCCATCGCCGGCTCCGTTGATGATGGGGGCCTGGCGGAAGTCGGCCGGGAACGTCGCGGCGGCGCCCTCCGCGGCGGCGGTCACGCCGTCGGTCGAACCGGCGACGAACTTGCCGGCGGCGTTCTTGAGCTTCGCGCTCGTCAGCCCGGCCGTCGTCGCGTAGTTGAGCTCGACGTAGCCAACCGCACCGAGGTTGGCATCACCCTTGACCCCGCCAGCGACGCCGTCGTTGCCGGGGGCTCCGATGCCGATTGGCCAGTTCACTTCCTTGCCCTTGCCGACGCCGTCGTGCCACTCGCCGCTCACCGTGTCGAGGTAGGTCGTGAACGCGTTCGTCGTGCCGGATCCGTCGGATCGATGCACGACACGGATCGCCAGGTCGGGAAGCGAGGCGCCCGGATTG
>JANMNF010000224.1:0-20514 GCA_031373765.1 Chloroflexota bacterium
TGATCGGCGTCGGTCGATGCCTCGCGAACGAACTCGGCGAACAGCGCGGCGAATTCCGGATCGTCGGCAGACAGGGCGCCGGCCACCAGCAGGTCCCGCTCCGGGATGCCGAGGAGGATGCGCTCGCCTGGCGGGAACTGCTTGGTCAGGTAGGCACGGACCGCCGGCAACAGGATCCTGACAGCGTCATCGCCGTCGCCGGTTGCCGACGACAGCAGGCGCCGATTCCCGGACACCTCCTCAGTCCACGGAGCCGACAGGGACCACTGCGCCAGATTTGCTGCTGCCACGCTGCGCAGCTCGTCAGGAGTCGTACCCCAGGCGAGCAGATGATCGGCGTTGACGTGGACATCGAATGAGCTGACCCGCAGCGCATAGCCGACCATGAGGCCGCACGGTCCCGGGTCCAGGATCGGCGACGCGTGGGACTTCATACCCTCGGATGCGAGGCGCTCCGCGTCGAGCGTGTCCAGGCGAGTCCCCATCGTGCCCATCGGCCGGAGGACCGGCACGAGCACGACGCGGGCTGCGTCCCAATCCTGCTCCGGCGCATGGGACGGCCCCGCCGGGCCTTCGGGCGCGCGGCGATGTCCGCTCACCGGGGCGTCGGGATCGATCTGCGCAAGGGGGTCGGGAGCCGTGTCACGCCACGCGGGCGGCGGCTCGTCGCCAAGATCTCGATCCCAGGCCATCAGTCCCCCCTTGTCGTTTCAGCGACCCTTCCAGGTCGCCGGTCGCTTCTCGGTAAAGGCCGCCATGCCCTCCTTCTGGTCTTCACTGGCAAACAGACCATAGAAGTTTCGCCGTTCGAATTCGAGCCCGGCACCGAGCGGCAGTTCTTCGGCCCGATTGACCGCGTCCTTGGCGGCGATCACGGCGAGCGGCGGCATGGCCGCGATCGCAGCCCCGATCTCGAGTGCCGTCGCGACGGTCTCGGACGGTGCCACCACCCGGGTCACGAGCCCGTGGGCCTCCGCCTCGATGGCGCCCATCGGCCGCGCGGTCAGGACCATCTCCATCGCCTTGGCCTTGCCGATCGCGCGGGTCAGGCGCTGGGTCCCGCCTGCCCCGGGGATCACGCCCAGTCGAATCTCCGGCTGCCCGAATTGGGCATCGTCTGCGGCCACGATGAGATCACACGTCATGGCGAGTTCACAGCCGCCACCGAGGGCGAACCCGCGAACGGCGGCGATCATCGGCTTGCGGATGCGCTTGATCCGTTCCCAGCGATGGAAGTGGTCGTCGGCGAGGAGCGATGCCGGCGTCTGGACCGCAAGTTCGCGCACGTCGGCGCCGGCCGCGAAGGCGCGCTCACCCGACCCGGTGATCACGATCGCCCGACAGGTCGGGTCACGATCGAGGGCCTCGAGAACGTCGGTCAACTCCGCGATCATCGCGAAATCGAGTGCGTTGAGCACCTTCGGCCGATCGAGGATCACGAGCGCGACGCCATCGACGGGCCCGGCGCTGCCCGCGGCCGGGAACTCCAGGCGGATCGACGGAGGACGGGGATCGGCGCTGCCTTCGGTCACGACACTCCTTTGCGCGGTGCGGTCCAGTATCCACCGCCCGGGAAGGTCCGTGCCGGGCTCATGCGCCGTTCAGCAGATCGGCGGCATCCTCGAGGACCAGGAACGTGGCCAGGCCCGGCGCCATGTCGCGGAGCACGCGACCGGCTGCCCGCATCGGATCGGAGCGGAGCCCGGCGTCCAACGATTCGCGATCGTCAAAGTCCATCGCTGCGGCCAGGGCGAGATCGGTCTCCGCTCCGAGGGCCTCGGAAACGCGCCAGACCCGCGTCGCGCGCAGACCCGGCGTGTCGGCGACGAGCGGCAGGTGTTCATCCCGATACCGACGCTCAAGCGTCGCGAGTGCCTCGGGCCCGCCCTCGGGTCGGCGATACAGGACCAGCAGCGTGGTCATTTTATGCTCCTCTCGGGTGACGTTGGGGTCTCGCCCGCATGAGCGGCAGCCCGTTGCGCGGCTTCTCGTTCCGTGGCGCGATAGAAGCCGCCGAGGGCCTCGTTGAACAAGCCCGGTCGCTTGACCGTGACTTCGTGGCCGCAATCGGGGGCCACGAACAGCCGGGCGCCCGATATCTGGCGGGAGATGCCCCAGGCGTGATCGACCGGCACGAACGGATCCCGATCCCCGCACACGACCATCGTCGGCGCGTCGATGCGGTGGAGATCGCCCGGGCTCATCAGCGGCTGGGCGGCGACATCGGCGGCAATCGCGGGCAGCAGGCGCTGCCAGCCGCCCACACCCTGCCCATCGTCGTGACGACGTGCGAGGCGCGCTGCCCACTCCGGGTCCTCGGCCTCGATCTTGGCCGGCTTCATGAGGCCGCGCATGACCCCGGTCCGCGGCTCCCGCTGCGTCGTGATCCCGATCGCGACCAGGGTCCTGACCCGCCCGGGATACCGCGACGCGAACTGGAGCGCGGTCATCGCGCCCATCGAGAACCCGAGAAGGTGAAACGTCCGCAGCCCGAGCGCGTCGACGAATGCGACGAGGTCATCGACGAGCCAGTCATAGCGGAACCCATCCGCCGCATCCCAACGCGTCCGGCCATGGCCTCGAGCGTCGGGCAGATGCAGGAGGAACGCCTTCGAGAACAGCGGGATCTGCGCCGCGAAATCCTCTCGACCGAGCGACGTCGCGCCGTGGAGCATCACGATCGGCGGTCCGGCGCCGACGACGTCGTATCCGATATCCAGGTCGTTCGCGTGAATCGTCGCCATGGTCAGGCCTCGGGCTTCCCCTTCACCGGCGCATGGACCGCCTGCTCGATGCGCAAATAACGGCGGCGGAAGTAGAGGAGCGGCCCCAGCGCGGCAGGGTCATCGCCCGCGGCGTCCATGGCGTCGACCCGCCCGATGAACAGGTCGTGATCGCCGGCCGAAAACGTCTCGACGATCGTGCATTCGAGCGTCGCGATCGCCCCGTCAAGGAGCGGCAGCCCGGTGGGCCCCGGCGTCCACGCGGCCCCACAGAAGTCCTCCCGCCCCGGCTTCACGGCCGCGTGCGCGAAGCAATCGGACATCGCCTGGTGGCCATCGCCGAGGACATTGACCGCGTAGCGGCCGTTCGCCCGCACGAGCGGCGTGATGAACCTGCTTCGATCGAGCGCGACCATGACCAGCGGCGGATCCAGCGAGACGCTCGACAGGGCGTTGACCGTGATCCCGACAGGGCGTCCCTCCGCGAGGGTCGTCACGACCGTGACGCCGGTCGCGAATCGACCCATCACCTGCCGAAAATGCGCGCCGTCGATCTCCACTCGCCGAGTCTACGGGAGGAGGCCGGATATCGATGCCGGGTCGATCCGGCGGAAGAGCCTAAGCGGCGGCGAGGTTTCCGGATGGCCCCTGACCCAGGAGTTCAGGCTCCACGACCGCCGGCAAGCGCAGCAGGGTCCCGCCGACAACCAGCCAGAGCGGCGCAAAGGCCAAGACCATGATCGCCATCGGATGAAGGCCGGGAACGATCGGATTCATGCCCATCAACGGGATAATGGCGAGGATTAGCCCGGCCATAATCGAGGTCAGGGTTCCGAGCATCGCTGTGGTGCTCCACGAGCCACGCCACCACGCGGACATCCCAAGCAGGACGAGTCCGGCGAGAACGGCCACGCCGCTCGCGAGGACCCATGGGGCGAGGGCCCAGATCGGAGCGGCAAGGAGGCCGACGAAGGCACCGAAACGCGCCACGATGGCCTGGCCCGGGAGGCGGATCAATTGACCGATCAGTCCGCCCGACAGGAGGATCATCGAGCCGAGCACGATCGGCATCGCGTCGGCGCCATCCCGATACGAATGGTCTCCGTCGACCACCAGCGGCCCGTTTGCGGCCACGATCCAGCCGACGATCCAGACGATGGCCCCGACCAAGGTTCCGATGCCGAGGCGCCGAGCGACGCGCAGGTCCTCGAACCGCTGCCGTGATACAGGGGCGGTCGCCGCGGGATCCAGGACGCTCGGATCCACGAGCTCGGGGTGGCGATGCGCGTCGAGGGCACCGCGAATCAGGTCGATGCCCCCGGCGAAGCCGACCGCTCGATTCGCGAGCAGGTCATCGAGCTCTGCGCCATATCTCTCGCGCCAGGCGCGCGGGTAGAGGCGAACGAGCGTGCTCACGACGAGGAGCCCAATCGACGCAGTCCCAGTCGGGCGAATCCGGAGAGCCCCTCGAGCTGGGTTCGAACCGTGCTGGCACCGAGTCCAGTGAGCTTGTACGGGCGGCGACGATCTTCCGGTGCGAGAGCCTCGATCAGGCCGCGCCGTTCCATCCGCGCGAGCGCTCCATACAACGTTCCGGGACCAAGTGGGGATCCCGAGATCGCCTCGACATCCGTCATGATCGCGTAGCCGTGCTTCGGCCCGTCGCTGAGCGAGACGAGGATGTACAGCGTCGGCTCGGCAAATCGCCCGAATTCCGTGAGTGCCTGGTTCATGCCGCCTCCCGCGCGTTTGACGATTTCGAGATGGCGATGGCTCTGTTCATCGTCACCGGTCCACCGTGGTTTCGTGACTCGCCAGACGATACATCGCTGCGCCGGATTCGGAAACTCGTTTCACCAGTTGACGCTGCTCGAGGCGCACGAGCGCCCCGAGCAGGGTTCCGGGTCCGACCTGCCCGTGGATCGAGACGACGACGTCGAACAGGCCAGAGAGCCGGAGAGGCCCTCGCCCAAGGGCGCCGAGGATCCACAGGCCGGGTTCGGCAAACCGGCCCATGGCTTCCAAGGCAATCAGCGAGGTTCGATGACGCCGCACGCGATGCGACTGCCGCTGTTACCCGTCGGATTGGTCACCTGGTCGTCCTCGCCGAAGTGGATCACGAGCGCGCTACCGTCCAGATCGAAGATCGAGACGGGCCCGGCCGACAGCGTCGCCCGGTCGCTGGTCGCGTCGAGGTGACCGTTGCCCGCGCCGTTCACGATGAGGTTCGGCAGGTCCCCTGCATGGGCACCCGTCGGGCTGTCGAGACCGTGATCGTGGCCAAGCGGATTGTGGTGCCCGCCCGCCGCCGCGAACGTCGGGCTGCACTGCCCGACCGCGTGGATGTGAATGCCGTGCAGCCCCTCGGGCAACCCGCGGACCTGGACATTGACATGGAGGATCCCGTTCGCATCCTCGGTGAACTTCGCCCAGCCCACGACGGCGCCAGCGGGGTCGCGCAGTTCTGCCGAAGCATGTGACGCGCCACCAGCCGAGGCCGCCGGGACGGAGATCGCGATGAGCATCGCTGCGAGCACGACGCTGACGCGGAGTCGATGTGCCATGTTCCTGTTCCTCCATTCGGATGGTGCCGGCGACACGTTATGCCGTGGCCCGGTATATCGTACTACGATATATATCGAGTTGCCGCGGCAATGTCAACCGGCAATCGGCCCGCTACAATCCGGCCGATGACCACTCGGCTCTGGGATCGCGCCGCACTCGTACCGATGTCCGGGAATCGACGTGCCCCCTCGATCGTGGCGCTCGGCACGGAACTCCCGACAGTTGCCCAGCTTTTCGAGTTCATGCGAGATGCGGAACTGCGATTCGAGACGCTCCGCATGCGCCTCGAGGAGCGGACCAAGGGCGTCCGAGGCAGCCACGTCGTGGAGATGGATGTCTCGATCCAGCACCCAGGTCACGCGCGGGTCACCACGACGGAGCCAGAGGGCGGAGTCGCCGGCAACTTCGAGGTCTGGGTCGGGGACGGCGAGACGATCGTGACCTACTCAGGCGTCCACCAGCTCGGGACCTCGAGGCCGGTCCGGAACCGTCCGCGCGGGCTGAACGGTGACTTCCCCGGCAGCGCACGTGTCTACGAGCCGCTCACCCCGTTGCCACTGGAGACCCTGCCCGAACTCTTCGTTCATCCCGCGGGCTACTGCCAGAACGTCCTCGCGACGGGCAAGACCTGGATCTCGGGCACCGACATCGTTGCCGGGCGAGAGGCGATCATCCTGGAGTGCGATCATCCGCGGACGATCGAGCGGGTGGCCGATCGACCGGACTTCCACATCCAGATTGCCGTGGATCGGGCCGAGGGAATCATCACCCGCCTGACCGAGTCGATGGGCGACGACGTGACCCGCGAAGCGCTCGTGACCTCGCTCGAGCCGAACGCGACCCTCGCCGCCGGCACCTTCGACTTCGAACTCCCCGACGGGACGACGATGCTCTTCTGAGGCTTCGGCCTCGTCGCGGCGGTCGTTTGAGACCGCCCGAATCGCGCAAAACCCTTCCAATCGACCACGCGGCGCGCGTATAGTCGCGCTACGTTCAGCGCACACGCTGGTTCGGGCTCCCAATTGCCCATTGGCGTGTTCACCGACCCGGAGGATGGGCCGCAATCGGTGGGAGGCCGGCGGCCGAATGCGAGGAGGTCCCGTGCAAAGTCGATCCCGTGAGGATGTGATTCAGCAGGACATCAAGGACCTGCACCAACTGGGCTATGCGCAGGAGTTGTTCCGCACAATGGGCGGATTCAGCAACTTCGCGATCAGCTTCTCGATCATCTCGATCCTGACCGGCGCGGTCATCCTGTACGACTACGGTCTGGCGTGGGCCGGCACCGCCGCCGTCCTCATCGGCTGGCCCCTCGTCACGGTCTTCGTGCTCCTGATAGCCGCGTCCATGTCGGAGATCGCCTCGGCCTATCCGACGGCGGGTGGGCTGTACTACTGGGCGTCGAAGATGAAGAACAAGAACTGGGGCTGGTGGACCGCCTGGTTCAACCTGATCGGCCAGTTCGCGATCGTGTCCGGCATCAACTTTGCCGCGGCGTTCTTCCTCAACCAGACGATCATCAGCCCGCTGACGAACAACGCCCTTACCAATACGACCGAGGTCCTGAAGATCGGCGACACGTTGCTGATCTCCGGCCAGCTCCTGACGATGGCCGTCCTGATGCTGGGACAGCTGGTCCTCAATATTGTCGGAATCCGGATCGTGGCGATGCTCAATCAGGTCAGCGTCTGGTGGCACATCGTCTTCGTCATCCTGATCGCCGGTTCACTCTTCCTGCTGGGCACGAAGAGTACCGAGATCGATTCCGGGCTCAAGCTGTTCGCGATCCAGCCGCAGGACACCCTCGGGTCGTGGGACATCACGGTCCCACCTGGATCCGACGCACCGTGGTTCAGTTTCCTGTTCGGCCCCGCCAAGGATTACCCGGTATTCCTGGCGTTCTTCTTCTCGCTCCTGCTGGCGAACTGGACCTACACCGGGTACGACGCCTCGGCGCACGTCGCCGAAGAGACGGTCGGGGCCCGGGTCGCCAGTGCCTGGGGCCTGTTCCTGTCGGTCGCCGTGTCAGCAGTTGTGGGATTCATCTTCCTGCTCGCCCTGACGCTCCACCTTCCGGATCTGACGCCGCTGTTCGGGCAGCTTGATGACCCGGACAAGTACAGCCAGTACTACTTTGGCAACAATGCCGCGGTCGTCTACATCCTCCAGCAGAACCTGCCCAGCGGGCTGGCGGGCGTCTTTGGTGGCGCCATTGCCATTGCAATGAGCTTCTGTGGCCTTTCCTCGGTCGCCTCGGCCGGACGGATGCTGTATGCGTTCGCACGTGACGACGGGATGCCCGGATCCAGCTGGCTCAAGAAGGTCAACCACCAATACCGAACGCCCGCCAACTCGCTTATCGCGATGGTGGTCGGCGCGTTCATCCTGACGATCGGGGCCTTCCTCGCCGGCGGCGGCACGGCCATCGTCATCGTCACGGCCATCAGTACGATCTTCCTGTACGCCGCGTACGGGATCACGATCTACCTGGGCCTCACCACCAAGGAATGGATCAGCCACCGCGTGTGGAGCCTCGGTCGATTCTCGCGACCGATCGCGATGATCGCCCTGTTCTGGGTCATCGTCCTGATGATCCTGTTCAGCTTCCCGACCTCGGGCAACATCTCGATCACGTTCATGTTGATCACCTTGGTCCTCATGGCGATCTACTACTTCGGCTGGGCAAAGAGCCGCTTCCAGGGCCCACGGGTCATGGGCGCGGACGACACCCTCACCGAGATCGAGCGAGAGTTCGAGCACGCTGCGGAGACCATCGGCTCGTAGCCGCCATCCAACACGGCAGCCTCGAGGGCCGGTCGGCATCGCCGGCCGGCCCTCCTGATTCCAGTAACGCGTCCCAGAGAGAGGTTCGATGAGCACCGACGGACATCACGACAAGCACCCGCGTCTGGTCGAACTGGAGCAGATGGTCCGCGACGGCCGGATCGACACGATCATCGTGGCCCTGACGGACATGCAGGGCCGGCTTGTGGGAAAGCGCGTTCAGGGCGAGGCGTTCCTCAACGGCGTCATCGACCACGGCGCCCATTTCTGCACGTACCTGCTCGGCACGGACATGGAGATGAACACCCCGGAGGGCTTCGGCCTGATGAACTGGGAGACCGGCTATGGCGACTGGATCGCCTCGCCGGTCTGGGATTCGCTGCGCGTCCTCCCGTGGCTCGAGAAGACGGCCCTGGTCCTCTCCGACACGGTCGATGAGGAGACGCATCAGGAGATCCCCGTCTCGCCGCGGACCATCCTCAAGCGCCAGGTCGAACGAGCCCGCAAGGCCGGGATCACGGTCAAAGCCGGGTCCGAGTTCGAGTACTACGTCCTCAAGGATTCGTGGGACCAGATCGCCGAGAACGGCTACGGCGTTCCCAAGCGCTTCGGGAATTACAACGAGGACTACCACCTCCTGCAGGCAACCAAGGCGGAACCGCTCCATCGCTTGCTGCGGAACCAGATGACGGAAGCTCGTGTCCCGATCGAATTCTCCAAGGGTGAGGCGGCCCCGGGCCAGCACGAGGTCAACATCCGATACGACCACGTCCTCGAATCAGCCGATCGGAGCGTCCTGTTCAAGCACGGTGCGAAGGAGATCGCCTACCTGAATGGTTGGGGGATCACCTTCATGGCCAAGCCGGACCACACGTGGACTGGCTCGTCGGGCCACCTGCACATGAGCATCTGGGACACCGACGGCAAGAAGCCGCTGACCCACAACGAGGCCGATGGGCTGCCCTACGGGATCAGCCGTCAGTTCAGCCAATTCGTGGCGGGGATGATGCAGTTCTCCCGGGAACTGGCGCCGTTCATAGCCCCGTTCATCAACAGCTACAAGCGCTATGCCTCGCTGTCCTGGGCGCCGGTCAACGTGGTCTGGGGTCGGGACAACCGGACTACCGGCTTCCGGCTCGTCGGCCACGGACCATCGCTCCACGTGGAGAACCGCTTCCCGGGCGGTGACATGAACGCGTACCTGACCTACGCCGCCGCCATCGGTGCGGGCCTGTACGGCATGGAGCACGGGATCGACCTCACGCCCGAGTTCAAGGGCAACGGCTACATCGCCACGGGCGTGGAGCGGATGCCCCGCGCGCTGTGGGAAGCGATTCAGGCCCTCGAGAAGTCGGAGGCCGCCGTCGAGATCTTCGGCCAGGATGTCGTGGATCACTACCTCAACGCCGCTCGCGTCGAGCAGAACCTGTACGACTCGGTCGTCCACGACTGGGATCGCGAGCGGTACCTCGAACGTGGCTGACGCCGCCAACACTTAGTGCAGATGCGGAGCCCCGTCGCGATGACGGGGCTCCTTCTGTTTTCAGAGGGCCAGGGCCGCGCGGAGCAGGCTGCGCCTGCGGCTGCCGTTTGCCGTCTGCGTCGGCGTCGGCGTCGGCGTCGGCGGCGTGATGCCCCTCGAGGTCATACGAGCGCGCGAGAAGCGCGCATACGAGCGCGCGAGAAGCGGATCGCGGGACACCCGAACTCCGCAATGTGGTCGACTGGACCGTTCGTATTACATCGAAGGGCATCGCCGCGAGGGGATGGACCCAGGCGCACGCGGCCGCCCGCGCCGTGGGTCAACCGCCGGGGCGAAGCGTCCCGCTGAAGACCTGCCACGCAAGCAGGGACTTGGCCACGAGGCTCATGACCATGTACGTCTTCTCGCCGACGAGATAGTCGCGCCATGGACCGATCTTCTTGTACTGCAGGAGCATCGTGATGGCGAAGACGTTGAACGTGACGAAGAGGGTCCCGACGATGACGTAGACGAAGGCCGGGATGCCCGCGTCGGCCGGCAGATCGGCCTGCGCGCCGTAAGCCACGAGGATGGAGAAGATGCCGATCCAGGGCATGATCCCGACGATCGAGCCGAAGATGTAGTGCTTCCAGTCCGGGTTGTCGCGACGGCCCTCGTTGGCCGCCTCCATGCTCCAGCCGAACAGGATCATGGCCACGTTGCAGCCGGCGATCGCGATGAGGGCCGGCAGATCCCGGATGTACGAGATGTACGCGATCGCCACGATCATCACGGTGCTGCTGAGCGAGTACTCGACCCAGCGAAGCGGGTTCATGCCGCGGGCAAGCCAGCCCTCGTAACGGGCCCGGAGCGGCCAGCCGGCGATCGCATGGGCGATCGCGCTCATCCCGAGGAACGAGGCGATGAACCAGGCCAGCGGGATGGAGAAGAGCTCGACGCTCGTCTGCTCGATGCCAACGAAAGCACCGTTCTCCAGGATTGGCTTGACCGTCGGAACGAACGGTGCGAACACGGCGACGGTACTCGCGATCGCGAGCATGGCCAGGAACTGGGCGCCGTGCAGGAACGAGAGAACGCGGTTCCACCGGGCGAGCGAGCGAGCCCGCTCCCTCGGAATGGCTTGGGCTGTCATGGTGACCTCCAGATGTGCCGTCACGCGAACGTGACGGAGGTGGCTCCCGGAGCAGTCTGCCCCAGGTAGGTGGCCAGGCCGTCGTCGAGGGTCGTCAGCGTTCGCGGAAGGACCTCGAGCACCGGGCCCATGTCGACGGTGGCGGGCTGGTTGATGAAATCGACCGCATCCGGACTGAGCGGCGGGGTCGGCAGAAGTGTCATTGGGAGCGCCACCAGCTTCACGAACAGTGCCGGTGCGGGCACGATCGGTCGGCGGATCCCGGCGACGCGCAAGGCACGAGAGATGATCTGACGCATCGAGAGCGTCTCCGGACCGCCGATCTCGAAGGCCCGGTCAAGTGCGGGCTCGGACGCGAGCGCGTCGGCCGCGATGCCGGCGACGTCGTCGATAAAGATCGGGGCCAGGAGCTGGCGGCCAAAGTTCGTCATCGGCACGAACGGAAGCGTTCGCGCGAAGCCGAGAAATCGGTTGAGCGATACGTCGCGGGGCCCGAAGATCCAGGTGGGCCGAAGGATCGTCCACTCCAGCCCGGACCCGCGAACGGCCTCTTCGGCACGCCACTTGGCGCGGAACCAGTGGCGCTTCGCGTCGGGCGCTGCTCCGGCGCCAGAGAGGTACAGGACACGCTTCACCCCGGCTTCCTTCGCTGCCGAAACGAGACGCTCCGTGCCCATGGCATCAACCTGGAGGAAGGTGTTCCCGCGCCGAGGCTGCTCGATCGGAGATCCGGGAAACGCCAGGCTGATGACGAGCTGGTCGACGCCAGCGAGGGCGCCCGCGAGCCCGTCGGACTTCCGGATATCGGCGGTTCGCAGCTCGATGTCATCGGGGAGTTGGCCGCGCCCGCGCTCGCCCTTGGACGTCAGCACGATGACGCGCGCACCGCGGCGACGGAGTTCCATGGCAATGGCCGATCCGACGAAGCCCGTGCCGCCGGCCACCGCGATGGCCGGCGCCTGGGTCGAAGCCAAAACCGTGCCCGGCTCGAAGATCGTCCGGACTGCTTCAGTACGAAACGCAAAGATGGCATTCAGCTGCGCCTTGACGGCGAGATGGTGCGCGAGGCGGCCCAGGGGACCGAATGGGAGCTCGTACTCGATGTGGTCATCGATCCTCGTGCCTCCGTCCACCGCGGTGAAGGTGTGGCGATGGACCCATCGCCGATACGGACCCTTGAGCTGGACATCCGTGAAGGTTCGGGGGGCATCGACTGCCTCGATCCGGGTCCGCCAGTGGAGCGGGATGCCAGCGACGGGACGGACCGTGTACTCGATCAGCTGACCCTCGTGCGTTGGCTCCGGAGCCGTGCGCATCTCGAAACCGAGCGCGGCCGGGGTGATGCGGCGCAAGTTCGCCGGATCCGAGAAGAAGGCCCAGGTTCGGCCGAGGTCAGCCGTGATGATCTGTGAGGCAGAGAGGGAGTAGGTGGTCATGGTCGTCGTGCTCGTGATACGGGATTGGAGGCGCTCCCCCGTGGGAGGAGCGCCTCCGTTGGTCTGCCGCCGCAATTGTGGCGTCGGCACGTGGTGGTTGAGCCTAGCGCTCGACGCGTCGGGTCGCGAGCCGAGCGGCACCCAGCAGGGTGACGAGGCCGGCGACCACGAGGAGAGCCGAGAGCGGAAGCGTGGATGAGACCGTCGGGACGGTCGATGCCTCCATGTCCGTCGGCGGGACGGTTGGAGCGGGCGTCAGGGCGCCGATGGCGAAGACGCTGTAGGCGGTGCCGGCCGACAGGGTCAGCGCCGCGGGATCTAGGGGGCAGACGGTGTTGTCGGCGTTCGCGCAAACCTTGAGGTCGTACGTGTTAGCCGGCAGCGTCAGGTACGCGGTTGCGTTCGGGTAGGACAGGTTGTCGACCACGGTCGAGGTGCCGTCCTGGGTCAGGACATCAACTGCGGGCGTATCTGCGGAGAAGTGGACGACGCGCACCTGCGCGTTGCCGGCATCGAGCACAGCCGCGTCCTCGATGACTTGGGCTTCGATGGAAGCGAGGAGGTTCGTTGCGGCGACCGTGTACTTCTTGCCGTCCACGAAGGTGAGGTCGGCATCGATGACACAGGTGGTCGTCCCGGCGGCACAGACCTTGATGTTGTACGTGCCGGCGTCGACCGGGATGTAGTCGGAGATCGTTCCGAATGCGACGTTGGTCAGGACATCGGCGTCATTGACCTTGACGTCGACGGCCGGGGCGTCGGGTGAGGCATGCAGAACGCGGACCCATGCCTTACCGGCCGCCGGCGCGTCAGTCGAGTCGACCGAGACGACGGCAGTCAGCGACGCTGGGGCAGCGGCGGCAACCGGCCCGGCGACCATGGCGAGGGTGGCGGCGGCAGCGACGATCGCGCCGAGCCTTGAAAGCTTGGACATGACGGTGAGTCCTCCTGATACGGGTGCCGGAGCGAACGGTTCGCACCCGGCGTGTCTGGTGGGCTGAGTTGCCCTTGTCTTGTAGACCGTTTGTACAAGGTCTGTCCAGACATTACCCGGAGCTGCGTAGGTTTGTCAAGGCTTATCGTGCAGATCGTGGTGTGATAGGCTTTACAAACCATGTACACCATCAAGCAAGCAGCAGCGCGCAGCGGCGTGGGTGTTTCCCTGCTCCGAGCCTGGGAACGACGCTACGGCGTGGTGTCCCCGACCCGCACCGCGGGTGGGTACCGTCTCTATGACGACGATGCGATCACGCGCCTCCGGTCCATGCGCCAGCTCGTCGATGGCGGGTGGGCGGCGTCGCAGGCGGCCGAGGCGGTCCTGGCTGGGCTGACCGAACCGCCGGTGCCGCCTCCGAGCACCGTGGCCGCCCATGCGGACGTCGAGGCATTCCTCACAGCGGTGGCGAGCTACGACACTGTCGGGATCGATTCGGTCCTCGATGCGTTCTTCTCGCGCGGCTCATTCGAGGCGGTGGTCGACGACCTCGTGCTGCCCGCAGTCGCCGCGCTCGGGCACGCCTGGGCCTCCGGGCGCATCGACGTCGCCGCCGAGCACCTCGCGAGCGCAACGGTCCAGCGGCGCCTTGCGGCGTTGTTCGATCTCGGAGGTGCCCCCGGCGTCGGAGCGACGGTGGTTGTGGGCCTCCCGCCGGGTTGTCGGCATGAGATCGGGACCCTCGCCTTCGCCGTGGCCCTGCGACGACAGGGCGTGAACGTCCTGTATCTCGGGCCGGACGTTCCCATTGCATCGTGGGTCCACGTGGTCACCGAGCGCCCAACAGCAGCCGTGGTCATCGGGGTGGCGCTTCCAGATGACATCGGTCCCGCCGATGCGGTCGCCCTCGCGATCCACGAGGCCCGCCCACGTGTGGTCATCGCGCTGGGCGGACCGGCCGCCGGCGCTGCTGCTTCGGATGTCCGGATCCTGGCCGACCGGGTCAGTGACGCCGCGCTCGAGGTCGCAGGGCTCGTCCGCGCCCGCTGAGTTGTCGCGCATGGACTCGGACCGAAGCCCCGTTGTGGTCTGGTTCCGCCGGGACCTGCGGCTCGATGACCATCCCGCGATGATCGCCGCGATCGCCACAGGTCGCCCGGTCGTACCACTCCTGGTGATCGACGCCGGGCTTGCATCATCGCCGACCATGGGAGCGCGCCGCTGGCGTCGATTCGAAGCGGCCGCTGTCGCCCTGGATCGCGACCTGCGGCGGATCGGTGGCCGACTGATCCTGCGTCGGGGCGACCCGCGCGCCGTGGTCCCTGCCGTCGTCCACGAGGTCGGTGCCGACGAGGTCTACGCGACACGCGACTACACCCCATATGCGGTCCGCCGCGACGACCAGATCGGAGCCCGGACACGCATTCGCCTCTTCGATGGGGAACTGGTCGTGGAACCTGAGGCAACCGGGCCGGTCAGGATCTTCACGCCCTTCCATCGTCGCTGGGTCGACGTCGATCGGGCGGAGCTACTGCCATCACCGACCAGGATCGATGTGCCCGATTGGGTCACCAGCGAGGCGGCGCCAACGGAGCTGCCGGACGGCGGACCCGAGGCCCTGACCCGGATGCGGGACTTCGCACGGGGAGCGGCCGCGACGTATGAGGTGGATCGGAACCGGCTGGATCTCGATGGAACCAGCTCCCTTTCGGCCGACTTCCATTTCGGCACGCTCTCCGCAAGGCGAGCCGTTTCGGAGGTCGCGTCACCCACGTTTGCCCGGCAGCTGGCATGGCGCGACTGGGCCCACCACCTGCTCTGGTTTGAACAGGAGACGCCCGCCTTCCCGACGACGGGCAGAGGCGAGGTCGACTGGCTTGACGACCCGGCGGGTATCGTCGCCTGGCGCGAGGGGCGGACCGGCTATCCCACGGTGGATGCGGCCATGCGCGAGTTGGCCGCGACCGGACGAATGCACAACCGGGCACGCATGATCGTCGGCTCGTTCCTGACCAAGGACCTACTCGTGGACTGGCGCGTGGGTGAGGCGCACTTCCTGGCGCACCTGATCGATGCGGACATTGCCAACAATCGGCTCGGCTGGCGCTGGGTGGCGGGCGTGGGCCCCGACGCCGCTCCATTCACCCGCGTCCTCAACCCATCGCTCCAGGGAGAGCGATTCGACCCGCAGGGAACCTGGACGCGCCGCTGGGTTCCCGAAGTCGCCCACCTCCCGGACGCGGTCATTCACCGGCCGTGGCTCGCGGAGGGCGGCGCGTCGGGCGACTATCCCGCACCGATCGTCGATCATCTCGCGGCTCGTCAGCGCGCGCTCACGGCATTTGCCACGCGCGGTGGTTCGTGAATCATGGAGTGGCTCCGGTCGCTGGCCCCGGTCGCTAGGATTACCGCACTCCCCGATTCCGGCACGCCCGGAACCCGAAATCGCCTATAGCCCCAGGAGACTCCGATGCGACTCAAGGACAAGGTTTCCATCATCACGGGCGGTGGCTCCGGCATGGGCCGGGTCGCATCGCTCATGTTCGCGGCCGAGGGCTCGAAGGTCGTCGTGGCCGAATTCAATGACACGGCCGGCGAGGAGACGGTCCGGCTGGTCCGCGAGGCTGGCGGCGAGGCAACGTTCGTCAAGACCAACGTGGCCGCCGAGGCCAGCGCGAAGGGCATGGTCGACCACGCGGTCGCGACCTACGGGCGGGTCGACGTGCTCTACAACAACGCCGGGATCATGCCCGAGTCCGATCATTCGGTGATCGATACCTCGGTCGAAGATTGGGATCGAGTCATGGCGGTCAACGTCCGGGGCGTGTTCCTCGGTTGCAAGTACGCCATCCCGGTGATGGTCGAGCAGGGCACCGGGTCGATCATCAACATCTCGAGCTTCGTCGCGATCATGGGCTGCTCCAACCCGCAGGACGCCTACACCGCCTCCAAGGGTGCGGTTCTGGCCCTCACCAAGTCCCTCGCCGTCCAGTTCGCCTCGAAGGGCGTCCGGACGAACGCCATCTGCCCCGGACCGGTGGAGACGCCCCTCCTCATGGACTGGCTGGTCAAGGATGAGGACGCCAAGCGCATCCGCCTGAATCGGAACCCGACGGGCCGATTCGGCAAGCCCGAGGAGATCGTCGCCATGGGCATCTACCTCGCGAGCGACGAATCGCGCTGGACCAATGGCGCCTCGATGGTGATCGACGGCGGCATCACGGTGAACTACTTCTAGCCATGGCTGGCGCGACCGAGCGACGAATCGCGATCGGCGTCGACGTGGGCGGCAGCGGCGTGAAGGTCGCGGCCGTCGATGTCGACACGGGCGAGCTGATTGGCGAGCGACGGCGGGTGGCGACGCCCCAGCCTTCGACGCCGGGGGCGGTTGTTCGCGTCATCGCCCGTTTGGTCGATCGGATCGCCAAGGCCGCCGGTGCGCCCGATGCTCCGGTGGGAGTTGGTGTTCCGAGTGTCGTCATCGATGGCGTGACCAAGTCCGCTGCCAATGTCGATGCGGGCTGGGTGGACTTCGATGCTCGCAACGCGCTGACCGAGGCGATCGGCCGGCCCGTGCGTGTCCTCAACGATGCCGATGCCGCCGGCCTCGCCGAAATGCGCTTCGGTGCCGGGGTCGGCGTCCCCGGGACCGTGTTCGTCCTGACCCTGGGCACAGGCCTTGGCTCGGGCATGTTCCTGGATGGACGGCTTGTTCCTAACACCGAGCTCGGGCACATGGAGATCCGGGGACGGGATGCCGAGCGCCGGTCTGCGGCGGTGGCGCGGACCCGTCGCGGGCTGTCCTGGAAGGCATGGGCGATCGACCTCGATGAGCACCTTCATGCCATCGACCGGCTCTTCTCGCCCGACCTGATCATCCTGGGTGGTGGGGTCTCGAAGAGCGCGGACAAGTTCCTGGGGCGCCTTACAGTTCGACCGCGGGTAGTTGCCGCGGTCCTTCGGAATGACGCCGGCATCGTCGGCGCGGCCATGGCGGCCTCTGAGAGCGGCCCGGTTTCCTGATCGATCCGCCATTATCCCGCCACCGGGCCGGGATAATGGCGGCGTGGGCCATCGAACGAAGCCGCGGCCGCTGACGTGAGCGAGACGCTCGCGTTCATTCTCGATGTCGGCGTTGCCACGGCGGCGGCACTCATCGGTGGCGCGCTGGTCCGAAGGCTCGGCCAGCCACCGCTCGTCGGGTACCTGCTTGCGGGCATCGTCATCGGGCCGTTCACGCCCGGCTTCGGCGGAGACGTCGAACGGATCAGCGTGCTGGCCGAGGTCGGCATCGTCCTGCTCGTCTTTGCCCTCGGGGTCGAGTTCTCGCTCCGGGAACTCAACGCCGTCCGCAAGGTCGCCGTCGGGGCGGCTCTCGCCCAGATCTTCGTCTCGGTTCTCGGGGGGTTCCTGCTCGGTCTCGCGGCGGGGCTGGATCCTCGTGCCGCTCTCGTCGTCGGCGCGGTCATTGCGATCTCGTCGACCCTGGTCGTCGCGAAAACGCTCGCGGATCGAGGCGAACTCGACAGCATCCATGGCCGGAACGCGATCGGCTGGATGATCGTCCAGGACATCGCCACGATCATCTTCATCGTCGCCCTGCCGCCGCTCGCCGTCGAGCAACTCTCGATCACCCCGATCCTCCTCGCACTCGGCAAGGGCGCGCTGTTCCTGGCCATCGCGTTCGTGGTCGGAACGCGGGTCCTGCCCGTGGCCTTTGCCGCGATCGCCCGGCTCGGATCCCCCGAGCTGTTCCTGCTCGCCGTCGTGTCGACGGCGCTCCTCACGGCGTTCGTGTCGAGTGCCGTATTCGGGTTGTCGCTGGCGCTTGGTGCCTTCGTGGCGGGGGTGTTGGTGTCCGAATCGGATCTGTCGTACCAGGCGGCCGCCGAGGTCATCCCGTTCCGGGACCTGTTCGCAGTCCTGTTCTTCGTGGCCGTCGGGATGCAGGTCGATCCCAGTGCGCTCATCTCGCAGGCGCCGCTGGTCGCACTCCTGACGCTTGCGGCCGTTGTGGGCAAGGGACTGCTGTCGGCGCTCCTCGGACGCGCCTTCGGGCTGCCGACCCGTTCGGCGATCCTGCTCGGAGCGTCGATCGCCCAGGTTGGGGAGTTCAGCTTGATCATCGCGGCCGATTCCAACCGGCTGGGCCTCGTCGACGAGACCACCTACAACGTGATCCTGGCGACGACAATCGCGAGCATCGTCCTGTCCGGCCCTGCCCGTAGCGTCGCCGATTCCGTCGCATCCTGGATCGAACATCGCGCCACCGAGCGCTGGTCGACAGGCCACGACCACGGCGAATCGGGAGGTCATCCGGGACCGGACGGGTCCGCCGGGTCGGCGCCCCCCGAGCCGCGCCGGCGGCACGTCGTGGTCGCGGGTTCGGGGCGCGTCGGTCGAATCGTGATTCGGGCCGTCCAGGCACGTTCGTTCTCGTGCCTCGTGATCGATCGGGATCGGATCCGACTGGACGAGATGGCGGCCCTCGGCGCCGACATCCTCTACGGCGACGCCGCGCGACCGGAGATCCTCTCGCGCGCCCACCTCGACCGTGCGGTGGTCCTGATCATCGCCATCGGCGACCCGCTGACCGCCCATCTCGTTGCCGAGCGGGCCCATCACCTGAATCCCGGCCTGATGATTGCCTCTCGGGCCCGTGGCGTTCACCAGGCATCGGACCTGCGTGCCGCCGGCGTCCATCACCTCGCTGATCCGGACAACGAGGCCGCCATCGATCTCGCGCGCCACGCGCTTCAGCGGATGGGTGTGTCCGGCCCCGAGCTGACCGCCATCACGATCAACCTACGCCGCGACGCCTACCGCTGACGGGTCTCGTGAGATATTGGGCGTGGCTCAGGGAGCAGGTGTCGACGCCGAGGCCTGAGCGATGACGACGCTATAGTGAATCGGCCCCGACGGCGAGACCGCCGGCGCAATGACCAGTACGTTCTCGCCGCCCAGCGCCAGTCCAGGGACGGCCTTCCACGCGTAGATCGACGGATCCGGATCTGTCGGACAGGCCACCTGGAATGTGACCGTACGCTGGCTGACCGTCGGGCGGACGCCGCCATGTCCCTGGACCCGACTCGGTGCGATCTCGAGGCGACCGCTCCCGGAACAACTCCAGGCGACGAACATGGCGCCCGCCGCCAGGGTCGGAGCGCCAGCATCGTTGAAGTACGTCGCGTCATGGAGGTTCCGTGCGGTGGTATCACCGTCCACGGTCCAGACGGGCTTGACGTCTGGTGGCAGCGTCGCCGCCACGGCCGGCGCCGGTGCCGGAGCGCCGCAACCCGCGATCGCGAGGGCGAGAACCGCCGCCGCGAACGGGCGGAGAGACAGCGCACCGAGGTATCGACTGCCGAAGGTGCCTGACATGTTGCGTCCACCTCCATCGTGGAGAGGCATCTATATCGTGTAACGATACATCGCCCGACGCCTTCGTCAAGCCCGGTTCCGGGCAGGGGCGGCGTATCATCGCCCAACGTCCACTGGCTCCTCGGCGCACGGTCGTCATGGCCGCGCCGATCACATTCGAGGTTTTCGATGACCCTTGACCAGACCGCGTCCGCCGTCAGCGCGATGAAGATGATGATCGGTGGCCAATCCGTCGACGCCGCTGATGGGCAGACATTCGAGATCGTGAATCCTGCCACCGGCGCCGTGATCGCGACGGCCCCGCTCGGCGGCAAGACCGACGTCGACCTCGCGGTCGTCGCGGCCCAGAAGGCGTTCGAGGACCCGAAGGGCTGGGCAAATTGGGCCGCCGGCAAGCGGGGCCGAACGCTGGCCAAGTTCGCGGCCCTGATCAAGGACAAGAGCGAGGAGCTCGCCTGGCTTGAGACCCGCAACGTCGGCAAGCCGATCGGCTCGTCCCGTGGCGAGATCATCGGCTCGAGCCTTGTCTTCGACTACTACGCCGGTGCCGCCAACAAGGTCTTCGGCCAGACGATCCCGGTTTCGAAGCCGGGTCTGGACCTGACCCTGCGCGAGCCGATCGGCGTCGTGGGTCTCATCGTGCCATGGAACTTCCCGCTCCTCATGGCCAGCTGGAAGCTCGGGCCGGCACTCGCCGCAGGCAATACCTGCATCCTCAAGCCCGCCAGCCTGTCTCCGATGACGGCGCTCCGGATCGGTGAGCTGGCACTCGAGGCAGGTATCCCGGCCGGGGTGCTCAACGTGGTCACGGGGCCTGGCGGCACCGCCGGCGCGGCGATCGCGGGCCATCCCGGCATCGGCAAGGTCGCCTTCACTGGCGAGACCACGACCGGCCAGGAGATCATGCGGCTGGCCTCGAACAACGTGAAGAAGATCAGCCTCGAGCTCGGTGGCAAGAGCCCCAACGTGATCTATGCCGACGCCAACCTCGAGCGGTTCGCGTCCGAATCCCCGTACTCGGTCTTCGACAACTGCGGCCAGGATTGCTGCGCCCGCAGCCGGATCCTCGTCGAGCG
>JANMNF010000239.1:0-24572 GCA_031373765.1 Chloroflexota bacterium
TCAGGGGAGATCGATCAGAACCCGATCCATCCCGCGACGAAAGGCCAGCGACGGGAATCCCGCCTCGGTCAAGGCACGATACCCGTCAGCAAGGCCCCATGCGAACCAATCTGCTCGGTGCGCGTCAGAACCGGTGACAGCATGCACCCCCCCGAACTCGCGAAAACGGGCCAGTGCCCACGGAGCCGGGTACGTTTCGGCGACCCGATGGCGCAGACCACTCGTGTTGATCTCGAGGGCCGCGCCAGATTCGGCGATCGCCGCGAGTGCGGGATCGAGCAGCTCAGGACGTGCCCCGAAGTCGGCTGGCCGGATGAATGGGTACAGGTACCGCTTCACGACATCGAGGTGGCCGATCGTGTCGAACAGGCCCGACCGTGCTGCCGCGATGATCTCGTCGAAGTACGGCGCGACGACCTCGTCGATCGGTCGGCTCGTCGCCCAGGTCCCGATACGGCTCGGGATGTACGGCGAATCCGGCCAGTCGTGGACCGACCCGATCGTGTAGTCGTACCGGTGGCGCTTGAGGTGGTCCCGAAGCTCGGTTTCCCAGGTCTGGTTGTAGGTCAGCTCTGCTCCGAACCGGATGACGACCCCGCGCGGTGCCCACCGTTCGGCGGCAGCGCGAACCACGCGCTCGCGTTCCGAGAACGCCACGTAGTCGTAGGCCGGATCCCGCCGATCGAAGTCGACGTGATCGGTGATCGCCAGCTCCTTGATCCCGCGCTCGAGCGCCAGCGCAGCGTAGACATCGACGGGAACGTTGCTGTCGGGCGACTGGTCCGTGTGGAGGTGCGCATCGAGGGGCAGATTCAGGCCCTGCGGGTCGGCGGGCACGTCGAGGCCACCGGTCGCTGCGTCGGTTTCGCTCACCCGCTGATGAGCCCGAGCCGCTTGCCGACGGTCGAGAAGGCATCCAGGGCACGATAGAGGTGCTCGTCGCTCAGCGCCGCGGTCACGATCGTCCGCAGGCGGGCCTGGTCGAGGCTCACCGTGGGGAAGACGACAGACGTCGCGAAGACGCCCGCTTCGAACAGTTCGGACGAGAACCGGTTGGCCAGCTCCGAATCGCCCACGATGATTGGGGTGATCGGCGTCTGCGATCGCCCCGTATCAAACCCGAGTCGTGCCAGTTCCGACTTGAATCGCGTGGTGCTTGCCCACAGCCGATCCATCCGCCAGGTCTCTTCCTCCATCACCGCAATGGCCTCTCGACAGGCGGCGGCCACGGCTGGAGGGTGCGAGGTCGAGAACAGGAAAGGCCGCGCGCGCTGCACGAGGATGTCGCGGAGGTCCTGAGAACCGGCAACGTAGCCTCCAAGGACGCCCATCGCCTTGGACATCGTCCCGACCTGGATGGCGACGCGACCCGTAAGGCCAAAGTGATCCACCGACCCGCGGCCGTTCCGACCAAGGACCCCCGAAGCGTGGGCATCATCGACGAAGACCGCGGCGCCATAGCGCTCGGCGACCTCGACGATCCCGGGCAGCGGGGCGATGTCCCCGTCCATGGAGAACACCCCGTCCGTGACGACGAGGATCAGCCGGTACGGCCCGCTGCCGTCGGCCCGGCCGGTTTCGCGGGCCTCCTTCAGGACGGCCTCGAGCCCCGCGACGTCGGCGTGGGGATACACCTTCCGGGGCGCCTTGGACAGGCGCATGCCATCGATGATCGAGGCGTGGTTGAGGGCATCGGACACGATCAGGTCGGATTCGCCGGTGATGGTCGGAATCACACCCGTATTGGCCGTGAAACCGCTCTGGAACGTGAGCACGGCCTCCGTGCCCTTGAACGCCGCGAGCTCCGATTCGAGCGCTTCGTGCAGGTCCATGGTGCCGGCGATCGTGCGGACCGCGCCCGATCCGGCTCCGAATTCGCGGACCGCCTCGACTGCCGCGGCCTTCAGGCGCGGGTGGTGGGTCAGCCCGAGATAGTCGTTCGACGACAGGCTGATGACCTCGCGTCCATCGACCGTGGCGACGGGGCCCTGCTCGGTGGACATGACCCGGAGCGGGCGATACAGGTGCTTGGCGTGGAGGTCGGCCAGCTCCTCGGCGAGGAACGCGAACGGATCCGGGTGCGCCGTCGTCGTCATCGAATTGAACCTCCGGGGAGTCGTGGCATCAGGCCGTCCAGTCCATGATCACCTTGCCCGAGTCGCCGGATCTGGCCGCGGCGAAGGCATCCGCATGATCGCGGAATGAGAATCGATGGGTGATCGCGGGCTTGATATCGAGGCCCGACTGGAGCATGACCGTCATCTTGTACCAGGTCTCGTACATCTCCCGGCCGTAGATCCCGCGCAGGGTCAGCTGATTGAAGACGATCTCGTTGATATCGATCGAGATCTCGGCGGTCGGGATCCCGAGGATCGCGACGGCGCCGCCGTGCGCCATCGTGCCGATCGCCGTCCGGAGCGCGACGGCGTTGCCGGACATCTCCATGGCGACATCGAAGCCCTCGACCATGCCGAGTTCGGTCTGGACATCGCGCAGATCGCGCTCGCGCGGATCGACGACGACCGTCGCACCCATCCGCTCGGCGAGTCCGCGCCGATAGGCGTTCGGCTCCGAGACCACGATGTGCCGTGCACCGGCGTGGCGAGCGACCGCAATGGCCATCAGGCCGATTGGTCCGGCGCCCGATACCAGGACGTCCTCGCCGAGGACCGGGAACGCGAGGGCCGTGTGGACTGCATTGCCGAACGGGTCGAAGATCGCTGCGACCTCTTCGTCGATGCCTGGCCAGTGGTGCCAGACGTTGGCCATCGGAAGCGACACGAATTCGGCAAAGGCGCCGTCCCTACCCACACCAAGGCCGATCGTGTTGGCACACAGATGACGACGCCCGGCGAGGCAATGCCGGCATCGACCGCAGACGACGTGACCCTCGCCGCTCACCAGGTCACCGACCGCGAAATCCGCGACATTGCTGCCGACGCGGATGATCTCGCCCACGAACTCATGCCCCACGACCAGCGGAGCCTTGATGTTCTTCGCGGCCCAGGCATCCCACGATTCGATGTGGAGGTCGGTCCCGCAGATCCCCGTCTTCCGGACGCGGACCAGGACATCGTTGATACCGATTTCGGGCTCAGGGACGTCGAGCAGGGTGAGTCCGCGGCCGGCCTCGGTCTTCACCAGTGCTCGCATTCGCATCTCCTCGATGGTAGACGTCCGGCCAGGGCCGGCCCTTCAGTCGCGGGTCGTCGTCTCGGTGGCGGCAGGGTCGAACCAGTCGATGATCGGATTCTCGACGGCCCCGATGCCTTCGATCTCGCAACGGACGCGATCGCCCGGCTCCAGGAAGACAGGCGGGGTCCGGAAGACGCCGACGCCCGACGGGGTACCGGTGGCGATGATGTCGCCCGGCTCGAGCGTGATGTGTCGAGTGATGAATTCGATCAGATCCGGGACGCCATGGACCAGGTCTGCGGTCGTGCCGTCCTGCATCAGGATCGGGGTCGCAGGAGGGATCGAGGACGCCGACGGATCAGCACCCGCCGAGCCGACCCCGGGGATCCGCCAGCTCCGGATCCGATGGCCGACAGCGGGATCGAAGGAGTCGACGGTCGTCATGACCGGGCCGACCGGCAGGAATGTGTCCGAACCCTTGGCCCGAAGCCATTGGCCATCGCCCTTCTCGCCCTCTCGAAGCGCTTGCGGGTTCCCCTGCCAGTCGCGGGCGCTGACGTCGTTCACCACGACATATCCCGCGACGTGGGCCAGCGCATCGGCCGCTGCGACCCGGCGTGCCCGTCGTCCGATGACGACGCCAAGTTCAACCTCGAGGTCCAGGGCATGCGTGCCCTCGGGCCGAATGATCGGCTCGCCATCGCCGACGACGGTATTGCTGAACTTGGCGAAGAGGAGCGGTCGTTCGGGCGCGGCCCGGCCACCCTCGGCGACATGATCCGCGTAGTTGAGGCCCACGCACACGATCTTGCCCGGGAATTCGATCGCCGGGAGCGGCTCAAGGTCGCCGACCGGGACGGCACGGCTCGGCCGCTTCGACGGGGACGTTCCGGGCGTGAGCGCTCCAGCTTCCTCGATGAGCGCGCCGAGGCGGTCCTCGGCGAGGGTAAGGTCGAGCCCGCCGTCCACGCTGCGCAACCGGATGACGGTGTCGTCACCCGTCAGCAGCCCGACGGCAGGACCGTCGGCAGCAAGGAAGGCGAAGAACCGCACCGGTCCCGACCGGCTCAGGTGGCCGCGGGTGACGGGCTCGCGGACGCGTCAACGGACGGCGCAGGCGTGTCCGACGGCGCGGGAGTACCGGTCGGCGCGGGCGTGTCGGTCGGCTTGGGACAGAGAGGCTCGGGATTGGTCCGCTCGCCTTGCTGAGCGAAGAACGCGTAGACCTGATTCACGTCGAGGGTATCGAGCGGCAGCACGAGGCCCCAGACGAGGGCCGCGTATGGCCACTTCATCTCGTCGAATCGAGCGACGATCGGACCCACGCCCCCCTTCGGGATATCGCAGATCGGGCTGTTGGGAAACGACGCGTTGAACTGACTCAATGCCGCCTGGCCGCTTTCGGAGCAGGCCGTGTCGCCGTCGGCGCATCGGTACAGCAGGACGAGACCGCCGTGCTCGAGGTTGTGGATCCAGCCCTGCGGCGTGGCCTGGTCATCGGGACCGTACATCCCCGGTCGGATCGGGCCATCGCCCGTGGCGTTGTAGTGATTGCCGGTCGCCGGCGGGCACAACGCGTACTTCACGAACGCCCCCAGCGAGACATGGTCCCGTCCGAGGTCGGTCTGGGTAATGCCGAGCCGTGGCGTACCGTCAGGGGCAGGCGCCGTCGTCGGGGCCGGGTTCCACTCCGTAGCACATGCGTACGCGGGCGACGTCGCATTGAGGAACGCCAGAGTGGCGATACCCACGAGCGCGAGCCCGGCGAGGCCCCACAGGAGCCGACTTCGGTTGCGGGTGAGGAACGATTGCTGGGGCGCCGAACGTCGGCCGCCGCTGCGGTTTCCGGGTTTGGTCGGCGACGTCAGTTGATTCGGGGTATTCACAAACGGCCTCGTGGTGTCTTGTTCGTCGTCGAACCGGTCAGCGCTTGGCCGACGATCGGACGGGTGGTTGTGCGTGCGCAAGGGTAGCGTGCCCGGCGCTCTCTCGCGCGCGAGGGCGCGACGCAGACTCGAGGGCGCGAAGGCTGCACCGGCTCGTCCTGACCACGCCGACTCACGGTTCGGCGAGCCAAGTCTCCGTGGCAGGACTGCGCAGGCCGCGGATCAGCAGCGCCCCGAGCGCCCCGAGGAACACGGCGATCGGGAGCAAGCCCAGGTTCAGTGCCCACAGGATCGTCGGGATCGTCAGCGATGACAGGCCGATGGCGAGCATGCGCGAGGCCGCCTTGCGCTGAAGAACGAGGGTCGTCGTGAAGATCGTGTAGGCGAGCAGGACCATGACCACGACGCCGATTGGACTGACCGGGGCGGCGATCGCGAGGTCCACGACGTAGCGCAGGGACAGACCGATGCCCGTGAGGATGACGAACGCATAGACCAGGAACAGGCGGACGGCCCAGGGCATCCCGCGGAAGGAGATCTCCATTCCGTGATGATGCCGGAACCCGGGCCGGACGGTGCCGCGCGCGACGACCTTGTCGCAGCGGCGTGGACCCTATACTCCGGGCCACGTGTCGGATCTTCCGTTTCAGCTACCGCCGGAAGCCGCCCGTGAACTGGCGTCCTTCCTCGACGTCGAAGGGAAGATTCTTCGAGGTCTCGAGGCACTTGGGCCGGTCGCGGGTCGAGACGTGCTGCTCGTCGATGCCGCCGGGTCATTGGTCGCCGTCGGCCTCGCGGCGCTGGGCGCTCGGGTGCATCACGAGGCGCTGACGGCACCATTCCGACCCTCTGCCCCTGAGGAATCGGCCGACGTCATCATTGGCCTGTGGTCGCTGTTCCGCGGCGTGGCCGTCGAGGATCTCGCGGCGGCCGATCGCGTCCTGCGGCCGGGTGGCCGGCTGCTGGTCGTTCACGATTACGGTCGTGATGACGTCTCGCGCCTGCAGCCCGATCGTGAGGAATTCGGCGCGTGGACCCGCCGCAACGGTCCGTTCCTGGCCGCCGGTTTTCGCGTCCGCGTCCTGCACTGCTTCTGGACATTCGAGTCGCAGGAGGCGACGGCGACCTTCCTGGAGTCCGCGTTCGGTGCTGTCGGCGCGGATGTCGCAGCCACCCTCAAGCGGCCGCGCCTGTCCTACAACGTCGCGATCTACCACCGGACCCGGGGCGGCGAGTCAACGCCCGCGAGTTGATGGCCCGGCTCCGGTTCGGCGACACCCGTCGCGTGACCGCGAAGGCCGGCCGACGACCGACGCGGCATCCGCTGGTACATTGCGCGCGATGACTGCGCAGCCCCAGCGACCCGCCGACAACTCCCGGTCCGGCGCCCACCGCGATATCCCGGCGAGAGCCCCCCACCTCGGACGCTTTGCGGTGACCCCGTTTCGGGTGATCGTGGTTCTGGCGTATATCGGATCGATTGCCTACGTCGTCTACGCGATCCTGAAAGTTCGTGATTCGTCGCAGATCGGCATGGTCATGACCGGCCTCGGCGTCCTTGGCTTCGCTTTCACCGCAACGTCAGGCGGTGGCGCGGTTCGCATGTGGCAGGCCTGGAAGCTGGGCCTCCAGACACCGACCGTGCTGTGGGCGATGTTCGGTGGCATCGCCGGGATGATGGCGATTGGTTGTTTCGCCGGAGTGCTCGTCTTCTCGCTCCTGATGGGCGCCTGACCCGGACCGACGCGCGGCAGGTGCCCGGCGAAAACCCTCTGCTAAACTCGCCCAACTCCCGGCCCCCATCGTCTAGAGGCCTAGGACGCCACCCTTTCAAGGTGGAGATCAGGGGTTCGAATCCCCTTGGGGGTACCAAAACCGCGTCGGCGCCCGGGCCTGCCCCGTTGCGACGACGCTCGCCGGATGGACGCTCGCCGAGCTCTGCCGTGACCCGGATCGTGGTGATACGATCGGGCCGATGGAGATCATGGGCATCCGGATCCCGACGGTCGTCTCGGACAACGTCGCGCTGCGCTGCGATGACTGCCTCGAGGTGATCGAGGGAACTCCCTGGCGGATCAACGTACTCGACGCGGTGGCGAGCGAGACGCCGGTGTCCTGGGCTGGCCGCCCGGTCCTCAATCCCGGTCCGTTCGAGTTCCATCGAGATCCGGCCCACGTCCGGAGCTGGATGCGGGCACGCGGCTGGCTGTTCTGCCGGCGCGGCGAGGTCCGCGAGATCATGCGCCCGATCTCCATTCCCGGCGACGAGGTCCGGTGGGGCCTGTGCGACGGCATGCACCGCGACGATCACGAGTTTGTCCCAGCCTGATCCGCAAACTCGTCGACCCGATCGACGAACGCTGCACTCCGCCTGTTGACAGGCCGTCGGGCCGTTCGTATCCTGCCCCGGTTCCCGGACCAACCTCGATACCGAGATTTACCCGGGTTTTGGCTCGCAGGCGCCGACTGCGCTCGTCGCTCATCGTTGGTCCGGAGGTCGTCTCGGCATGGCCCGTGCGGCACAACTCCCCGTCACTGTCCCGGTCGATTGGCTGTCCCTTGGACCGGCGAGCCGGATCCTCGGAGTTGACCCCGACACGCTCCGGCGTTGGGCTGATGAAGGGCGCGTCCGGGCTTACGCGACGCCGGGCGGCCATCGACGGTTTTCCCACGCCGATCTGGCCCGAGTCGCGGCCAACCGAAGGCCCGCTCGCCGCCCGCTGGCGGTACTCGGGGCAACATCCGATCGCGTGAACCGGGCCTATGGGCGTTCCTATCGCTCCGATGACGCGCCGCCGTCCATTGATCGGATCGAGGGGGACGCACGGGCAGCGTTTCGTACAGAGGGCCGCCGCCTCGTTGCGGTCCTGCTCGCCTACCTTGACGCTGCCACCTCCACCGACCGCGAGCGGTGGGAGGCGGAAGCGCTCGGTCTGATCGAGGGGACCGCTCGGCGACTGGCCGAGGGCGGCGCCAGTGGCTCCGAGGTGGTTGCGGTCTATATCCGCGCTAGGCAGCCTTTCCTGACCGAGATCGCTTCGCTCGGGCGACGGCGTGCCCTCGATGCGACCCAGCTCGCGTCGCTCTTCGAACAGGCGGTCGCGCTCCTGGATCGGCTCCTGCTCCATCTCGTCAACGTCCATGCGGCATCGATTGCCGATCACCCCCGACAAGAGGTCGTTCCATGATCCCTGCGCTGACGGCTTTTCTCGCCCTCGGTTTTGCCATCGCCCTCCTCGACCAGTGGCGCGAGCGCCGTCACGCCTTTCAGCTGGTGTGGGCCGTCGGCATGACCTTCTTCGGGATCGGATCCGCAGCTGAGGCGATCGCGTCGTTCGCCGGCTGGTCCGAGCCGCTCTATCGGATCTGGTATCTGACCGGCGCCGCCTGGACACCGGCCTGGCTCGGGCTCGGCACCGCATTCCTGCTCGCCAAGACGCGCTTCGGGTATACGTACGCTTTCCTGCTCATCTGCTCCGGGCTCATTGCGCTGATGATCAGAAATGCTCCGGCCTACGCGGGCGCTGGCCCGCTTCCGATCCTGTACCTCATCGTGGCGCTCATCCTGGCCCTCGCGATCGGCGTGGAAACGTACTTCCAGAACGCCCGCTGGACCGAATTCGCGGCGGCGGCCGTCATCGGGACCACCGTCCTTTCCCTGGGCCTGATGGCCGCGACGACGCTCGCCGCTCCCGGCTACGCCGTCGACCCGGCAACCGGCCAGCCCGTAGCGACCTTGATGCCCGGCTACCTGCGATTACTGACCCCGGTGCTCAACTTCACGGGAGCGCTCAGCCTGGCATTCGGCGCCCTGTTCTCGGCCTACACGTTCATGACCAAACGCCGTGTCCTCGCGTACTCGCTCGATCCCCGTCAGTCTGGCGACCAATTCCTGTTCAACCTGCTCATCGCTCCGGTGGCGATCATCGTGAACCTCGTCGCATCCATCCCGGGAGCGGCGCGGGACCTCGCCGTCGGGAAGCTGAACAGTCGCGTGCCGGCCACCCTCCTCATTGCCATTGGGGCATTCGTGGCCTCGGCCGGCGATACGCTCAATCGTTTCGGCGTCACGGCCCCGTTCGCGATTGCGAAGCTCATCGCGGTGGGCCTGCTACTCGCCGGATTCCTGGTGTCGATCGAGGTGTTCCGCGAGTTCCGCGTCCCGTTCACGAATATTCGCTTCGGCGTGGCACGACGGGAGCGCGGCGCCGGCTCGCACTGACCGGCGCAGGCTCGGGCCGACCCGCTCGAGGCTCCGAAAGGGGGTCGGCTCGTACCATGGGTCCGTGGATCAGCAGCGGAGCCCGCTCCTCGGAAGCCTGACGGTCGCCCTCGCCGCGAGCATGTTCGGCATGCTCGGGGTGATCTCGCGCAATGCCTATGGCTTCGGGATGACGCCGTTCGGATTCGTCACCTGGCGGGCCGCGATCGGCGCCGCGGTCATGGCCGTGATCATCGGCTACGCGCTGCGGCGCGGTGGGCGCCTCGTCGGCTGGCGATCTCTCGATACCCGCGGGCGCGCTTCGATCGGGATCGCCATGCTCATGGGCACGACCCTGAACATGGCCATGTTCCTCGCCTTCGCGCGGATTCCCGTTGCGATCGTGCTGCTGTGCTTCTACCTCTACCCCGCGATCGTTACGGCCGCGTCGGCGTTGCTCGGCTGGGAGCGGATGGACCGGCATCGGGGCGCCGCGCTGGTAATCGCACTCACGGGGATGGTTGCGGTGGTCATCGGTGGGCCCAGTTCGGCAACGAGCGGCGGCCTCGATCCGGTCGGCGTCCTGCTCGCGCTGTCGGCTGCCGCCAGTCAGGCCGTGTTCGTCCTCGTCAGCCGTCACGGCTACCGCGAGGTTCCGACCAATCAGGCGATGGGCTTCATCCTCGGCGGTGCGGCCATCATCGCCGGCGTGCTCGCGGTGGTCGGCGACGGGCCAGCGTCACTTGGACTGCCCCTCGCGGTGCCGGGCCTGCTCGCCCTGCTGGTCTTCGCCGGTATCTTCTCCGCCGCTGTTCCGAGCACGATGTTCCTGGCCGGGATTCGATGGATCGGACCGGTCCGGGCCGGGATCCTGATGCTCTTCGAACCGGTCGTCGGGGTGCTCCTGGCCGCGCTCTTCCTTCAGGAGGCCATTGGGCCGATCCAGGCCCTCGGAGGATTTGCCATCCTCGGGGCTGCGGTCCTGATTCAACGGTCGCATCCGGCTGAGCCTGCGATGCTGCCCGCCGCGGAGCCCGAGCCGGTACTCGCCGCCGAAGACCCGGAACCGGCGCTCGACGCCGAGGACGAGGTAGCCCGCGCCGCGACGACATGATCGACATCGGTCGTGACGACGCGGGGCCGGTCGATGGCCCACTCATCGTCCTCATCCATGGCAGTCGGCTGACGCGCGTCTCGTGGCGGGGGATCGTTTCGCGTCTCGAGGATCAGCATCGGTGCGTGAGCGTCGACCTGCCTGGCCACGGCGATCTCGCCGATCGCCCGTTCTCGCTCGACGCGGCCGCCGCGATCGTGGAAGCGGCGATCGACGACACCGGGGCCGGTCCGGCGATCCTGGTGGGGTTATCGCTGGGTGGCTACGTGGCGATGACTGTCGCTGCCCGTTCACCGGATCGAGTCCGGGGGCTCGTGCTTGCCGGCTCGAGCGCGGAGCCATCGGGCGTAACCGGCCGGGCATTCCGCCTCTTTGCCTGGGCGTTGATCGCCGCGCCGGAGCGCCTGCTCGACGGCCTGAACTCGTGGATGTTTCGGCGGCGCTATCCCTCGGACATCGCCGAGCCCATCATCGCGGCCGGCTACTGGTCGCGCGGTGGCGCCGCTGCCGTTCGGTCCCTGACCGAGACGACCTTCCATGATCGGCTGGAGGCATTCGGCGGCCCGACCCTGGTGATCAACGGCGGGCTCGATGTCGTCTTCCGGCTCGGCGAGCGATCGTTCCTTTCGGGCATTCCAAACGTGTCCAAACGCGTGCTTCCCCTGGCCGCGCATCTCACGCCCCTTGACAGCCCGGACGCCTTCGCCGCGGCCGTTCGAACGTTCGCGAGCGACACCGCAAAATGACGATCTGACCGGTCGCGGGCCACCTGGGTGGTATCCTCGGTGCTGCCCATCAACCGCCCAAGGGGTGTCATGCGCGTCCGAAAAGCAGTGTTCCCGGCAGCCGGCTGGGGTACCAGGTTTCTCCCAGCCACCAAGGCGCAGCCAAAGGAAATGCTGCCGCTCGTCGACAAGCCGATCATCCAGTACGCGGTCGAAGAGGCCGTTGCGGCCGGCATCGAGCAGGTGATCATCGTCACCTCCAGCCAGAAGCGAGCGATCGAGGATCATTTCGACCTGTCCTATGAACTCGAGCATCTGCTCGAGGAAAAGGGCGAGATCGAGAAGCTCCGCCAGGTCCGCCACATCAGCGACCTCGCCCAGATCGCATATGTCCGCCAGAAAGAGCAGCTGGGGCTCGGTCATGCCGTGCTGATGGCCAAGGATCTGATCGGCCATGAGCCGTTCGCGGTCCTCCTGCCGGACGACGTGGTGGTAGGTGAGCGTCCGGCGATCGGGCAGCTCATCCACGCCTACCAGCAGACCCACTCTTCCGTGCTCGCTGTTGCGGAAGTGCCGCCTGAGGACACGTACCGCTACGGAATCGTCGGTACGATTCCAGGCCCGGACGAGCACGATCCGCGGCTTCGCCAGGTGACCTCCGTGGTCGAGAAGCCGGAGCCCGGGACGGCCCCTTCCAACTACGCGATCATCGGCCGCTACGTGCTTACGCCCAAGATCTTTGACAAGCTCGAACAGACTCAGCGAGGCTCGGGTGGCGAGATTCAGCTCACGGATGCCATCGAGGCACTGATGGCCGAACAGTCCGTGTACGCCTATGAGTTCGAGGGTGCCCGTTACGACGCCGGGACCACGATGGGCTGGCTCAAGGCCACTGTCGACCTCGCGCTGGAGCGACCGGACCTCGCCGCGGAGCTTCGGGCCCATCTTCGAGGCCTCGAGCTCCAGGGCTGACGTGTCGTCACCCTGCCGGACATCCCGGCGTCGTACGCTACGATCCGGGCACACGGTGCGCCCCGCATCGTCAATCGGAGGATTCCTTGGCTGAGATCGGCACCGTCCTCGGTGGTCGATACCGACTGATCGAATTGCTCGGCCAGGGCGGCATGGCGACGATCTACCGTGCGCGCGACGCCCAGCTGGAGCGTGATGTCGCGGTCAAGGTACTGCGCCCCGAATACGGACGGGATCCCGACTTTTTTGCCCGCTTTCGCCAGGAAGCGCAGTCCGCCGCGTCGCTCAATCACCCGGGCGTGGTGGCGGTCTACGACTACGGCACCGATCCCGCCGGCCCGTTCATCATCATGGAGCTCGTAGACGGCGAGGACCTGTCGTCCATCATCCGGCGGAGCGGTGCGCTGCCCCCGAAACAGGCCGCACGCCTGACCGCCCAGATCGCGCGGGCCATCGCCGCCGCGCACACGAGCGGGTTCGTGCATCGGGACATCAAGCCCAGCAACGTGCTCGTGACGAGCGAAGGCAAGGTCAAGGTCACCGATTTTGGAATTGCCCGCGCCATCGCCGAGGCAGCCCTGACGCTGCCCGGAACCACGCTCGGATCGGTCCATTACTTCAGCCCGGAACAGGCCCGGGGCGAGATGGCCACGCCGGCCTCCGACATCTACAGCCTGGGCATCGTGCTGTACGAGTTGCTCACCGGGCGGCGCCCCTGGGAAGGTGACTCCGCGGCGGCCATTGCCACCGCCCGACTGACCGGGCCGGTCCCGAGCCCGAGCGCAGTCCGCAGCGGCGTGCCGCCGATCCTCGAGGCCATTGCCCGAAAGGCCATGGCAACCGATCCGGCCGATCGCTTCGTTTCTGCCGAGGCGATGGCCGAGGCACTCGACCGGTTCATCGCGGAGCAGTCACATGGAGCGGCCGCCACAGCGGCCGGAGCGGCTGCGGGCGGACTCGCCGCGCCGTCCGGGTCCGCTGCCGCACTCGCGGGCGCTGCCGGCCTCGGTGCCGCCGCCGCAGGCGCCCGTGCCGCCGGGTCCGGTGTTGATCCCGAAGCAACGATGGCCGGAACGGCCCGCGCGAACCCGGGCGCGCGTCTGCCCTACGCTCCGGACGCCTACGCCGGGTCCGACGATCGGCCGCGAGCTCGCCCCGTGGGTGCCGGACGGCGCCGTCCCGATGAGGACGGCGATGATCCCGATGACAACGGTGGCGGGACGAGCCCGTGGCTGTGGATCTCCGGCCTCCTTGCCATCGTGATCCTCGGACTTGCGGCGTTCCTCGTCTTCCGCCTGATCAACAGCACGCCGGCGCCAGGACCGGAGCAGATCTCCGTGCCGAACCTGGTAGGCCTGAGCTATGAAGAAGCAAAGATCGCGGCCGAGAAGCTTGGTCTCAAGGTCGCCCAGTCCGTGTTCGAAGCGAGCTCAGAGCCGGCCAATACCGTCCTGAAGCAGACGCCTGGGTCGGGTGAGTCGGTGAGCAAGGGCGAGACGATCCTGTTGACGCTCGCCCAGGGCGACCAGCCGGCTGCGGTGCCCGACCTCCGCGGGAGGACGGAGTCTGATGCCCTCAACCTGATCTTTACCGCAAAGCTCTCGGTTCGGACGCGGACGGAGGCATTCGACGACTTCATCCCCATCGGCTCAGTCGTCAGCCAGGTCCCCGGTCCGGGTCAGATCGTGGTCCAGGGGACAGCCATTGACTACGTAATCTCGAAGGGTCCAGAGCCGACGCCATCGCCGTCGCCCAGCCCATCGCCGACTCCCTCGCCGACGCCGTCGCCAACCGCACCGCCGACCGCACCGCCGACCGCACCGCCGACCCCCGCCCCGACGCCGACTCCCGATGTGACGCCAACGCCCGCCTCGACCTGATCACGGGCGGCCGCAGCGCCGCTACGTGTCGAGGTCGTTGAAGAGCGTGACCCGCGTGGTCCACGGATCGACGAGGGCAGCGTCCGCTCCTGCTTCGAAGGGTTCGTCCCGAACCGCACTCGTCGCGGGCGCTGATACCTCGACCGCCGTCCTCACCGCTCTGGCTGGCGCGTCCCGAAGGAGTTCGACCGGAACGAAATCCCGCGTGGGCTCCTCGTCATTGCGCGGTTCCGAGCGGGGCCGCGCGAGAGACCTGGCTTCGGCCTGCTTCGGCGCCCCACTCTCCCAGCACCCGCGATGTTCCGTGCCCATCAGGGGCAGTCGCCGACGATCGAGGCCGCAATAGCCGACCTGGGCCGCAACGCTGCGCCGGAAGTGCTGGCAAGTAGAACAGGTGGTCGAGGATCGATGACACACCCAGCAGCGGGCCGTCTCCGCCTGGGGAGTGCCGCAGTGGGGGCACCGCCACATCGACATGGCCGCATGGTAGCTGCGAATGCAAGTCCCGTCGAGGCGCTACTTGACGACGTTGATCGTCTTGGCCGCGGACGTCGTGCCGTACTGGGTCGTCGAGACGAACGCCGTAGCAATTCCGTTACCGGTCGTGACGCCCTTTGGCAAGGTCGTGCTGAAGGTCGCTCGGCCGTCCGCATTCGTCACCGCGTCCTTCGCCACCGGCGGGATGCCCGGCACGGTGAGCGTGAACGTGACCGAGGCGCCGCTTACCGGCTGTCCGTCCGGATCGATGACCAGGACCGAGAGCTGGATTGAGACGGGGAGCGAGCCGGTTGCGATCCGGTAGGCCGATGAGGTGAGGGTCGCCGTCAGCTTGCCATTGCCGCGGATGAGTGACACGGCGAGCTCGCCGTTGTTGCCGGCCGGATCGCGACCCGTGATCGTGATCGCGTTGGCGCCCGCCTCGAGCGGAAGGTTGAGCGTAAATGTGCCGTCGGTCCCGGCAACCCCGGAAAACGATTGCCCGTTGGTGGTGTTCCGCGCGAGCAGCGTTGTCCGTGGTTGGGTTGTCCCGATCAGGATGGCCGTCGGACGGTTCACGGTGCCGCCGTCCTTCGGTGACGTCAGGACGATCTTTGGTGGATCCGTATCCAGGATGAATGTCACGACCGGTGACGGCTCGGACTCCACGGTGCCCTCTGAAATGGTTGCGTGGAAGTCGTTGCGACCAGGCGTCAAGTCCACCGGCACGATCATCCGGATCGTGTTGCCGATGGGGACCTCGGCGATCGGCGCCGGTTCCTGACCCTCGAGCGTCAGATAGACCCGCAGGTGGGCCGCCGTGTTCCCGACCGCGACCGATGGCACGGTGATCACGAGATCGACGGTCGCCTGGTTGGTGTACGGCTCACTGGGCGTGGCCACGATGGGCGCGTCTGTGGCGAGGAGTGCCGTCGCTGATGGCACGGGGGTCGCGACGATCCTGTCGAAGAATCCGCCCAGCGATGTCGACAGCGAGCCCATGATGGTGCCGATTCCACCGGTGGCAGTCACGAACACGGCTCCGCCGAGCGCAGCCAGGGCAACGATCAGAACCAATCGTGCTGGAAGGGCCAGCCCTCGTCGTCGGCGACTGAGACCCTTGGCCTGCTTGAGCCGATAGGCGTCGGGCGCAGGTACGCGAATGCGCTGGGGCTTGGGGCGGCCGGTACTCGGAGCGCGGGGCCGGACGTGAGACGGTCGGCTTCCGCGGTTGGTCGGCATCGGTGCGTATGGTCGCACGGATGGCCGGTCGCCCGGCGTGGCTGGCACAGAGCGGTGTACGCTGATGCAATCCGGGCAGGTCGGACGATCGCCTTGGGCAGTGGAGGGAGCACTTGGACGGACGCGATCTGCGTTCGGGGCGATCGGGCCGTGTCGCACAACACGAGACTCGGCGTCCCGACGGGCGACCCGCATTTGGCATCGGTCCGATTGCCCGCGTACCTACGCTCGCTGCACTCAACGGGACGGGACGGGCCGTGGGACCTGGTCCCCGATCGGACAGCGCCGTGGGCATGCCGGTCGGGCGACCGACCGATCGTGGTGCTCCCGGGATGGGCGCCGATCTGGCCCGTGCCCGCGCCTTCGGGCTCCCGAATCTCCGGCGCAACATCTGTCCGCACTTCTACATGACCGGCATGCGTGGCGCCATCCCGATTCATGCACCGCACCTGCTCAAGGGCCTCGTCCGCCAGGACGCCACGACATCGCGTTGCCAGCTCCGTGGCGGCGTCCACCTCGAGCAGAACTATGTCGGGGATGTCTGCCTTTCGCCGCGCTTCAATCAATGCGTGTTCTACGAGGAAGACCTGTCCGCGAGCTGACCGTCGCTCGTCCCAGATCTCGACCCGTGACTGACCTCGACCCGTGAACGACACCGCCGACTCCCGCGCCTATCACGCAGCGGTCCGAGCCCTCGGCGAGCGTGGTCGCTTCGGCATTCGCCTCGGCCTCGGGCGGACGCGGGCGCTCCTTCGCGCAATGGGCGATCCCCAGCTCGCGTTCCGTGGCGCTCTCGTGGCGGGCACGAACGGCAAGGGCAGCGTTATCGCGATGGCCGGGAGTGCGCTCCGGGCCGCCGGGATCAGGGTCGGCGAGACCCCGAAGCCACACCTGATTTCCTACCGGGAACGCCTCCAGATCGGTGGGCGGCCCATTGATCCGGCCACCTTCACGCGGCTGGTCAACAAGGTGCTGCCGCTCGTGGCGGGCGTGGCTCGTCGGCACGGTGAGCCGACCGAGTTCGAGCTCCTGACGGCGATCATCTTTCGATGGTTCGCCGAGTCGGGCGTGGAGATCGCTCTGGTCGAGGTCGGCCTTGGCGGTCGGCTCGACGCCACCCACGCGTGGGATGGCGGGGTGGCGGTGATCACGAACGTCTCACTCGACCACACGGATCGCTTGGGCTCCACGGTTCCCCTGATCGCTCGCGAGAAGGCCGCGATCATCGAGCGCGGCGACCTCGCCGTGACCGGAGCCGAACCCCCGGCTCTCGGCGTCATCCGGCGACGGGCACGGCGGATGGGCGTGCCATTGCGCGAGGTAACGCCGGCTCGGTACCTGGGCTCGGGCCGGGACGGGATCGAGGTGGACCAGCCGGGCCTCGGCCCGATCCAGGTGGCCCTGCGTGGGCGCCACCAGGCGGCCAACGTGGCCGTGGCGGACGCGACCCTTGACGCGCTGGAAGCGGCCGGCATTGCAACGGTTCCACCGGATGCCCGGCGACGCGGCTACGCCACGGCGACGTGGCCAGGGCGGCTGGAGCTGCTCCGGAGCCACGATCGCGACATCCTGCTCGACGGCGCACACAACCCGGCCGGGGCGGCCGCCCTTGCGATCGCGCTCGAGGACCTGCGGCCTCACCTTACCGGCGGCTCGGCGACTGACCCGCCGCCGCTCACACTCGTCGTGGCCTCGATGGCCGACAAGGACGCCGACGGGATCATCTCGGCACTCGTTGCGTCCAGTGCCCTGCGTGGAGCACGCGTGATCTGCACGTCAGTGGACGTTCCCCGCGCCATGCCGGCGGAAGCGCTCGCCGGTCGCTGGCGGGCAATCGCTCCCGAACTCGCGGTGCAGGCGATCGATCCGGCTCGTCGAGCGCTCGACCTGGCGCTCGCGGGGGCGCCCGGGCCGGTGGTCGTGGCCGGCTCGCTGTACCTTGTCGGTGAAGCATGCGGCCATCTTGTTGACGATCGGCCCGACCGCGATCCGGAGGATCCGCGCCCGTGACCCGATCCACCGATGCACTCCATGTGGCCCATCGCCCCGTCGACTCGGCGGCGTTCCGCCTGGGGACGACACGCATCGGCGGGCGCGATTTTGCATGGGGATCGCGGACGTTCGTGATGGGGATCATCAACGCGACGCCCGACTCCTTTTCGGGCGATGGGCTGCTCAGCCATCCTGACGCTCGAGGTGGCGAGCCCGCATCAGCGGCCATCGCAGCCGGGGTGTCCCTGGCCAGATCAATGGTCGACGCCGGCGCTGACATCCTCGACATCGGCGGGGAGTCGACGCGACCTGGTCACGCCGTGATCGACTTGCCCGATGAGGCCGTCCGCGTCGTCCCGCTGATCCGCGCCGTGCGGAGCGCACTGCCCGATGTCCCGATCTCGATCGACACGACGAAACCGGGCGTCGGGGCCGCGGCCATCGAAGCCGGAGCGGGACTCATCAATGACATCTGGGGCGTCGCCGACGATGATTCGATGGTCCAGCTCGCGGCACGCTGTCGGGTCCCGATCGTCCTCATGCACAATCGGGCGGATGCTCAATACAAAGACCTCGTTGCCGAGGTCGTGGCCGACCTCGCGAGCGCGATCGAACGTGCGCTCAGCGTCGGCATCGCGCGGAACGACATCCTGATCGACCCTGGCTTCGGCTTCGGCAAGACTCCGGAGCACAACCTCGCGATCCTGCGCGAACTGCGCAAGCTGGCCTTGCTGGGTCGGCCGATCGTACTCGGCACGTCCCGGAAATCGACCCTGGGAAAGGTGCTCGATCTGCCCGTTGATGAGCGCCTCGAGGGGACACTCGCGACGACAGCGCTCGGGATTGCCGGCGGTGCGGATATCGTTCGGGTCCACGACGTTCGCGAGAACGTTCGCGCAGCTCGCATGGCGGATGCTGTCGTCCGCGGTACCTGGCAGGAGGAGGCTCGATGACGTCCGACCGGATCGTGCTCACCGACATGGTCTTCCAGGCACGCCATGGAGTCCACGATCACGAGAAGACGACGGACCAGCAATTCGAGGTGGACGTCGAGCTGTTCATGGACCTCCAGCCGGCGGGACTCGAGGATGATCTCGCCCGGACGCTCGATTACAGCCGCGTCTACGAGACCGTCCGGACGATCGTCGAATCGACGACGTTCAATCTGATCGAGGCCCTGGCCGAGGCCATCGCCCATGAACTGCTGTCCGACTTCCCGGCGCTCGAGGAGGTCGTCCTGCGGGTTCGGAAACCGCAGGTGCAGTTGGGCGGACCGCTCGCCCACGCCGGCGTCCAGATCCGCCGCCGCCGCTCGGGCTGACCAACCCGGCCAACCCGAGCGATCGCCGGGCCGATCAGAGGTTGGCGGGTCGCGTCCCCAGGGTCACCGACACCGAGATGGTGCTGGAGCCGCGGACGATCTTGAGGTCGACGGTCTGGCCCGGCGAGAAGCCCGCGAGGACCAGATCGAGCGGGTGCTCCGTGTCCACGGTCTGGTTGCCGACGGCGACGATGATGTCGCCCTCCTTGACGCCTGCCTTCTCCGCGGGTCCACCGGCCACGACCGCGGATTGCGAGCCTCCCGACGCATCCTTCGCGCGGCTGACCAGGGCCCCGTGATCCTGGGTCAGCTTGTCCCGCGCCTGGACCTGCGGCGTGATCGGTTCGTAGCGGATCCCGATGTACGGTCGGGCGAGCGGCTGGCCTGCCAACGCCTGCTGCATGATCGGGCGGGCGATGTCGATCGGAATGGCGAACCCGATCCCGTTGGAGCCGGTCGCCACGGCCGTATTGATCCCGATCACGTTGCCGATGGCGTCGAGCAGCGGCCCGCCGCTGTTGCCGGGGTTGATGGCGGCATCCGTCTGGATCAGGTTGTTGAGCCGATCACCGCTCTGGACGGTCACGGATCGCCCGGTCGCCGACACGATGCCGGAGGTCACCGAGTTCGAGTAGGTGCCGAGGGGGCTGCCGATCGCGATGGCCAGCTGGCCAACCTGCAGGTCGGCAGAGACGCCGATCGTGGCCGTCGGGAGGCCGCTGGCGCTGATCTTGACAATCGCGAGGTCTGTGAGGGTGTCGATCCCGTAGACCGAACCCTGATATTGGTGTCCGTCCTTGAGTTCGACAGTCACGGATGACGCGGTGCTGCCACTCGCGTCCGTCACGACGTGACGATTCGTCAGAATCCAGCCGTTCGCGTCGAAGATGATCCCGGAACCGATGCCCTGCTCGGGGATGGTGCCGCCCGCTGGATCGGCCACGGTGCCCGACACGAGGATGCGGACGACCGAAGGCCCGGCTTTCGCCGCAGCGTCGATGACGGCGGATGATTCGTCGATGGCCACCGGGATCTTGGCTCCGGCCGTTGTGATCGGGATGACCCCGCCCGTGCCGGCACGCCCGTCGAAGGCCCCGCTCGCCCGGAGCAGCAGGAACGTTCCGCTGCTCGCCAGGATCGCCGACAGGACCGCGGCGGTGATCACCGATCCGATCCCGGTGCGGCGCTGGGTCGACGAAGCCGCGACGACAGAGGCCGCGACGGCGGCCGTTTCAGCCTGATGGTCTGCCGTGGCCCACTCCTCGGACGACGGCGCTCCGGCAGGCTCGATCGGTGCGTCGACCCAGGCGGCGGCAGCCCAATCGGGCCTTCGCTCGGGCTCGGGTGCGTACGTGGCTGGTGTTGGCGCCGCGTCCGCCGGCTCCGCCGGGTTGCGCGAGGGATCGCTGAGCTGTATGCCGTCGTCGTTCGGGGTGGTCATCTGGGGTACATGCTCACGTGCTTGCGAATGAGGCCCGGTACGGCATTCGGCCCGGGATGGAGTTGGTACTTATCCTGCCGTTTCCGGATTCACCTTCAGGTCGGCGGACGGTGAAGTTTCCGCCACGATCCCAGGGGCATCCGGAGGATGGTCGGGCGCCCTTTGCTCCACGTTGCGTGGATCTCGGGGAAGCGCAACCGTGAACGTGGACCCGGCGTTGAGGCGGCTGGACACGCGGACCGTGCCGCCGTGCATCTCCACGATGCTCTGGACGATCGCGAGGCCGAGGCCGCTGCCGCTGCCGCGCGCCTCGTTTGCGCGGGTGCCCCGGAAGAACCGCTCGAAGATCCGCGGCAGCTCGTCGGCGTCGATCCCGACGCCCGAATCGCCCACCACGATCTGGACGCCAAAGTCCGTTGGAGCAACCTCCACCCGGATGCGGCCACCCCGCGGCGTGAACTTGATGGCGTTGCCGACCAGGTTCGCGACGACCTGGCCGACGCGGACCGGGTCATGGCGGATCCTGAGCGGGTGCTCGGGCAGGGAGACGGCAAGGTCAAGGCCCCGGCGTCGTGCCGCCGCGTCCGCCTGTTCCACGGCCTGCTCCACGGTCGCGCGAATGTCGTCCGGTCGCAGGTCCAGCAGGACGAGGCCCGAATCGAGCTTCGACAGCTCGAGCAGGTTCTGGGCCAGCCAGTCGAGGCGCTCCAGCTGGACGGCGCTCGCCTCGAGGAATTCGGCGCGGGCCGTTGGATCCTCGCCCGCGCGCTCGCGCAGCAACTCGTTGAACGTGCGCATCGCCGCGATCGGGGTTCGGAGCTCATGGGAGACATCGGCCAGGAAGTCGCGGCTCCGGTCGCGGTCCCGGCGGATGATCTCGACGCTCTCCTGGACCTGATCGGCCATCGTGTTGAACTGGAGGGCCAGCTCCACGAACTCTCGGGAACCCCACTGGGCGGGGTCGTCGGGTACGCGCCGCGCGAGGTCGCCCTCGGCCAGACCGCGGCTGGCTTCAGTGAGTCGGCGCAGCGGCACGGTGATCCGGCTGGCCATCGCCGCTCCCGCCGAGATCGAGACCACCATCGAGAGGAGCCCGATGACCGCCAGGAGTCCGGTCGTCGTGGCCAGTGCGGTGGCACGGTACGTGTAGGGATTCGAGAGCGTGACCTCGATCAGGTACGGCACCAGCGTTGCGGGCACCGGGTAGAAGACCGGGACACTCGTGATGAACTCGCGGGTCTGGCCGACGGGTGCACCGACCTCGAGGCCGGCCTTGAACTCGCCGTTTGAGGCGGGAATGAAGACGCCATTGAGGGACGTCCCGATCCGGATCTTGACGTCGGCCTTGGCCAGTCGATCGGCGAGGATCCGCTCCTGCGTGCTGCGCGTGAGCAGGACCACGACCCGCGGATCGACCACGTTGTCCGCACTCAGGACTGGGCGCAGGTTGCTCGCCGACTCGGCGACCAGGGTCACGTATTGGGCCACTCCCAGCGAGCGTGCTGTCAGGTCCTCGCGCTGCTGCTGGTCGAAGTAGTCGCCGAGCCGATTGACCACGCCGATCGTGATCAGGCTCATGGTCAGGGCGAGGATCGCCACGAACGAGAGCGTGAGCCGGCCCTGGAACGTACGCGGAAAGAGTCGTCGGATGCCTCGAGGTCGGTCGAGACCGGCTCGAAGGGTCCTTCCGGTGGGCACCGGAGCGGATGACAGGCCTCGGGGATCCGGCCGGGTGTCGACCGTTACCAGGGGTGGAGTCGGGGTTGTCGACGAAATCTCGTCGTCGTGCTCCGCCATCTCAGCGTTCGGCGAAGGCGTAGCCGACACCGCGGATCGTCTGGACGAAGATCGGATGGGTCGGGTCATCCTCGATCTTCTCGCGGAGGTGGCTGATGTGGACGTTGATCGTCTTTTCGTCCTGGTCCAGCGCCTCGTAATCGCGAAGCAGCTCCAGGAGTTCGCCTCGGGTGTACACGCGGCCCGGTCGGCTGGCGAGGTGGCGGAGAATCTCGAATTCGGTCGGCGTCAGGCTTACCCGGCGATCCCCGCGCATGACCCGGCGTCGCTCGAGGTCGATGACCAGGTCCTCGTGGCGAATGACCCGGCCGCCAACCGCATCCGCGAGGTCGCCATAGGCCCGCCGGAGCAGCGCCTTGACCCGGCTCAGCAGTTCGCGCAGCCCGAATGGCTTGGTGACGTAGTCGTCCGCGCCGAGTTCGAGGCCGATGACCTTGTCGACCTCGTCGTCCCGAGCCGTCAGCATGAGGACCGGGGCGCGGGATCCCGCGGCCCTGAGTCGGCGGAGCACCTCGAACCCGTCGATCCCCGGCAGGCGGACATCGAGGATGACGAGGTCCGGGGCCTGGTTGACCGCGAGCTCGAGGCCTTCCTCACCGGATCGGGCCAGCACGACCGTGTAGCCCTCCTGCTGGAGTGCGTACTCGATACCGCGGGCGACCGCGTGCTCGTCTTCGACGATCAGGATGGTGCTGGACACCGGCCGATCCTACATCGGGTCCGCCGGATGGGCTCCCGGCCGTTCTCGTGGTACCGTGTCGCTTCCACATCCAGAGGTATCGCCTGCCCATGTCCACAGCTCGTCCTTCTCTCGCGGCCACGCACCGCGACGTCACCGGCAAGTCGGTGAACAAGCTCCGCTACAACGGCCAGTTGCCGGCGGTGGTGTTCGGGAACGGCATCGAATCGACCAATGTGTCGCTCGACGCCCACGCCTTCGAACAGCTCCGACGCAAGACCAGCGCCAACACCCTGGTCGATCTGTCGATCGACGGTGCCAAGGCCCGACCGGTCCTGGTCCATGGCGTTCAGCTCAGTGTCATCACGCAGCGACCGCTGCATGCCGACCTCTACCTCGTCCGCATGACGGACGAGCTGACCGTCGATGTGCCGCTCGTCACGTCCGGCGAGTCCGAGGCCGTCAAGCTGCACGGCGGGACACTGCTGCACCCGATCTCGCACGTCCGAGTCAAGGCGCTGCCGGATCACCTGCCCCAATCGATCTCCTACGACATCACCGGCCTCGTTGGTTTCGATGACGTCGTTCACGTCAGCGATCTCGATATCCCCGCCGACGTAACGCTGCTGACTGATCCCACCGAGATCATCGCCCGCGTCCAGCCGCCGCGCGTCGAGGAGGAGCCGACGGTTGTCGGCGCAGCCGAGACCGCCGAGGGCGAGGCCGCCGAGGCCGCCGAGGGCGAGGCCGCTGCTTCGGGCTCCGACGAGGGTGCGTCCGAGGGCTGACCCCGGGCGAATCCGGGACGGCGCGGCCAACCCGCGCCGTCGCAATTCCGCTTCGGCAGCGAGGCCGGGCCCCGTCGCCGTCCTGCGCCGTCACGCAACCTCAGGAGCCGGCGCGCCCCCTCACGTACGCGACCGGCAGGCGGAGGCGCATCTCGTGGGGTCGCAGCCTGCGCAGGCGCTCGATGAGCCGGTGGCGAACGGCTCGTCGCTCCCGCGCGACGAGTTCATCGAACAGCGACTCCTCCGAGAAGTGCTCGATGAAATCCGCGTAACCGCGAGCCGACCAGCGGTGGATGAGGACGCCTTCTCGGCCCATGACATCGCGAAAGCCCGCGCGACGCAGCCCGGCGACTGCGGCCTCGACACTGGCCGCGTCACCTTCGCCGGTGTCCGGGCCTGGGGGATCAAACCCGAATTCGTCCAGCACCTCATCCAGGATGCGATCGGGTGGGTCGATTTCGCCACTTCCGCGGAGCCACGTTGCATAGCCAAACGGGGCACCGGGGCGCAGGACCCGCCGTGCTTCTCGAAGCGCAGCAGCCCGATTCGGGACGAGCTGCATAACGAACGACGACATCCCGGCATCGAACGTGTTGTCATCGAACGGGAGCTGGTCTGCGAAGGCAACGCGGGTTTCGAATCGATCCTTGCGCCCGGGCACGTTCTGGGCGTGCGAGGCTGCCCACGCTGACATCTCGGACGACGCATCGATCCCCGTCACGCGGATGGTCGGCCATCGTTCCAGCGCGGCGAATGCGAGCGTGCCGGTCCCCGTGCCGATATCGAGGACGTGTAGCTCGGCGCTCGTGGCATCGCCAGACTCGCGTAGGCTGCCATCGGGTGATGCGCCATTCGGCATGAGTGAGTCCAGGTCATCGAGAAGCCCGACCGAGGCGGGCCGAATGACCGGCGCCCAATAGCG
>JANMNF010000319.1:0-2708 GCA_031373765.1 Chloroflexota bacterium
GCGCGCTACTCGACCCAATTCCTCGGCGTCGATCGGTGCGTGTTTGCACGCTGGGATCCGGCAGGACTGACCCTCACTGACGGGTCAGGCGCGGAGTGCACGGTGTTCCGGGAGCAGCCCTGAGGCCCTCGCCCGGGCGGCGTGTCGGCCTTAGCGGCCGCCTTCGATTGCGCGCAGCACGATGCGAACAAGAATCGAGCCCAGCGTCGCGAAGATCAGGGCGCCGACGAAACCCTCGACGCTCCCGAAGCCGAGTTCACGTGATAGCCAGCCGCCGACCACGCCACCAACGATGCCGACCACAACGGTGGGCAGGCAGCCCTGAACGCTGCGCGTACCGACGAACCAGCCCGAGACGGAGCCGGCGACGAGCCCAAGGATGATCCAGCCGAGAAGGTCCATGCCGCGATTGTCGCGGGTCCGTGCGCTCGCTGGCAAACGCCCTGACGACGCCACGATGCCGCGGCATCGAAGTCAGGCGGAGTTGCGGGACCATCCAACCCAAAACCGGTACATTCTGTACCGGTTCTCCCGTTGACGGGCCGGCGTGCGGCGTCATTGCTACGCGGGGAGGTTCAGACAGTCGAATGGCAACCGGTAAGGTCGGCGTGAACGGGGACCCGGATCCATCACGAAACGCCGTCCCCGGGGTCCCTGATCTGGCGGCCTGGCATGACCTCATTCGTACCGAACGACGCCGCCTCGGGATGACCCAGACCGAGATTGCCGAGCGAGCCGGCCTGTCACCTGAAACGCTTCGAAAGTACGAGGCAGGGTCCCGGACCCCTTCGCGCGCGAGCATCGACCGCGTACTCGCCGCGCTCCAGGCGCCCCACACGACCGTCCGGCGCGTGCTCCTGGACCTTGGCATGGCCGCGCCCGGAAACCTCTACGGTCTGGGTGGGATCGAGGACTACCGATTCACGATCCCCGAGTTGCGCATCTTCGTCGAGCAGACGCCGTGGCCCCAGTTCGTGATCAACAACACCCTCGACATCGTCGTAGCCAACGCAGCCACCCAGGCTCTCTGGGAGATGGACCTCTCGCCCGACGTGCTGGAACGCACCCGCGCCCGGGTGAACCTGCTTGCGATCCTGGCTCATCACCGACTGCGCCAGAGCCTCAAGAACCGGTTCGAGATCATGGCGATCGTGGTGAGCGTGCTCAAAGTCTTCCCCGAGAGTCGGACCCTCCTCGAGGCCCCCGGGTCGCTCTTCGCCGAGGTCTTCGATGCGTTCGCCGCCAGCGATCCCAAAGCGATCAACAAGCTCTACGCCCTGTGGGACAGGACGCCACCCGCGAGCCAGAAGCTGCGCTGGAATTTGCCGGTTACGTGGGTCGAGCCAGAGGTCGGCGAGATCCGGATGGTCGGAACGGTCACCGCGGCGAGCCACGTCAACTCGCTCGTCTTTGTGGATTGGATCCCGCGCGATGGCCCATCCCACGTCCTCCTCGATGCGCTGCTTGCATCGAGAACGTTGCGACCCGGTGATCGGGCCCGCTCCGGGGGCGCATCAGCCCATCGACCGAGGCCGGCTGCGAAACGCTGAATTGGTTGCGAATCGGAGTAGCGGTACCGCTCGTACCGGTAATGCCGTTGACGCCAGAGAGCGCCGGATTCACCCTCGGCTCAAGACAGGGCGGGTTCTGCCCGCAGCGTGATTTCTGGGGGCCCACGGGGGGCGGCCGGGCTCGCTCTGTCTCTCCTGGACGGCTGCCGCGTGACCGCGCGAGGCCCATCCCAGCCGACAGGCGGCAACCGCGCAAGGCCCCTCGCGACAAACCTTGGACCGCGGGCTCAGTCGATCGGGAGGAGCGGCTCGATCCCCGATAGCGGACCACCCGGCTTTGGAGTGCTCAGCGCGGGCTCAGGACCGCGATTAGCCTCGCGGGCCTCCCCTTCGGCTTTGAGCTGGGCGAGCAGACTCGGCAGACTCGACTCGAGGGCCTGGCCGTAGGCCTCGCCGACCTGCTTCGCGAGCGCAAGGTCCTTGCGAGCCTTTGGTGGGGCGAACCGGAAGTGGATGATCGTGCCGGTGGTGACCGGCTCGAGCTCGATGGTGTGGAGGAGCTTCAGCGGACCGGCAGGGGTATCGAGGATGGTTCGGTCGGTCACGTAGTCGTACGGCCGCCAGTCGAGGATCTCCTCGATGACGGCGTCCTTGCCGTGCTTGCAGTGGTTGGCCGAGCCGAGGCCCCGTCGTCCGCCGGTGGCACCCTCGATCCGGACCTCGGTGACCCACGGCTGCCAGGTCATCCGCTGGCCCGGTTTCGTGAGGAATTCCCAGGCAATCTGTGGCGCTACGGTCGTGGGCACGGTGATGGTGAGGATCGACTCGTCGGGCGCGACGAAAACCCGCTCGCGCTCCTCTTCCTCACGCCAGCGACGTTCAAGGTCGTGCACCCAGCCGGGCACCTCCCCGATCCGATCGTAAGTCTCGCTGTGTGGCTGCATGCCAAGCGCCTTCGGGTCGATATCGCTGGCCGCGATGCAGGCCTGACTGATCAGCGCATAGGCCCCGATACCGGTCCGCTCGACGACATCGTTCTTGAGCAGCCGATGGACGACGATGACGTCGGACCCGAGGAGTTCCTGCCGGCCCGCGACCTTCTGGATGATCGTCTCGCCGTAGTGGACGACGAACTTGAGGTCCAGATCCGGTATCCGCGTGCACGCATTGCATTCGCAGGTGGTCGCCTGACGCACA
>JANMNF010000320.1:0-2759 GCA_031373765.1 Chloroflexota bacterium
GGGTAGCCCGAACCGTTCCGCGAGATCCATCGCCCGCATCGCCTTGCGATAGCCCTCCGGATGCGGCATCCCGAAGTTGCGCCGCACGTTCTCCTCGGTATCGGCGCCCTTCTGCTGGCCGATGAACACGATCCGATGGCCGTCGATCCGGGCGAACCCGCAGGCCATCGCCGCGTCGTCCCCGAAGGCTCGATCGCCATGGATCTCAACGACCTCGTCCGCCATTTCCGCGAGGAGATCGAGCGTCCTCGGGCGGCGGAGGTTCCGGGCCAGCTGGACGCGGTTCCACATGTCGGCCTTCGCGTCCTCTGGCGCACCGGGTCCGGCGGTCGGCCGTCGCCCGAGCAGGCGATCAACCACGTGTCTGGTCCCGATCGGCGGCGCGGGCAGCGGGCACCAATTCGTCGGCGGCAACCTCGACCGGAGACGCTGGTGCTTCTTCCGGCGTTGGCAAATCCGGAACGACGCGGTCGGCCAGCGAGGTCAAGAAGCCGATCGGGTCGAACAGGGACCTCCCGCCCTCGGGGGCCGGTCGTTGCTCGCCAGGTACGAGATAGCGCAGCAGATCCGCGATCTCGCCGCGGAGCTCGCGACGCGCGACCACGCGGTCGACGAATCCATGTTCGAACAGGAACTCGGAGCGCTGGAAGCCCGGCGGCAGTTCCTGGGCGATGGTGCCTGCGGATACCCGTGCCCCGGCGAATCCGATCAGGGCGTTGGGTTCCGCGATGTTGATGTCACCGAGGACCGCGTATGAGGCGAACACGCCACCGGTTGTCGGGTCGCTCATGATCGAGATGTACGGAACGCCCGCGGCGCGCAGGCGTTCGAGGGCACCACACGTCTTCGCGAGCTGCATCAGGGCAAGCGTGCCCTCTTGCATCCGGGCCCCGCCTGAAGCCGAGACGATGATGAGGGGCAACCGTTCGAGGAGGGCCTGTTCGGCGGCGCGCGTCACCTTCTCGCCCACAACGGCGCCCATGGAGCCGCCCATGAACGCAAAGTCCATGACGCACAGCGAGACGCGATGGCCGTCGATGGTCGCGGTTCCGCGAACCGCGGCGTCACGCATGCCGGTGGCCAATTGCGCCGCCGCGAGTCGATCGGGATAGGGCTTCTGGTCGACGAAACCCAGAGCATCGACGCTCTGCAGGCCCCCATCGAGTTCGATCCAGCTGCGGTCGTCGACCAGCAGCGAGATTCGGGCCGCGGCCGACAGTCGGAAATGATGTCCGCAGGTCGGACAGACGCGGTCGGTCTTGTCGAGTTGCTTGTTGAACAGCATCTCCGAGCAGGACGGGCACTTGGTCCAGAGGTCGGCCGGATAGGCGTCCTTGCGGGGCCGGAATGACGGCAGCTTGATGGGCATCGGTCGCCTACGCCGGCCGGCCGCGCATCGCGTGGGTTGATCGTGCCCGCGCGGCGTGGGCAGCGCGTGCGGCCCTGGCCATCGGCGATCCGTGCACTCGTGCGCGGCGCCACGCGACCCAGGCCGCCCCGGCCAGGCTGAGTGCCGACGCCGCGACCGCGCCGACCAGCAACGGCCACGGATCCGGAACCGCCGTTCGACGGGCCGGTTGGGAGCGATCGTCGTATTCCACCGCCGGATCACCCGCGATCGCCGGCCGCGGCGCGGACTGCGGCGCAGGCAACCTGGTCAAGCGGGCCGACGATTCGCCATTGGCCGCGAGCGGCAGGTGCATGGCGGCCGCCGCCTCGGCCAGTCGGACGGCAAGGCGTTCCTCGAACCGGAACGAGGGGTGAAACCGCGGCAGGTCCCTTGTGAGGCGCTCGGATGCCAGCCGAACACCACTGTCCAGTCGCGCCGGGTCGCTCGTTCCGGGCCCACCAAGGAGGCCGCTCAGGAACCACGGCCAGCGGCGCGATCCGCGATCGGTCGCCCGCGGCTCACGCCCGACCCCCTCAGCTTCGAGAAGCAGCGAATCGAGGTAGCGATCGGTGACCAGCGCCTCGACCTCCAGGACTTCGCGACCCTGGAGCATCACGTTCGCCGGGGCGCGTCAGACGCGTGGCCGGCGCGGTCGCCAAGGTGGCCGGCGCGGTCACCCAGATCGCGAGCGACGGTGCGCAGGCCACGGTGCAGGAGGACCCGGATCGCACCTTCTGAACGACCCATGACCCCAGCGATCTCGGCCGTGCTGAGTTCATTGACAAACCGCAGGACCAGCGCCCGGCGACGATCGCTCGGCAATCGTCCGACGGCCTTCCAGGCAACGGACGCCTCGTCCCGAAGGACGGCGTCTTCCTCGACGTTGAGGGGGTCCGCGATCATCGCCGCCACGGGCTCCTGGAGGATGGTCACGGGGTTGCGACGAGCCGTTCGTCGTTCGTTGGCAATCCCGTTGCGGGCGATCTGGAAGAGCCAGACCTTGAACGTCGATGCTCCCTCGCCATCCTCGGGGCGCGCGCGCTCATCGAACTTCGACAGGTTTGCGAGCGCCGACAGGAAGGTCCGCGCCGTCGCGTCCTCCGCTGCGTGATGGTTCCCGAGCTCGTAGAAGGCGAAGCTGTACACCTGGGCCACATACCGCCGATACAGGGCTTCGAATCGGGCCGGATCCCGAATGGCCGCTTCAACGAGCGGACGATCAAGATCCAGATGGACGATCCGGGGCGCGGCCGATTTGGCTGCTCCCGTACTCCTGAACACCGGACGGGCCATCGCGTTACACCGTGCCCGCGACGGCGAGGCGGAGATGGACGATCTCGCCGGCGAAAACGAGCCGGTCTGACGCACG
>JANMNF010000062.1:0-7508 GCA_031373765.1 Chloroflexota bacterium
TTGTCGGTGCCGCGGATGCGGCCCCGCCACAGGCCGCAAACACGAGCGCGGCTGTCGCGGTCAGAACGAGGACCTTGCTGGTCTTCATGCGCTCCTCACTATTGCTCCCGGACGCGGCCGGGGCCTCCTCCATGTCTGGCCAAAGACCAGTCGTGCGCACGATAGCGCGTTGACGGCCCGCTGTGGGATCGAATTTCTGACCGCGAGCGTTTCAGTCCTCGGTCGCTCGGAGCGATGCGTGCCACGGGATCACGATTCGCTCCAGCAGAATCGTGACGAGATAGAACGTGATCCCCGTGATCGCAGTGAGAACGATGGCGGCCCAGGTCACGTCGAAACGCAGGGCGCTCGCGCTCTGGACGATGACGCGCCCGAGCACCGTCGAGGACCCCCCGAAGTACTCCCCGACGATGGCCCCGATCAAACTCAGCGTCGTGGCCAGCTTCAGCGCCGTGAAGAAATACGGCAGCGCGTTCGGGATGCGGACCTTTCTGAGGATCGTGCCCTCGCCCGCAGCGTAGGAACGCATCAACTCGAGGGCTGACGGGTCGACCTGGGTCAGCCCGCGGGTGACGTTGGCCATGACCGGGAAGAACACGAGCACCGCGGCCATCATCATCTTCGAGAGCGGCGCCAGGACGCCGAACCAGTTATTGAAGAGTGGCGCGAACGCGATGATCGGCACCGCGTTGGCAGCAACGGCAATCGGCAACAACACCCCGCGAGTTGTCGCCCAGCGGGACGTCGCGAACGCCACCACGACGCCGGCTGTCGTCCCGATGACCAGGCCGCCCGCAGCCTCATAGAGCGTGGATTGGGCCGACACGAACAACGGGTACTGCGGGCTCGTCCAGTTCCCGATCAGCGCCGCGTAGATCGCCGAGGGCTGCGGGAAGATGAATGCCTTGATCGCGAGCGCGCCGACAATGACTTCCCACAGGACGAGTGTTCCCACGGCGACGAGCAGCGCGGGCAGGTAATAGCCGACCCGAGCGATGGCCCCTGACAGGCGCGCACCAGCGGATGGAGACGGGCCGGCGCTGCCACGCAGGATCGGGGCAGCGCTCATCCGACAGCGCCCTCGGCCATGGTTCGGGCCGCCGAACCCGTCGTGGCATCGGTGGACCCTTCACCGACGCGGAGGGCCTCGCGGACCTCGGTGATCAGCTCGAAGTAGCGAGCCGACTCGCGGGTCAGATCGGTCCGCGGTCGCGGGAGGTCGATGTCGATGATCTGCGTGATCCGACCCGGGCGCGCGCTCATGACCACGACCCTCGAGGACAGGAACACGGCCTCGGGGATCGAATGGGTGACGAAAACGACGGTGGTCCCGGTCCGCTCCCAGATCCGCAGGACCTCCGAGTTCATGCGCTCGCGGGTCATCTCGTCGAGAGCGCCGAACGGCTCGTCCATGAGGAGCAGCGCCGGCTCGAACGCCAGGGCCCGCGCGATCGCGACGCGTTGCTGCATGCCGCCAGAAAGCTGATATGGGCGATGGCCGAGGAAGCCGCCGAGCTCCATCAGCGCGAGCATTTCGGCGGCGCGTGTCGTCCGGCGCGCCGCATCCCAGCCCATGACCTCGAGCGGCAACTTGACGTTGTCCTCCACGGTTCGCCAATCCATCAGGACCGGGGCCTGGAACACCATCCCGTAGTCCCGATCTCGGCGCGCCTGGGCGGCGGGCTTACCGTTGACGACGGCCGTGCCGTCGGTCGGTCCGGTCAGGTCGCCGATGATCCGAAGAAGGGTGCTCTTGCCGCAACCGGACGGCCCGATCAACGAGACGAACTCACCGCGTGCGATGTCGAGGTTGATCGATTCGAGGGCGGTCGTGAACGGCCCATCGCCGGTCCCGAAGACCTTGGCCACTCCCGAAAGTTGGACGACGCTGGCATCAGGCATGGGTGATCACTCCCTCGGGTGGCTGGGTAACGGACTGGGTGGGCAACAGCATCCGATCAGCCACTCGCCGCGGCCGGCCGGGACCGCAGAACGAGCATTTCGAGTACTCGGATGAGCATGAAGAAGGCGATACCGAGCAGGGCCGTGATCAGGATGGTGGCCCACAGTTTCTCGGGGCCCGTGATGTAGTACTGGTTGTAGGTGATGATCACCCGCCCGAGGCCCTCGCCGACGCCGCCCGGGCCCTCGCCAACGATCGCCCCGACGATGCTCGCGGTGGCCGCGATCTTAAGTGCCGTGAAGAGATATGGCAGGGATGCCGGCAGCCGGAGCTTGAGGTAGGTCTGCCAGGTCGAGGCCGCATAGGAGCGCATCAGCTCCATCGCCCGCGGGTCAAACGAGCGAAGGCCACGGATCATCGCGATGGCGACCGGAAAGAACGTGAGATAGGTCGCGATGATGACGACGCTGATGACGCTCTGGCCGAAGGCGAACACGATCATCGGTGCGAGTGCAATGATCGGGATCGTCTGGCTCGCGATCACGTACGGCACAAACGCCCGCTCGAGGAGTCTCGAGTGGACGAACGCCGTCGCGAGGGCCAGCCCGATTCCGGCGCCGAGCACGAATCCGAGCGCCGCCTCGCGCCACGTGTAGAGCGCCGCGCCGGCCACGTATTGCCACAGGGTGACGCCGGAACCGCGCTGGAAGGGCTGGAAGAGGGCTAGCGCGATATTCCAGATGTGCGGCAGGTTCTGGTCGTTGACCAGGAACCAGCGAAACGGCGGATTGTGGATGACGGGCCCCTGCGGGCCGGTCCCGAAGGCTCGCCACGGGACGCCGCCGAGGAACTTGGCGCCCTCCCAGAGCACCACCAGGGCCACCACGAACCCGACGACGAGGGCGACCTGACGCCAGGTTCCCATGCCGAATCGCGCGCGAGCCGAAGTCGGCCGGGGCTCGCCCGACCCGACCGCGGCCATCTAGCCGGTTACCGCCTGGTCCGCGATGTCGAGCGCGGCATCGATGACTTCGAAGCCCTCGGCCAGCTGTGCCTCGGTGATGCACAGCGGCGGGTTGGTGTGGATCGAGTTGTTGGCGAGCATCGCGTAGACCCCGTTGTCGCGAAGGTATTTGCCGATCGCCTTCATCTCATCGCTCGTCCCGTTGAACGGCGTCATCGGGGTCCATGGGTTGTGGGTCCGAACCAGATCGAGGATCCCGAACAGTCCGAGGTTCCGGTGGGCGCCGATGGACGGGTGCTTCGCCGCGAGGCGTTCGTGATGGGCGCGCATGACTGGCCCGAGACGGGCGGCATTCTCGATGAGCCCGTCCTCCTCGTACACCCGGATCGTCGCCAACGATGCCGCCAGGCTCACGGGATGCGAGCTGTACGTCAGGCCGCCGTAGAACATCTTCGATTCGAAGGCCTCGGCGATGTGCTGGCGCATCGCGACGCCACCGAGCGGCAGGTACGAGCTGGTGAGGCCCTTGGCCATGGTCATGAGGTCCGGCGTGACGCCCGCATGATCGATAGCGAACCACTTCCCGGTTCGCCCGAACCCGGCCATCACCTCGTCAGCGACCATCAGGATGCCGTTGCGATCGCAGATGTCGCGAACGCCGGCGATGTACCCGTCCGGCGGGATGAGGATCCCGTTCGTGCCGACGATGGTCTCGAGGAAGATTGCCGCGATCGTCGAGGCGCCCTCGTACCGGATCACGTCCTCAAGCCCCTGCAGGCTTTCGGCCACGGGCCGCGGCTCGGCCTCGCCCCAGCGATGCGTGTCCGGGTATCGAACGACACCCACGATGCCCGGCTCATTCGCCCAGCGGCGCGGGTCGCCGGTCAGGGTCATGGCCCCGAGGGTCGCCCCGTGATACGAGCGATAGCGCGCGAGGATCTTCTGCTTGCCGCTGTAGTGACGCGCGAACTTGATGGCGTTCTCGATCGCCTCTGCGCCGCCGAGCGTGAAGAAGACCTTGGTCATGTCGCCCGGCAGGTTCTGGGCGAGCTTCTCGCCCAGACGCCCGCGGATCTCGGTCGCAAATGCTGGCTGGACGTACTGCAGTTTCGTGGCCTGCTCGGTGATCGCATCGATCACGCGCCGGTCGCCGTGGCCGATGTTCACGGACATCAGCTGGCTGTTGAAATCGAGGATCCTGCGACCCTCGGGCGTGTACAGGTAGACGCCCTCGGCGTGGTCGATCGCGATCGGATCGAGGGCTCCCTGGACGGACCAGGAGAAGAAGGTGTGAGCGCGATTGAGCGCCACGATCTCGGCGCTGGACATCGCTGTGGCGGATTCAACGGCCATGGAGTGCTCCAGGTGCGGACATTCGGACGTGTGCCACCGATTGTCGCAGATGCGGGACAGCCCGCTCCGCCCGATCGGGAACCTCGAATCAGCAGATTCAACGGGCCTCCGGAGCCGCTACCCTGCAGATCCATGATCACCACGTCCCTCTGGCAACACGCCGACTTCCTGAAGTTGTGGGCCGGCCAGACCATTTCCGAGATGGGTTCTGTCGTCACCCGGACGGCGGTGCCCCTCGTGGCCCTCCTCGTCCTCGGGGCGGGACCGTGGGAAATGGCCTTCCTTGTGGTTGCGGCGAGTCTCGCCGTTCTCCTCGTCGGCCTGGTTGCCGGCGCCTGGGTTGACCGGCTCAAACGTCGTCCGCTGCTGATCTGGACGGACGCGGCGCGGTCGGTGCTCCTGTTCTCGATCCCGATCGCGTACATCGGTGGCGTGCTGCGGATGGAGCAGCTGTACGTGGTCATGTTCCTGGAGGCCGCGCTCGGCTCGACCTTCGATGCCGCCTATCCGGCCTATGTTCCGACCCTGATCGGCCTCGAGCACGTCGTCGATGGCAACAGCAAGCTCGCCACCAGCTCCTCCATTGCCGAGATCGGTGGACCTGGGATTGCCGGGGGATTGGTCCAGGCGGTCAGCGCGCCGTTCGCAATCCTGGTCGATGCCATCTCATTCGCGGTCTCGGCGATTTCCCTGCTCCTGATCCGTGCCCCCGAACCGGCGCGGCCAGAGCGCACCTCGGCGTCGCCGATCCGTGCCGAGATCATCGAGGGGTTGCAACTCGTGCGGCGCCATCGGGTGCTGTTTCCGATCGCCGCCCGCTCGATCATCGCCCACATCGCAGGGTCCTTCTACGGTGTCCTGTACACGATCTACCTGATCCAGGAACTCCATCTGAACCCGTTCCTGCTCGGGGTGGTCGTCTCGGCGGGTGGCGTCGGGTCGCTGCTCGGTTCGTTCGTCGCCGCCCGGGTCATCCGGCGCTTCGGGCTCGGGCCGACGCTCATATCGAGCGCAACGCTTGCCTCGGTCATCGGGATCCTGACACCGCTCGCCCAGGGTCCCCTCCTCGTGGCCACCCTCATGGTCTTCGTTCCGCAGTTCGTCGGCGACGGCATCCAGACGATCGAGGGCGTCGCCGAGATCTCACTCATCCAGGGCCTGAGCCCGGATCGGATCCTCGGGCGCGTGAACGCCACGCTCGAAGTCGTATCACACGGGATCGCCTACCCGATCGGCGCCCTGGCCGCCGCCGTGGTGGCCGGCTGGATCGGGGTTCGGGGAGGCATCGCCATCGGCTGGGCCGGGATGGCGTTGTCCATCCTCGTGCTGCTGTGGTCGCCGCTCCCGCGGATTCGCACCGCTGCGGACTTCCCGACGGTCGGGGCCTGACCCGGACCGACGCTGGCTGCCGGTGTACGCTCTTGGCTGCCGTTGAGACATCGAGAGGACGAGGACCCGAGATGCCGAGAGTCGTTCGAGGAGCACTGCTCCAGGCCACCTGGACCGGCGACAAGGAGTCGATGATCCAGAAGCACGAGGCGCAGGCCCACGAGGCCGCCAAGCAGGGCGCCCAGGTGATGCTCTTCCAGGAGCTCTTCTACGGGCCCTACTTCTGCCAGGTCCAGGATCCCCAGTACTACAGCTACACCGAGCTGATCCCGGACGGTCCCACGACCAAGCGGATGCAGGACCTCGCGAAGCAGACCGGCATGGTCCTCGTGGTCCCGATGTACGAGGAGGACTCGCAGGCCTCGGGCATCTACTACAACACCGCTGCGGTCATCGATGCCGACGGCAAGTACCTCGGCAAGTACCGCAAGACCCACATCCCGCACGTCAAGGGCTTCTGGGAGAAGTACTACTTCCGACCCGGGAACATGGGCTACCCGGTCTTCGAGACCGCGGTCGGCAAGGTCGGGGTCTACATCTGCTACGACCGGCACTTCCCCGAGGGTGCCCGTGCGCTCGGCCTGAACGGCGCCGAAATGGTGTTCATTCCGAGCGCGACGAGCCGAGGTCTGTCCGAGTACCTGTGGCGGATCGAGCAGGTCAGCCACGCGGTCGCCAACGGCTATTTCGTCGGGACGATCAACCGCGTCGGTATCGAGGCCGAAATCGGCCCTGACGATTTCTACGGACAGAGCTACTTCGTGGATCCGCGCGGCCAGTTCATTGGCAGCGTCGGCGACCCGTACGCCGAGGAGCTGATTCTCCGGGATATGGACCTCGACGTCGTCCAGGAGGTCCGCCAGACTTGGCAGTTCTACCGCGATCGCCGTCCCGACGCGTATGGGGATCTCGTTCGGCCGTAGCAAGCGGGCCGGAAGAGCCCTGACGGAGGCACACATGGATTTCGGATTCACGCTGAGGCCGGACCATTCGTTTGAGCGAACGATTGCCCTCACGCGTCAGGCGGAAGGCGCCGGCTTCGCATATGGCTGGATGTTCGACTCTCACGTGATCTGGCGAGAGCCGTACCCGCTCCTGACCCTGATGGCGCTGAACAGCACGTCGCTCCGACTCGGCACGTGCGTAACGAACCCGGGCACACGCGAGCCCTCGGTGACGGCGTCAACACTGGCGACCCTGAACGAGATCTCCGGGGGCCGAATGGACCTCGGCATTGGACGAGGTGATTCGGCGCGGCGCCTCCTGGGCAAAGCGCCGATCTCCATGGCCGGAACCGAAGAGGCGATCAAGGTCATCCGCGAGCTCGTCGAGGGCCGGTCGATCACCTACGAGGGCACCGAGCTGGTCTTCCCGTGGACCGGGAAATGGAAACTGCCGGTCTGGATTGCCGGTTACGGCCCGATGGCTCTGGCGATGACCGGCCGCGTCGCGGATGGTGTGATCCTCCAACTGGCTGATCCGGACCTGATCCGCTGGTTCGTTTCCATGGTCCGGGACGCGGAGTCCGGGGCCGGGCGTGAGCCGGGTTCGGTCAAGGTGATGGCCGCCGCGCCGTTGCATGTGGGCCCGCGGCCCGAGGCACGGGATCGGACGCGCTGGTTCCCCGCCCTGGTCAGCAACCACGTCGTCGATCTGGTCAACAAGTACCCGCGCGAGCAGCTCCCCGAATCGCTGACCGGGTACATCGTCGATCGGACCAGCTACGACTATCACCATCATGCCGAGGTTGGATCGTCGAATGCCGGCTTCGTCGGTGACGAGGTCATCGATCGGTTCTGCGTCCTCGGATCGGCTTCCGAGGTCGTCGACAAGCTCGGCGTCCTTGCCGAAGTCGGCGTCGACCAGTTCAATGTGTACCTCATGAATGGAGACGAGGAA
>JANMNF010000069.1:0-4619 GCA_031373765.1 Chloroflexota bacterium
CGAGCGACCTTGCCATCGGCACTTGCCGCGAGGCCATCCTTGTAGTTGATCGAAGACCAGGAGACCTCGATGTCGACGTCGCCCGCCGGCAACGCCTCGGGCGTCAGCGCCTCAAGCCCGCGAACGAAGACATCGTCCCGCCGGTCAACGATGAAAGCGCGAAAGGACTCCGGGATCACGCGAGCAGGCTCCTCAGCGGGCTTCCGGTCGAGGAGGGAATCGGACCGGGTGCGATATCATGCGCCCCCGCGCCTCGACGGTGCGATCGCTGGCGAGTGGCCAAACGGTAAGGCACCTGATTCTGGATCAGGGGATTGAAGGTTCGAATCCTTCCTCGCCAGCCAACCTACCCGACGGGTAGTGGTCCAGACCCTCCCGACCACCATATGTGGTGGTTTCGTGCGTGAAACGCGTGGCCCGGGCTCCAAGCAGGAGCCATGAGATGCGCCATTGTTCACCTGATTCGCGTTCATCAAGTTCACCTGATTCGCCGAATCGCGATGTTCACCTGATTCCGGGTCCTGATAGTCGTGACCCGCGGCGCCATCGCCTTGACGCGGTGGTCGGCGCATTCGTCGCCGACTGCCGGGCCCGCAACCTCTCGCCGGCCACGGTCGAGTTCTATCTTGAGGGCCCGACCTCCTATCGCCACTTCGGACGCGACGATGGGCGCGCGTTGACCCTCGCCGACCTCGACCTCGACATCGCTCGCTCGTGGCTCGCCGACTTCGTCGAGCGGGGGCGAAGGCCGGCGACCGTTGCTACCCGCGCCCGAGCTCCTCGCGACTTCGGTCGCTGGATCGAGGCGCAGGGCTACGCGAGGGATCACCGGACCGCCGCGTACGCAGTAACAAGCCCGTGCCATGCGCGTCCTAACGAGGCGTAGATCTCCACACAACCGGATCGGCGGTTGTGGCCCGACCGGGCCCTGTCCCGGGCGTGGGCGCAGCCTTGAGTCAGGGACCTGGGGATTGGATGTCGAGATTGGAGAACGATCATGGGTCGACGTCAGATGTGGATCTTGCTCATCACGCTGATCGCGGCTGCGACCGCCGCCTGTGGAGCTGGCGCCACAAGCGCGGTGCCAAGTCCGACGGGAAGCGCGCCCACTTCTGATACGCGGACGCCCAGCCCTTCGACGTCGCCCAGCTCTTCGCCTACCCCCTTGGCGGGCTGCGTCAACCCACCACAGGACATCACGACGCTCATCGATCTACAGGGTGCGGACCCGCTTGGCGACCCTGTTGCCTGCTACGGCAATGCCCCGCTGACCTTCGATGCGACCTGGTCCGGCTTCGGCGACGCGGACTGTCCGACGGGTCCGGAGCCAGCTTGGCTCGCGTGCTCGCCGTACTACCTCCACCCGCTTGGAAACACCAGCAAGAACTTCGCGCCTCAACTGTTCGTGGCCGTCGACCCTTCGGTTTCTTTGAGCGCCTTGCCCACCGGGTCGTTCCCGCAGGTTCGGGTCACCGGCCACTTTGATGACCCCGCTGCCCAGACGTGCCGCGAAACCAATCGAGTCGATGTCACCCAATCCCTTGCGCCGGTCGCCGTGATGGTCGAGCGTTGCCGCAGAGTGTTCGTCATCACCGAAGTCGTGCCACTCCAACCGTGAGGCTCTCGATTTGGTTGGCGTTCGAGGTTTTGACCTCGCCATTCCAGCACCTCGGCTCGTGCTGCCCGAGTGGATCGCGAACACGCTCCGCGCTGGCGCGTGTCTCGTCGGATCACGCTTGGATAGGAGGACTCCACTCCAGCTTGCTGAGCGGGTTCCGAGGTCGCTGTCGAGGTAGCCTGGCGCGCCCGTAGTGGCCTTCCTGGAAATGTGGGAACGGTGAGAACGCGTCCTGACCCAACAGGCGTCGTGCGCGCCAGGTTGTCGCAACGGGATCACTTGAACGAACGACGTTGACCTGACTCCGTCCGGCAGGTTCAACCTGATTGCCCGCAGGATTGACAGAATCCGAGTCCGCCCCACGCTCAATTCGCACCGGCTATTGGCAGAAGTGTCGGGAGTCTTCTGGATCAGGGGATTGAAGGTTCGAATCCTTCCTCGCCAGCCAAGATTCCCAACTGGAATCCGAAGCGACAACCTTCGGTGCACCTCGAGAGTCGGGCAACATCGCTGGATCGGGTGCCAAAGTCGCCCTGGCCTCGCCTGCGCAGTCGCTCACATTGTGACTGAGACGGGCGCCTTCGAGGCTGAGTTGAGCGGCTATGCTCGCCGAATGAATGTCGATCCCGGCGCGCCATCGCTGCTTGGATTTGGCCGCGTGCGCGAGCGGTTCCTGTCGTTTGTGAGTCGGCACGAAGCTCGTTGGGAACTTGGCATGGCTGTGCTTGCCATCGCATTCGTCGTCGTCGGCTTCTTGACCGAGGAGCCGGGAGCCTCGCGAATCTATGGCACGGTCGACGTAGCGCTCACGGTCGTCTTCATTGCTGAGTTCGGATCGCGGTTTTTGGCGTCGTTCGACAGGCGCTCCTACCTCAGGGGTCACTGGATCGACCTCGTGGCCCTCGTCCCGAGCGTCCGAGGCATTCGCGTGCTGCGTGTCCTGCGTCTCCTCCGCCTGGTCCGTGCCTTCACGGGCGTCTTTCGGTTCGTCTCACAAATTGAGCGACTCGCGCTTCACCGCGGCTTGGCGTGGTTGGTTGTGGCGTGGCTCGGCGTCATGGTGATTTGCTCGGTGGCGCTGTACGTCGCGGAAAACGGCACGAACGCGGCTATCACATCGCCACTCGACGCTTTGTGGTGGGGAGTTGTCACCCTCACCACGGTTGGTTACGGCGATGTCTATCCGGTGACCCCGGAGGGTCGCATCGCGGCCACCGTATTAATGTTGCTGGGCATCGGTTTGTTCGGCGGGATCACAGCAACCGTGACGAGTTACTTGATCGAGAGCGGTCGCGAGTCGGCGAGCGGCATCACGATCGTCGCCGAGCTGGAGGCGTTGGTGGACATGCACGGTCGAGGCGATCTAACGGAGTCTGAGTTCGCATCGGCAAAAGCGCGCGTCCTGAAGACGGTGGAGCAGCCGGACATAGCCCGAGGATAGGCTTCTGCCGCCAAATCGGCTTCTGCCGCCCATAGAACCCGAGACTCTGTGCTCGCACCATCGCGGGCCCTTGTTGATCAGCCGGGTTCCACCTATGGGCGCCCCACCTCCACCCATGCGTCGATCCAGTTTCCGGCGATCAAGCGCTGGGCATCCGCAAGGGTCATGACCTCGGAACAAACGCGTCGATGCAACTCGTCTTCGAGATCATCCTTTTCATTCGCGCCGATCAAGGTTCCGTCGGACAGGCTGGCCTCGTTTGGCTGCGGCCAGAGATTGCGGGGATCGCGCGGCGCTCCACCTAGCTCAAGCGGGACCAGATGATCCTCCTGATAGTGAGAGCGATCGCGATCTACGTATCCGTACTCGATGATCTGGGCGAACTTCAGCGCCGACGTGTAGGCCGAGGGCGGGCGCTGGGTCGCAGCCCATCCCGGGCTGCACACCGTATCGGCAAGGTTTGCGTCGGAGGCGGCCGGATTGATTGAGCCGGGCGTCCGGTCGGGATCGGGCAGTCCCGCCGGTCGGGCCGTCGGCGAGGGTACGGAACTCGGACTCAGTTGAGGCGAGCCAACCAGCGTCGGTACGGCCGCTCTCGGACCCGGCAACCATGTTGTGGCGAGGATGATCCCGACGAGGATGCCGACCGCTACTGCAAGGCCCACCAGCATGCCACGTCGCCAGGTCACGCGGGCGGTCGCCTCACGGGAGCGACTCGCAGGCGTTCCCATCGTGGTTCTGATCAAGATGGTATGGGTCGTTCGAGGTAGTGCCGCCCGTTCCGACGAAGAAGCTCTGCGCATGGGCGTGCGTGTCGAAGTCTCCGCAGTCGAGATCGGAGACGCCGTCCCAACCAGGGGGTTTGTAGAACGCTGTCGTCGTGGTGGGCGCCGCGGTGAGCACGGCCGTCGGAGCCGCCGTAGGGGTGACCGTGGCCGTCGCGACCGGTTCTGTCGCCAGCGGCGTCGGTGCGGCCGAGGGAGTGGCCGTCGGCGAGAGGGTCGTTCCGGGGATTTCGACCAGCGGGTTTGGCGGGGATGAGGTCCCTCCGCATGCGGTGACAACGAGCAGGGCCGCAAGGGCAACCGAGATCACCACCTGGAACCGAAATTCACCACTCGGCCAACTTCGGCCCATAGTCACGTTCGCCCTGCCCCGTGCAATTGGCGCGCCATTCCGGTGCTTCGACGCACGGCTAGATGTCTCACCGTCCAAATCCTACGCCCCGGCCGGTCGCTCCCGCACTCATCTTTCGCCGCCGTCGGGTAGCGAATCAATGTCCGTTCGCCAAGCTTTGTCGCGTAATGACCGACCATAGTGAGATCGGGTATCTCGCCGCGCTCAAGCGCGGCTCCGCGCCGAACGGGCCGACCGGCCCTTGACACTGCCCGGTGAGCGAGCCTAGCTTCGCCCTCAGTCGAGCGGGGAGGCGACGACGCGCGATCTGTCTTTCGGCCGCCCCAGAGATCGCGCCGAGCCACTGGCGGAACCGGCCCCGTTCGCGACAAGAGGGGGTTCTTTACCGTGAGGCGAATGCTGCTTCCTATCGCGTCCGCGATG
>JANMNF010000003.1:0-2223 GCA_031373765.1 Chloroflexota bacterium
GCCGGGGGCATCGATGACAAAGGTCGGAACCGCGTAGCCGGACGTGTGCCCGCGCAGGCCCTCCATGATCTCGAGGCCCTTGCCGACCGGGGTCCGGAAGTGGCCCGAACCCTCGACGAGATCGCACTGGTACAGGTAGTACGGCCGGATCCGGTTCTCGACGAGCTTGTGGACGAGCGAACGCTGGATGTGCACGCAGTCGTTCACACCGGCAAGCAGGACGCTCTGGTTGCCGACCGGCAGCCCCGCCTTCGTGAGCTTGTCGACGGCGCGTGAGACCTCGGGCGTGATCTCATTCGGATGGTTGAAATGCAGGTTGATCCAGAGCGGGTGGTACTTCTCGAGCATTGCGCACAGCTCGTCGTCGATCCGCTGCGGCAGGAAGACCGGCACGCGGCTCCCGATCCGGATGATCTCGATGTGGGGGATCTCACGGAGGCCTCGCAGGATGCTCTCGAACAGCTTCGGGGCGAGGGTCAGGCCGTCGCCACCGCTGATGAGCACGTCGCGAACCTGCGGGGTCCGACGGAGGTACTCGAGCTGGGCTTCGTGGTCCTTGCGATTGAAGTTCTGGGTCGGGTCGCCGACGATCCGGCTGCGCGTGCAGTACCGGCAGTAGCTGGCGCACTGCGTGGTCACGAGCATCAGGACGCGGTCCGGATATCGATGGACGAGGCCCGGAACCGGCGAGTGGCGGTCCTCGGCGAGGCTGTCCTCCATCATCGCGGTGAAGGCTTCGTGCTCCCGTCCGACGGGGATCACCTGGCGACGAATGGGATCGTCGGGATCGTTCGGGTCGATCAGGCTGATGAAGTACGGCGTGATGTCGACGCGGAACTTGTCCGGTGCCGAGAGACCTTCCTTCTCGTCCTCGGTCAGGTTCAGGACCGCGGCGACCTCTTCGAGCGAGTTGACTCGGTTGCTGAGCTGCCAGCGCCAGTCGTTCCACTTCTCGTCCGGAACGTCCTGCCAGATCGGGGCGCGGCGGCTGACCGCGGGCGCGCCGTTCGGCCCGAGGGCCTGGGCGGGGTCTCGCTGGTTGACCCATGGCGCCTCGGCGGCTGCGACGGCTGCGTTCTGATGGGCAACCGCTGCCTTGATCTCTTCGGCGTCCATGCTGGTCTCCTCGGAACGCTGGCCATCGGGCGGGAGCGCGGTGGCGCATAAAGTCTATGCAGACTGGATATCGGCGGCGATCATACCCCGAGGCTGTGGCCGGGTCCAGCACTGATCAAGCCACGGATCCGGCCCGTATGATCCGTTGCGATGGATGAGCAACTTCTGGAGCAACTCCCCGAGCACGTCGCCGCCAACCGGGAGGCGTGGGACCGCTACGCGGCCGACTACGCCGATGCCGGCCACCGTGCGTGGGCGCGCTCGGAGCCGAGCTGGGGGATCTGGGGGATCCCTGAATCCGAGGCCCACCTCCTGCCCGCGGATCTCGAGGGCAAGGACGTAGTCGAGCTCGGGTGCGGAACCGCGTACGTCTCCGCCTGGTTGGCTCGACTGGGCGCACGGCCGGTGGGCATCGACAACTCCCCTGCCCAATTGGAAACCGCTCGAGCTCTCCAGGCCGAGTTCGGGCTCGATTTCCCCCTCCATCTCGGGAATGCCGAGACGACCCCGTTCGCGGACGCGAGCTTCGATTTCGCCGTGAGCGAATACGGCGCCTGTCTGTGGGCGGACCCCTACGCTTGGATCCCGGAGGTGGCGCGGATCCTGCGGCCGGGCGGGCAGCTGGTCTTCCTGACTAACGCGCTGATCCTGAATCTCGCGGTCGAGGACTACGTCAGGGATGATCCGGCAAAGGAGCGGCTACAGCGACCGATGTTCGGAATGCATCGGATCGTGTGGCCGGATGACACGTCGGTCGAATTCCACCTCCCGCATGGCGAGTGGATTCGACTCCTCCGCGAGCATGGTTTCGAGATCGAGCGCCTCGTCGAGATCCAGGCGCCGCCCGACGCCGTGGACAGCACGAAATATTCGTTCGTAACCGCAGATTGGGCGCGGAAGTGGCCGTCCGAGGAAGTCTGGGTGGTCCGCAAGCGCGAGTGACCCGAGCCTCAGCAGTCTCGCGAGCGCCTCATCCCGCAGGCGCCTCCTTCCGCCCGGTGCCGGATCCCGCGGGCGCCTCATCGCGCCGGCCCGAATTTCGCCGGCCCGCATTTCGCCGGCCCGAATTCGCGCCAAATACGCACCCGGGTCGTGGTAACGCCCGAA
>JANMNF010000012.1:0-15372 GCA_031373765.1 Chloroflexota bacterium
CCCAGCGATTCCATGCGCGCGGCCAGGTTGACGGTGTCGCCCCAGACGTCATAGATGAACTTCTTGGTCCCGATGACCCCGGCGACCACGGGCCCGCAGTTGATCCCGATCCGGAACTGCACGCCGAGGCGTGATGCCGCCTCGATCGCCTCGAGGCGCGCGGACAGGTCGAGCGCGAGGTCTGCGACGCGCTGGGTGTGGTCGGTCGAAGTATCGAGCAGGCCGCCGATGACCATGTACGCGTCGCCGATGGTCTTGACCTTCTCGAGGTCGTGCTGCTCGACCAGGTCGTCGAAGACGGTGAACACCTCGTTGAGGACCGTGACCAGCTCGTGCGGGGACATCGTGCTCGACATCGCCGTGAATCCAACGATGTCCGCGAACAGCAGGGTCACGTCGTCGAACCGATCGGCGATGAGCGTCTCCCCACCCCGCAGCCGGTCGGCGATCGCCTCGGGCAGGATGTTCAAGAGCAGGCGCTGGTTCTCGCGATGGAGCCGGCGGAGCTCGTTGTCGGCTGTGATATCCGTGCCGTACACATTGATGAACCCGAATTCCGGGACATCCACCGGGAGAAGTGCGTAGTCGCGCCCGAGACTCGTCAGCTCGATCCGCTCTCCGGTCCCGGCCCGCACCGCCACGATGAGCCGATCGAACAGGTCCTTGCCGAGCGTCAGACCCACGGAGCAGCCGAGACCTTCGATCAGCTCGTAGCTTGCGAGGTTCGCGTAGACGAGCTTGCCATCCCAGTCGATCCGGAACACGGGGTGCGGGTTCTGGTCCGGGAATTTCACGATGGCCCGCTGGGCGGTGATATCGGTTCCGTAGACATTGAGAAAGCCGAGTTCGGCGACCTCGACCGGCCGAAGGGCAAAGGTCTGGTGATCAGCCATGACCTCGAGGTTGGTGCCCCCGGCCGCGGCTGTCTGGGCACTGGCGAGCCAGTCCGAGTCCACCGACTGCCCGACCGCAACGCCGAGAGCCTCGAGAATCAAGCCGGCCGCGGGATTTGCGTACAGCATCGTCCCGTCTACGGCGATCCGAAGGACCGGGTTCGGGTTCTCGTCCGGAAAGCGGCTGATGGCCTCGACCTGATCGTTCGTCAGCGCACTGACCTCTGGCGTGCCGGCGTCATCGGATCGGGCAGGTGGGACCGAACGGTTTGGTGCCGGGGGACGCCGTGGCATGAACCCATGGTAGGAGGGCAGGCAACCCGCCGCCCCGAGGTCAGACGAGCGGTGTCGTTTTCGCCCCGGATCGCGCACCGAGGATCCCGCGGACGGTCAGGATGGCAGCGCCCAGCAGGGCGATTGCGGCGACGACCGTCAGGATGGTCCCGAACCCCGTTTCATCGATGAACTGCGTGTACAGCAGCAACACGCCATAGGCCGTGACGATCAGGCTCAGGACTGCCAGCGCCCATCGGATCCCCGTGCCCATGCCGAGCACGACCATCACAAACCCGAGCAATCCGAAGATGACCCCGCCGATCGCGAGGATCAGGCGAACGCCGCCCAGGGTGATGGCGTCCAGGAACGACAGCCCGAACAGCATGATTGCCGTCAGGAGCCCGATCCCGGCCCGCAGCGACTCGATTTCTCCGATCGGCCCAAATTGCTTCGCGCCAATTCGGGTTACGGCCCAACGAATGCCGTCGACCAGCAGGAAGCCGCCGAAGACGAGCCCTGCGAACAGTTCTGCGCGGCCGGAGTCGAGAAGCATGAAGACCCCGAGGGCGGCCAGGACGGCGGCCGCGATTATCTGGATCGGCCAGCTCGCGTTCCAGATGCCGCCGCGTGGAAGTGATGTCTTCTGCACGCTCATGGTTGCTCCTCACCTGATGCCGGACGTGGCGTGATCCTACGCTGACCGCGGCCGCATGGAACCACGAATCTGGGATCAGCAGACGGGAGCAGCGGCCCCAGACCAGTGCCCAGTTGACACGTGTTGCGACTCAGTATCAGTATTCGCCCCGCGATGCCCCGTCACCCTGCACGACGTTCACAATTCCCGGCCGCCCTGCTGACGGTTGTGGCCGTTGCCATGACCGTGGCCGCATGCGACGGCGCTCCCGGTTCACCCGGTCCGTCGGGCGGGGACCAGGGACGGATCCAGGTCGTGACCACCTCGAGCGTGTTCGCGGACCTCGCGCGGAACGTCGGCGGCCAGCGCGTCGCGGTCACCAGCCTCGTCCCGAAGGGCCTCGACATCCATACCTACCAGGTGACGCCCGCCGATCTGCGTGCCGTCGCCTCGGCCGACCTCTTCGTGATGAACGGGCTCGGGCTCGACGACTGGCTCGAGAAGACAATCCGATCCGCCGGCAACGGCGCCCCGATCCTCAAGCTCGCGGTGGACCTGCCCGGGGTGATCCTGCTTCCAGGCGACACACCCGAGACCCAGAACCCACACCTCTGGATGGACGTCTCGAATGGGATCGCCTACGCGAACCGGATCACGGACGCCCTCAAGCTCGCCGATCCCGCCCACGCCGCGGCCATCGACGCATCAACGACTACATATGCGAAACAGCTGTCCGACCTCGATGCCTGGGTTCGCGATCAGATCGCGACCATTCCTGCAGCGAACCGTCGTTTTGTACTGTTCCACGATGCACTGCCGTACTTCGCCCGGGCGTATGGGCTCACGATCGTCGGTGTGGCCGTCGAAGCGCCCGGCCAGGAACCCAGCGCCGGTGAGATCGCCGCGCTCATCGATCGCATCAAGGCGACCGGGGTGAAGGCGATCTTCAGCGAAGCGCAGTTCCCGACGGCCCTCGTCGACCAGATCGCGCGCGAAACGGGCGCCCGCGTGGTCGCGAACCTCTATGACGACACGCTCGGTGATGACCCGGTGAACTCCTACGAGGCGCTGATCCGCTGGGACGTCGACCAGCTCGTGGCGGCTCTCCGATGAGCGGCTCGCCGAGTAGCCCATCGAGCCCAGTGATGGCCGGCCCGGAGACCAGCATCCAGCTCACCGACGTGTCCGTCGGCTATGACGATCGCGCGGTGCTTGAGCACGTGGACCTTACGCTCGAAGCCGGAGCGCTGACCGCAGTCGTCGGGCCGAACGGAGGCGGCAAGAGCACGCTCCTGAAGCTCATCGCCGGGCTGCTCAAGCCGTGGTCCGGCTCGATCGAGGTCCTCGGCGGGGCGCCGGGTGCACATGCCCGCTCGGTTGCCTACGTTCCACAGGCCGAATCCGTGGACTGGGGATTTCCGGTCTGCGCGGCCGATGTCGTGATGATGGGTCGGTACCCTCGCCTCGGACCGCTCCGTCGGCCGGGCTCGGCGGACCATAGGGCTGTTGCCGACGCACTCGATCAGGTCGGGATGGCCCCCTTCGCGCGTCGCCAGATCGGTGCCCTGTCGGGCGGCCAGCGTCGGCGTGTCTTCCTCGCCCGAGCGCTCGCGTCGGAACCCCAGCTCTACCTCCTCGACGAGCCGGTCACGGGTGTCGACGCCGCGACCCAGGAGGACCTCATGCGGATCCTCGACACAGAGGCCAAAGCCGGCAAGACCGTGATCGCGAGCACCCACGATCTCGCGTCGGCAGCCCAGCATTTCCGCTCGATCGTCGCCGTCAACCGGACGATCGTGGCGCAGGGCGACGCCAGCCTCGTCCTCGACGCAGACGTGCTCCTCCGAACGTACGGCGGCCACCTCCTGTTCGTCGGCGATCGCGCCGTGGTCATCGACGACGCCCACCATCACGATGAGGCCGCCGGTGGCGAGATTCATCACCACGAGGGCGACGACACCTCGTCGCGGCGACGGAAATGACCTTCCTCATCGAGCCCCTGGGCTACGAGTTTTTCGTGCGGGCGCTCGCCGCATCGGCGATGGTCGGCCTGGTCTGCGCCGTCGTCGGTACGTACATGGTCCTGCGCGGCCTCGCTTTCATGGGCGATGCCCTCAGTCACGCCGCGTTTCCCGGTGTCGTGGCCGCCTACCTGATCGGCGCCCCGTTCTACATCGGGGCAACCATCGCCGCCGTAGGCACGTCGCTGGCGATCGGCTGGATCACCCGGCGCGGCCGGCTTCGTGGCGATACGACGATCGGGGTCCTGTTCGCGGGCATGTTCGCGTTTGGCGTGTTCCTGTTCAGCACGATCCCGAACTACGTCGGGGATCTGTTCGGGTTCCTGTTCGGCGAGGTCCTGGGCATCAGTTCGGCCGACCTGGTGGCGCTCACGATCCTCGGCCTCGTCGTTCTGGCCGTCGTGGCCGTGCTCTGGAAGGAGTTCCTCTACTCGACGTTCGATCCGCTCGGCGCCGGGGCGTCGGGTTTGCCGGTCGCGTTGCTGGAGTACCTATTCCTCGGCCTCATCGCCATGACGATCGTGATCAGCCTCCAGTCGGTAGGCATCATCCTGGTCGTGGCCATGCTCGTGACCCCCGCGGCGACCGCGCAGTTGCTCACGAACCGGTTCTCCCGGCTCATTCTCGTCGCGGCCGGAATCGGCATCGTCGCGCCCCTCATCGGGCTGTACGTCAGCTACTGGACGAATACCGCGAGCGCCGCCCTGATCGTACTGGTTGAGACGGCGACATTCCTGGGAGCCCTTCTGTTGGGCCCTCGAACCGGGCTTCTGCGTCGCCGCCAACCGCTCCACGGATAGGGCTTCCAGCGTCGCGCCGCGTACGATCGCTGTCTCGATGCCCTCCACCCTTCCCCTGACCCGCTCGCGTGTTCTTGCGCTCGCCTGGCCGATCGTCATCGCCCAGACGGCCACCGCGACTACGGGCATCGTCGATACGGCCGTGATGGGCCGGTTCGGGTCGGCAGTCGACCTCGCCGCGGTCAGCATCGCCGCGGTCTCGTTCAGCTTCATCTACTGGAGCTTCGGCTTTCTCCGAATGTCGACGACCGGGCTGACCGCCCAGGCCCAGGGAGCGGGAGACGCTCTCGAACGGCGCGCGGTCCTGCTCCGGGCGGCGTCGATCGGGCTCGCACTCGGCATCGGGCTTCTCGTCCTGTTTCCGTTGCTCCGCAACGTGGCGCTCGCGGCATTCCAGGCCGCTCCGGAGGTTGAGGCGCGCTCGGTCGGCTACTTCGACGCCCGGATCTGGGGCGCGCCCGCCGCACTGATCGGGTTCGCGATCAACGGCTGGCTGATCGGCACGGGTCGTACCCGCGCGCTGTTGGTCCTGCAGGTCGTCCTCAACACGGTCAACGCGGTGCTCGATGCGTGGTTCGTCTCCGGGCTCCACCTGGGTCCTGCCGGGATCGGGACCGGCACGGCCATCGCCGAGTGGGTGGCGTTGGGCCTGGGCCTGTGGATGGTCCGGGACGAACTCCGTCCCGTGACAAACCTCTTCGCGCGGGACCGCATGGCGGCTTTGATCGCCGCCAACCGGGACATCATGGTTCGGACCCTGGCGCTGCTCTTCTCGTTCGCCTGGTTCGTCAATTCCGGGGCACGCGCGGGGACCGCCGAGCTCGCCGGCAACGAGGTTCTCCTCCAGTTCATCACCGTCGCAGCCTTCGTCCTCGATGCCTTCGCCTTCGTTGCCGAGAAGGAGGTCGGCGAGGCCTTCGGGGCTCGCGATCCCATTCGATTGCGGCGCGCGGTCCGCCTGACTACCGAATTCGCGCTCGGCTTCGGCCTTGCCTTCTCGGCGCTGTACCTCGTCGGCGGGGCGTGGCTCATCGAGGCCGTGGTCGCCGACCCGGCGGCGAGAACGGCGGCACTTGCCTTCCTGCCGTTCTGCGCCGCGGTCCCGCTGCTCGGGATGCCGGCATGGCAACTCGATGGCATCTTCCTCGGCACCACCCGGGGTCGCGCCTTGCGGACGGCCGGCGTGGTGGCAGCAGGTCTGTACGTCCTTGCCGATCTGATCCTGGGGCCGCGTTTCGGCAATACCGGGGTTTGGGTCGCATTCCTTCTGATGTACGTATTCCGGGCCGTGAGCCTCGGCGCGTTCTGGCCCGGCCTCGTCCGGGACGCAACAGGCCCGTTGGCCACGGCGGCGCCCAGCTGAGGCCAAAGTCGGCCCGCCGGGACGATCAGCGAGGTCAGGGGGAAACCTTTCTCACTGTCGCGTGCCTCATAGGTATGGGACCGTGGCTGCACGCCGACGCGAGGTCGCGGCGGCGGTTGCTGAACCGCCCGTTCTCACGGGCAATATTGGAGCCACGTGACCATCATCCAGACCACCGGGGCTGTTATCGGGTTCGTTCTCTGTCTCCCGTTCGTCATCGTTTGGGTTGTCCTGGCGATGATCCGGAACGGGATCGGGCGACGGCGCGCCGCTGCCGTACCGCTCCGCGCGAACGCAAGATTGCGTCAGATCAAGGTTGCGTGAACCGGTCGCCTATCACCTGATCCCCGTCGCGGATCTCGACGAATACGCCGACGACGACCCCGTACGCCCACACTCGCTGGCGGTCGAGGGCTTCGTCCACCTGACTCATCGCATGGATGACCTGATCGACGTGGCCAACGCCTTCTATCGCGAGGAGCCCGGACCCCACGTCGTCCTCACGATCAATCTTGACCGCTTGAGCGCACCATGGCGATACGACGGTGACGATCGGTTTCCGCACGTCTACGGGCCGCTCGACCGGGATGCCGTCACGAGCGTCGATGCGATCAGTCGCGGCCCGGACGGGGTGTTTCTGGCGTAGAGCGCATATCGCCCGGAGCCGACGGGCGAGAACCGAGACCATCCGGGCAAGGCGGCCCTGACGCTGTGGTTCCTGCAACAAAGGTTGACGGGCGCGCGTCGTCCTGTCGCTGGCCCCTGCCGTCGGCGGGGGCGCTCACTTCGGAGGACGAAGAAGATGCGGCGAGCAATGCTGGCACTCGTGGCCGTGACCGCGCTGGTGGTGCCGATGGCGTCCGTTTCTGCGGACACAACAGGAGGAGGAGGCGGTAGCTCATTCAAATATAGCCAGACGGGCAAGGGCGCCGACGCGGCCTGGAGCACCTTTCCGGCCGATGGGCAATTCGTCGTCGGCACCGTCTACACGGACACGTTCGTATCGACCTCGGAGCAGGCCGTGAAGGCCGATGGCACCGTCTACCAGGACAAGTTCGTGTTTGTCGACCAAATCGGGTACACGATCGACAGGATCGGGAACTTCAATTTCGTGTCGGAGACATTCGGATTCGCGGGCGGGAGCGATGTCACCCTATCGATCGCGAAAAGCCTTGCCAGTGGGGCGGTTGCGGCGAACATCTCGCTCGTCACCTGCACGGTCGATCGGCGCGGCAACTTCAACTGCGTTGACAGCGGGATCGGGACCCTGGCGGCCTCGTGGACGGGACAGGGTGACCTGATCCGGCAGAGCGGGAGCTTCCACACCGTGTCCAAGGGGTTCACGGACAACTACAAGTTCCGTGGCACCTTCCGGAATGCGACCGCGACGGGTTCGCTCAATGGAACGCCAATCGCTGGCCAGCTCTACTGGGCAGATCTCTTCAACGCTTCGTCGCGTGAAGTCTTCGTCTGCCACGGCCCAGGCACCTGCTGACGCCGGCCAGTTGAACTCGGTGGAGGGCCCGAAGGGTCGGCTCTCCACCCTGCATCGTTCATTCGGGGCCACATCGCCAACTCGACGATGTGGCCTCTCGCGTTGTTCGGGGAGGTCTGTTCAGGCGAAGAAGGCGTTGATCGCGGCCGTGTCGTCGGAGAACGCCCAGCGCTCGGTCGCCTTGCCGTCGCGGATGTGGAAGATCTCCGCGGTCCGGTAGGTGAATGTCTTCCCGTCCCGCGTCGCGGTTGCCGTTCCGAGTGCGACCGCATGATCGTCGTTGGCGGTGACGTCGTGGAGGTCGTACTTGATCGACGTCCCGCCGCTGCCGTCCATCATCGCCGCCCGCAACTCGTCCTTGCCGCGGCGCGGCTCGGCTCGACCGATCTCGTGCCACACGATGTCATCGGCCATGAACGCGTCGACGACGGCCATCTCCTCCTGCGCCTTCGACATGTCCGTCTCGGTCATTGCCTGCATCGCTCGACGGACGAGGGTGGCATTCGGGTGCTCAGACATCGTTCTGTCTCCAAGTCGGCGCCTGCGGCTGAAGCCACAGGCTGGCCGTCAAGCGTAGCGCGCGGAGCAATGCCCTCGGACCCGCCCAGGTCCGATAAGTAGAAGGTCCTATGTGCAAGTGGCCTGCATCGGGGCGACTATCCGCCGTCCTGAACGCAGATCGATTGGGGCCACATGAACATCATCCAGAATATTGTCGCTGTCATCGGGTTCATTCTCTGTCTTCCGTTCGTCATCGCCTGGGTTGTCCTGGCCATGATCCGGGGCAAGAATCGACCGGACGAGGAGCCGGACGGACTGTTTGACCAGGGCACGCGAGAGTCATGGCTCGGTCGCCTCGCCCAGCGAGGCCGGGTCTTCGGCGAGCGTGCTTCGTTGCTTGGACGAAGCCACCGTTAGTTCCGAGCCTGGATGAGACGCCCGAAGCCAGCCCGCCGACGATCAGGTTGCCGGCCGGATCACCGTCATCCCGGCAACCGTAGGTGGTCCGCTCATGGCCATGAGCGCCTCGGGCGCGGCCTCGAGCGAGATCGTCCGCCCGACGAGCCGGTCTGGGCGAAGCCGCCCATCCGCAACGCGAGCCAGCATCTCCGCATAGTCGTGGGGGGCCATCCCGTGACTGCCGATGAGCTCGAGTTCGCGCGACAGCACCCGGTCCATGGGGATCGGCGGACGCGCGTCCGCACCGATCATCAACCCAGCCTGGACATGCCGACCGCGCCGTCGCAGCGAGGCGATCGAGCTGAGACAGGTCTCCGTGCTGCCCAGCGCATCAAGCGAAAGATGGGCACCGCCCCCGGTCGCGGCTTCGATGGCGGTCGCGACATCCGTAGAGCGGGCGTCAATCTGCACCTCAGCTCCGAGCGCAGCGGCCGCGGCGAGCGCGATCGGCGAGACATCGATCGCCGCAACCCGAGCGCCGGCCGCGATCGCGATCATAACGGCCGACAGGCCCACGCCGCCGCAGCCGTGGACGGCCACCCACTCACCTTCTCGCACTCGACCTTGGGCCATGACGGCCCGATAGGCTGTCGCGAATCGGCAGCCGAGCCCCGCCGCGGTCACCGAATCGAGGTCATCCGGCAGCGCGATCAGGTTGATATCGGCCCTGGCGATCGCCACAAACTCCGCGAACGATCCCCATCGGTTGAACCCGGGCTGGTCCTGGGAGTCGCAGACCGTTTCATCTCCCACGAGACAGGATGGGCAGGAGCCGCACGCGCCGATGAACGGGAAGGTGACGCGCGCGCCGGGGCGCCACCGGGTCACGCTTGGCCCGACGGTCTCGATGATGCCGGCGAACTCGTGGCCCGGGACATGCGGCAGCTGGATGTCCGGATCGTGGCCCATCCAGCCGTGCCAGTCGGATCGGCAGAGGCCCGTCGCCTCTACCCGAATAACCGCGCCATCGGCCGGGACGGACGGGACAGGCACGTCGCGAACCGCGATCGCCCCGCCGAACTCCGAGTAATGCACAGCCTGCATCGGGCGATCGTACGCGGTCGCCCACCGGGCAGACGCCGCAATGGCGGAGGACACGCGAGCGGCCTACGGTTCGCAACGAACCTCACGATGCCCTGGATCGCTCGATCCGCGGCGATGAATCAACCGAAGATGAGGCGCCTGGCGTTGTCCGAGTAGACGGCACGAAGGACGTCCTCGGGCAGGCCGAGTCCATGGATCCGCCACCGCCCCTGACTGCCGGGCCCGCCATCAGGGTCATACGCGAAGGATTCGTCGCGCGTCTCGAGGAAACGCGCATACACAGCCCAGGCTGCTGGATCCGGCGCGGCGTCCGTCCCGAAGAGGACCCGATCGGCCCAACGAATGATGAAGTCGCGCGTTGTGTATGGCTGTCGTCCGAGCTCGGCGATGCGGGCCGCGATGTCGACGTTCCAGTTCGGATAGCTGGCCAGCATCCTGTCGACGCGCCCGAGATCCTCCGCGGCGCAGCCGACGTGCGCTCCGATGAACGTTGTCCCGGGATGGCGATCGATGACGGCTTCAAGCCCGTCGATCAGCTCGTCGAACCCGGGAAAGCCGCTCGTCTCCGCACGACGGCGGTCGCGCGGAGGCCAGAAATGCCAGTCGGGGTGCTCGCGCAATTCATCGTATCGCTCGTTGTTGCCGTCGAGGGGCTCGAAGAACGCCACTGGATCCGCGACGTGGATCGTCACTGGCAGCCGCAATGCAGCGGCGGTCGCCCATAGCGGGTCGAGGCGTTCGTCGTCGACCGGCACCAACCGGCCCGAGCCGTCACGCGCCCGGAGCCCGAGGAGCTTCCAGACCTTGAGGCCGCGCGCGCCGGCCGCGGAGGCGTCCCGCAGGCGCGCTGCCTCGACCTCGCCGAAGTCCCGCCGCTCGGCCCACATCGAGTAGTCGAGCCCGGCGAAGACGGCCACGCGGTCTCCGAGGGGCGCCCAGCGGTCAAGTTCCAGGCGGAGAGCATCCCCCCACCCACCGTCGAGGTCCACGATCGCCGCGATATTCGACGCATCGAGCGCTGTCGCGAGTTCGCTGGCTGAGCGCTGGCCCCACCCGTCCGAGAACGGCGTCGGGCCGAGGTGGTTGTGGGCGTCGATCGTCGGAAACACCGGCGCTGCAGGCGGTATTTCTCGGCGATCCGGGGCTCGGAGCTGGGATACCGGCCGAAAGTCGGCAAGGCGAAGGCCGTCGATATCCGATTCGCGTGGCGCCTCCATCGGAGCCTGGCTAACCCTTGAGTCCGGACAGGGTGATGCCGCGGACGAAGTACTTCTGTGCCACGACAAACATGGCGATCATCGGGAGGAGGCTGACCAGAGCCCCCGCCATCATTTCCGGCCACTTGCCGATGTACTGGCCCTTGAAGAACGCCAGCCCCACCGTCGTCGTGTACTGATCGAGATTGTTGAGGTAGATGAGGGGGCTGAGCAGGTCGTTCCACGTCCACATGAACGTGAAGATCGCAAGCGTCGCGAGCGCAGGCCGGGCCAGCGGCAGGTACAGGCGCGTGAATATCTGCCACGGATTGGCGCCATCCACCCGGGCTGCGTCGGCCAGGTCTTTCGGGACGGTCATGAAGAACTGCCGCAGCAGAAACGTGCCGAAGGCGCCGCCCAGCCACGCCCCGACCCACAGCGGCTCCTGGGTCCCGATCCAGTTGCCGCTTTCACTGAACGGGTGTGGCAGGGAGCGGAAGAGGATGAAGTTCGGGACAAGGACGACCTGGAACGGAATGATCAGGGTCGCCAGCAGCCGCCCGAAGAGGGGCCCGCGGCCGCGGAACGGGATGACCGCGAACGCATATGCCGCCATCGATGAGGTCACCAGCTGACCGGCGGTGGTCAGGAGCGCCAGCCTGAGGGAGTTGACGAAGAAGGTCCCGAACGTGACCCCCTGCGGAAAGGCGTTCCACATCGTCGCGTAGTTCTCGATGTGGGCGCCCGTCGGCAGGCTCAAGGGCGCCGCGCCGAAGACTTCGGCACGCGTCTTGAGGGACGTGATGATCATCCAGAAGAACGGGCCCATCATGATCAGGCCACCCAGGATGAGCACCGCGTACAGGAACCCGCGGCGGGCCGTTCGGAGGGTCTGGCCCGGGGCGCGTCGTCTCGTCACGGCCAGAGACGTTGGCGCGAGGTTGGCGCTCATCGGAAACCGGTCACTGGTAGTGCACCCACCGCCGCTGCGTGCGGAAGTAAAGCCAGGTGAGGACCGCGACGATCAGGAACAGGATCCAGGAAGCGGCCGCGGCATAGCCCATCTTGAAGTTCTTGAAGCCGTTCTCGTAGATGAAGTAGACGAGCGTGACGGTGGCCTCTGTCGGCTTGCCAGGCCGTGCCAGAACGAAAACCTGGTCGAAGATCTGGAAGGCGGAGATCAGGGACAGGATGCCGGTGAAGAAGATGCTCGGCGTGATCAGTGGCAAGGTCACGCTTCGGAAGCGACCCCAGCGGCCAGCCCCGTCAACAGCGGCAGCGTCGTAGTAGTCCTGCGGAACGCCCTGCAGGCCGGCCAGGAAGATGATCACGCCCGTCCCGAGGCCCTGCCATGTGCTCATCAGGATGATTGCTGGCATTGCCCAGAACGGATCGGAAATCCACTTCTGAGGCGGAACACCGACGACGCGGAGGAGAAGGTTCAGGATCCCGTCAGACGGGGCGTAGATCCACGCCCACACCAGACCCACGGCCGTCGCGGACGTGACGAGGGGCAGGAAGTAGGCGGTCCGGATCCAGGCGATCCCCCGCATCTTCTGGTTCAGGGCCAGCGCCAGACCGAGCCCCAGGACCAGACCCAGCGGCACCGATACCGCCGTGTAGAACAACGTGTTGCGGACCGCGACGATGAACCGGCCGTCGTTCAAGAGCTTGCCGAAGTTGTCCGATCCGACCCACTCCGGAGCTCGCAGCAGGTCCCAGTTGGTCAAGCTGATCGCAAGGGTGGCCAGGATCGGGCCTGCCGACAGGATCGCCAGCCCGATGAGCGTGGGCGCAAGGAACAGCCACGCCCATCGGGTTTCGGAGGCGACCGGTCCGCCGCGTCGCCTTGGGGCTTGCGCCCGGGCGACGCGGTTGGCCGGTTGAGTCATCGCTGCGGCCTTGCGGCGGAGCGCGTCATCGACCGGCGAGGAACGCGTCTAGCTGCGGAACGATATCGGCCAGAGCCTGAGCGGCCGTCTTGTTGGGCTCGTTGAACACGTTGACGTCGAGCTCGCCCTGAAGCATCGTCGTGAACTCGTTGTACCCGGCGAACGACGGCTTGAGCTTCGCGTAGTCCAGGCTCGCCGCGAGCACATCGGCGCCGTCGAAGGAGGTGGCATAGGGTCCGGCGAGCACTTCCTTGCTGACCGGCAGCGAGGCCTTCAGCTGCATCAGGAGCTCCTGCGCGGCCGGGCTGGCGAGGTACTTCACGAATTCCCACGCGGCTTCGGGTGACTTCGTTCCCTTGTAGACGACGGCCCCGGTTGCGTTGACGGACGTGAAGCGGCCCGCGGGGCCCTTCGGGATTGCCGCGATCCCGAAATCGAATCCGAGCTCGGATCCCGCCGCCGTGTGGGTCGGCACGAGCCACGAGCCGTTCGCTTCCATAGCGGCCTTGCCCTGCTCGAAACCGTCGCCGATCTCGGCGAACAACGCCGGCTCCGGCATGACCTTGTGCTTCCAGATGAGGTCCTGCAGGAACTGGATTCCGGTCGCAGCTTCCGGGCTGCCGAGGAGGGTCTTCGAATTGTCGGCGTTCATCACCTCGCCGCCGGCCTGCCAGACGAGCTCGGACCAGTAGTTTTCCATGTCCGTGGTCTCGGAGTAGAAGCCCCATTGGTCGACCGTGCCGTCGCCGTTGTCGTCCTTCGTGAGTTGTTTCGCGACTTCGACCAACTTTGCCCAATCCCATGTGTCGTCCGGATACGGGATAGAGGCGGCATCAAACATCGTCTTGTTGTAGAAGAGGACGATCGTGTTCAGGTCCCGGGGCAGGCCGAACTGGCCTCCATCGGAAGTTGTGAAGTCGGCTACGCCCTGGTCGGCGAGCTTGGTCAAGTCGTAGCCGTCCCGGTCGATATAGGGCTTGAGATCCAGCAGCACGTCCCGAGACTGGTAGTCCGGAAAGAGCGGCCCATCCATCGCGAAAACATCCGGTGCGGCTCCGCCGGCCAGCCCCGTCTGAAGCTTGTCGAAGTAGGGATCCCAGTCCGAGACCTCGGGCTTGACCGTGATCTTCGGGTTGGCCAGATGGAAGGCGTCGACGACAGCCTGCTGGCTCTTCAGTTCGGCGGGATCGCCCCAGATCGAATAGGTGATCGTGACCTCGGGGCCGTCATACGTGCCCGAAGTCGAAGAACCGGGCCCGACCGTACCGGGAGGTGTCGGACTCCCATTCGTGCCACAGGCAGCAACGAGCAAGGCGCTCGCGACCAGCGCCGTCGCGAGGCGCGTCACTCCGGATCGTCGGATCCTGTCCATCTCGGGTCCTCCTCCTTCTACCTGTCCGGGGCCGTTCCGCCCAACCAGCCGGGGAGCCATTCGGCCTCGGCTGCGATCAGCTCATCGGTCATCCGCCAGGCCTCATCGAGCGTGAGACGCGCCTGGATGATCGGATCCGTCAGTACGGCGTGGTAGACGAGGTCGCGATCCTCGTCGAGCGCCGCCCGCACGGTCAATTCCTGGCAGTCGACCGCCGGCCTGGTGTATGCGGCGCACTGCGGTGGCAGGGCGCCGACCGCGACCGGGTGAACACCGAGTCCATCCACGAGGGCGGGCACCTCGACGCATGCGTCGGCTGCGAGGTTCGTGATCAATGTGCCGCCAGCGCCAGCGGTGATCGATCCCGGGAGATTCGGCACGTTCGCCACGATTCGCGCCGGTTGCCCCGTCGTCATCGAATGGATGATCACCGCGGCATATTCCCCGCTGTGCTCGATCTCGAAGTCCTCGCCCGCGTCGAGCTTCCGCTTCGTCTCCGCGTAGGTATCCAGGTTGTTCGTTACGCGCGTGAGGTACTCCCCGACTGGCACGTGGAAGGGCTCGACGAGGCCCTTCGGGATGTACCACGGGTTGTATTCCGCGTGATGCTCGGACGACTCGGTCGGGTAATAACCGAATCGTCGGAACAGGTCGGCCCTGACCAGGTCGTCATCCGGCACGCGGTCAGCTTCGACGAATGCCTGCAGGTCCGGATAGAGATCCCGCCCCCGGTGCTCGAGGCGGAGGATCCAGGCGAGGTGGTTGACCCCGGCCGACAGGGCGTCGACTTCCGACGCCGGTACGCCGACGTAGCCCGCGAGTCGGTCGACGGTCCAGTAGACCGAGTGGCACAACCCGGTCACCCCGATCCCGACTGCTTCACCCACGGCCCGGACGAGCATGGCCATCGGGTTCGTGTAGTTGAGCAGGAGCGCGTCAGGGCAGATGTCGGCCATATCGTCGGCGATACCGAGCACCACCGGAATCGTGCGCAGGCCGCGGAGCACGCCACCGACGTTGATGGTGTCGTTGATCGTGTATGACAGGCCGTAGTTCGCGGGGATCCCGAAGTCCAGGGCCGCGGCGCGGGCTCCGCCGACCTGGATTGTATTGATCACGTAGTCCGCGCCGGCCAGAGCCTCGCGCCGGTTGAGGAAGCTGGTCACAGTCGGCGTCGCCCCGAGGGCATTGGCCGTCCACGCCGCCATGCGTTCAGCGGTCGCCAGCCGATCCGCGTTGATGTCGTGCAGGACGAGCTCGGCGTCCCGGAGTTCCGGGTACGACAGGATGTCCCCGAGGAGGTTCATGGTGAATTCGACGCTGCCGGCGCCGATGAGCACGATTCGCGGCATCAGGATTCCTTCCCAACCCCGACGATGTGTCGGAGCCCTTGGCTGTGGTATCGCTCGACCCAGGCGGGGCGATC
>JANMNF010000034.1:0-36705 GCA_031373765.1 Chloroflexota bacterium
ACCTGGAAGCGAGCGTGAAGCACGATCTTGTGGGTGTTCCGCCCTTCCTTTGCCACGACCTGGGCGGGAATGTCCCGCCACCAGATGGTGGTCAGCGTCGCGGGCATCAGGCGGAGGCCCCGAGCTGGACGGGCGCCTGGGCGAGCGCCGGTTGAGAGCCTGTGCGGAACGCCGCCATCGCAGGCTTCAATTCGCCGTGGCCGGTGAATCGGCGCTCGAACCGCAGCCCGAGGCGCCGTGCCCCGCGACGAGCAAGCGTCGTCAATGCCGCGTCGTCCGTCTGGGCGAGGAACACGACACGCGTGTAGTTGCCGAAGTACATCGGCAGGAGCTCCGGGTGGCGATCAATGCCGAGGCCCTGGATGACCAGGCGCTCGAAATTGCGGGCAAGGAAATCGGTCAGGTAGAAGGTGCCCGGCTCTTCGTCGGACATGGCCGCGAACGCGGCACGGCCGGCGTAGATCTCATAGCAGTGCGCGCCTTCGAGTCGAGCCACGCCCTCCTCCTCGAGCACCCGATCGAGCATCCCGCCGGTGCCGCAGTCGGCGTACGCCACGAACAGCTGATCTCGGCCGGCATCGCGTGCCTTGCGGATCCGGGCACGGACCGCTTCCGGGATTCGCTCCGGCCGGTTGTGGAGCGTGGCCGGCAGGCAGGTGAGATCAACCTCGGGCAGGCCCGCGGAACGCGTCAGGGCGACGAGCTCGCGGGCAAGGGCGCCGCAGCCGATCACCAGAGGGCGCCGCGTCGTCCGGCGGTTCCCGAGCCCACGATTGCGGAACCCGCGCGTCGGGCCGTTGACGGCCGTTGCCGGGTCGGCGTCAGGCGACCTGCGCACGGCGTTCATCGACCAGGCGGCGAGCAGTTTCGGACGCCACGGCAGCATCGCGGCAGTAGGCGTCGGCGCCGACGGCCTTGCCGAATTCCTCGTTGAGGGGCGCCCCGCCGACGAGGACGATGTAGTCGTCCCGCATGCCGCGGTCCTTGAGCGTCTGGATCACGACCTTCATGTACGGCATCGTCGTGGTCAGCAGCGCCGACATGCCGAGAATGTCCGGCTTGTGCAGCTCGAGCGCCGCGATGAACTTCTCCGCGTCGGTGTTGATGCCGAGGTCGTGGACCTCGAAACCGGCGCCCTCGAGCATCATCGCCACGAGGTTCTTGCCGATGTCGTGGATGTCGCCCTTGACCGTGCCGATCACGACCTTGCCGATCGGCTTCGCGCCGGTCTCAGCGAGGAGCGGCCGAAGAATCGCCATTCCGGCCTTCATCGCGTTGGCGGCCAGAAGGACTTCCGGCACGAACAGGATCCCGTCACGGAAGTCGATCCCGACGATCCGCATCCCCTCGACGAGCGCCTCGTTGAGGACGCGGTCCGGGGTCCAGCCGCGCCCGAGGAGGATGTTCGTGCCCTGGGTGATCTCCGCGGCCATGCCGTCGTAGAGATCGTTGTGCATCTGCTCGGTGAGCTCGCCATCGGCGAGCCCGTTCAGATCGATATCGGTGTAGCCGTCCTGCGTCATCGAGTCGATGGCTCCTGTGCGTCGCGGAGATCCCGCGGGCCCGATCGTGAACGTCCCTCGACCTCCCGTCGAGGGGCGGTTCCATCGTGCGGGCGGTTCCACATCGTGGAACGATGCCGTATGATGGAACAAGCGATCGCCAGCCTAGCCCACAGGATGGTCAATGTCCAGAGTCCAGAGCATCGAACGCGCCTTTTCCGTGCTCGGAGCGCTCGCTGACGGCCCCGTCGGCGTCACCGACGTTGCCGCGCGCGTGGGACTGCCGAAGTCGACAGCGGCGCGGATGCTCGCATCGCTCGAGCGCGAGGGGGCCGTGGAGCAGGTTCCCGGCGAGACGCGCTACCGGCTCGGGCCGCGGATCGCGACGCTTGCGTCCGGCCGCCAGGAGACCCGCGGCCTCGTCGCGATCGCCCACCCCGCGCTCGTTGAGCTTGCCCATGAGACCGGTGAGGCGGCAGGTTTGTCCGTTCCGGACGGGCGAACCGTTCACTACATCGACCAGGTCGATTCGCCGAACCCGGTGCAGGTTCGGGACTGGACCGGGTCCCGGATCCCGATGCACGCGGTCTCGTCCGGGCAGGTCTTCCTGGCCCACCTGGGGCCGCCGGCACTTGCCCGGTTCCTGGCTCAGCCACTCGAACCGTTCACCGCGGCCACCCTGATCGACGCGGGCACCCTCATCGAACGGCTACGGGACGTCCGGCGCGACGGGCATGCCTGGGTACGCGAGGAATTTGCCGAGGGCATCGCGTCGGTGGCGGCGGGTTTCGCCGGCCCGGACGGCGAGCTCATCGCCGCGGTCCACGTCCACGGGCCGACCTACCGGTTCCCGGCTCCCGGCCAGACCGGCGCTGTTGCCGCCGCGGTCACCGCCGCCGCCGCCCGGATCGGAATCAGGATTCGAGGAGGAGGCGCGTGACCACGCGGCCAGCCGGGCTGGCTCGCACACTCCCGGCGCTTGCTCTGGTCGGGCTGGCGCTCCGGACGCCGATCCTCGTCATTGGGCCGATCGTCGGCCAACTCCAGACCGACCTCGGGATGAGCCACGCGGTTGCCGGGCTGCTCGGCACGATCCCGGTCCTGTGCATGGGCCTCCTGGCGCCGTTCGGGCCGGTTCTCGCGGCGTCTATCGGACCTCGACTCGGAGCAGCTGCCTGCGTGGCCCTCATCGGGACGTTCGGGCTCATCCGCGCCGTCGCCCCGGAGACGACATCAGTTCTTCTCGCAACCGTCGGGATGGGTGCCGGGATGGCGCTCTCTGGCCCGATCCTGTCCATGACGGTCCGCGCTCGGACACCACACCATCCAGCAGCGGGCACGGGCGCGTACGTGGCCGGCATGATCATCGGCGGCTCGATCGCCGCCGCGGCCGTGGTCCCGCTGTCCAACGCTTTCGGTGGATGGCGACCCGCGTTCGCGGTTGTCGCTGCGGCCGCGTTCGTCTCGCTGGGTTCCTGGCTCGTGCTGCTCCCGCCCGACGTTGCTGGCCGATCCCGACCGAAGTTGCCGAACCTCCCGTGGCGGCGCCCGTCGGCCTGGCTACTCGGTCTCGTGTTCGCCTCGCAGTCGACGCTCTTCTACGGATCGATCACCTGGCTGGCGAGTGCATACGTCGAGCGCGGCTGGACCGTCGGGCAGGCGGCCGGCCTGATCGCGTTCTTCAACGGAATCGGTCTCCTCGCGAGTCTCTCGGTGCCGATCTTCGGCGACCGCATAGGCACGCGCCGGACCCAGATGACGGGCGCGGCCATCGTGGCCGTCATCGGCAGCCTCGGCATCGTGCTCAGCCCCGATGCCGGGCCAGGATCACCCGTGGCGCTCGGCATGACTGCACTGCTCGCGCTCGGGATCGGGGCGTTCTTCCCGCTCGCGCTGACCCTGCCCGTCGACGTCGCCGGTGACGCGGCCGAAGCAGCTTCCCTGTCGGCTCTGATGCTTCTGGCCGGTTACCTCATCTCATCGGTTGCGCCCGTCGCGCTCGGTTTCCTCCGCGACGCGACCGGCGACTTCGACGCCGTCCTGTGGGCCCTCGTCGGAATTGCGGCGCTCATGGTTCCGCTCGCGCTTTCGCTCGGGCAGCGTCGGCTCGACCGAGCGGGCGCAGGGTAGGCCCGGCTCAGTACCCGAGGATCTGGATCCCCGACCGCTCGAAATCACGGCGATTGCGGGTGACCACGATGGCCCCGAGATCGGCCGCAATTGCCGTGATCAGGGCGTCGCCGAGTGCCCGCTTGCCGCCCGAAGCGTTCCGCTGTCGCCGAGCCGTGCCCGCGGAACGCGCCGCGGCCGGGGTCGTCGACACGTATTCGAGGGCATCGAGCAGCGCCGTCATGTGCCGCAGGTCCGCCTCGTCTCCGCGCGACAGGGTCTCGCACGTCACGACATCGCAGGTATACAGGTCGTGCCCATCCTCAACGAGCCCGCGAAGCAGCGCCGTGGCGTCCGCGTCCCGATTACCGTGATCGATCAGGAGCGCCGAATCGAGGAGATAGCGTGCCATCAGCCGCTCACTTCGGCGCGCAGTTCATCGACGAGCGCGGCGACTTCGACGCGCGTCAAGGGGCGACCTCCCGCCGGGACGAACGAGCCGGCCGAGACATCGATGGCTCGGAGGAGCCGGTCGCGCTTCACTCGCTGGGCAACCGCGTCCGCCACGTAGCGGCTCCGTCCACGGGGGCCCGCGATCGCATCGACCTCGGCGATGAGCTCCTCAGGCAGGGTCAGGTTTGTTCGGGCCAGGGCCATCGGTGTGCTCCAAGTGTGCGTTGCTATGCGCATAACGTAGCACACGCATCCGGGCCGGCTCGGCGCTCGGTCCGTGGCGGCGGGCTGCCGAGCTCCGGGCCGGCTCGCGGGTTGTCTACGCCCCGTACAGCTCCGCCAGGCGGATCCGCACGATGTCCGCGATCAACTCGGCGGGAATGGGCTTCGCAGGATCGAATCGGAGCGTCGCCTTGCCCGACAGGTGCGGGCGCAGAGCGTCGCCATGCGCCGCGAGAACTGCGCCGCTCGCCGGAAACAGGCTGCAGTGGTTCTTGAAGGCGGAGAATGACACGACGAACTTCCCGTTCAACCGATAGGCCGGCATGTCATAGGCGATGACCTCATCGGCCTCCGGTGCGGCCGAGCGAATCGTGGTGCGCAGCTGGTCGAGAGCGATTCGCATCGTCTCCGGCAGGGCAGACATGTAAGCGTCGACGGTTGCGTGCTTGGCCATCACCGTTTCGACTCCTGGGCAAGCGTCTGGCCTACCGGCTCGCCACCCGTCGCGACGACCTTGAGCGTACCGGTCCGACCGGCGATCTCGACCTCGCGCTCCGCCGGCGGTTCGCTACGTCCAGCTCGATCCCAGGTCGCGCGGCTGACGAGGAGCTCGCCTGGCCCGGCCAACCCACCGAGGCGGGCGGCGATGTTCACGGTGTCCCCGAGGGCCGTGAAATCGATCTTGTCGGCGCTACCGATGGCCCCCACGAAGGCCTCACCGGTGTGAACACCCGCCCCGACGTGGAACCCCTTGTCTCGGAGTCCGCTCCGCTCGACCGCGGCAAGAACGGCTGCCCCGGCATCGATGGCTCGAGCCGCATGGTTCTCCCCCGTGATCACCGGGATGAACAGGGCCATGATCCCGTCGCCAAGAAACTTGTCGATGATGCCGCCATTGGCGTCGATCGCGCCCGCAGCAACCCGGTAGTAGTCCTGGAGGAACGCTCGAAATCGGCTGGCCGAGATGCGCTCTGCAAGCCCTGTCGAGCCCCGGACATCCGCGAAGACGACGCTGATCTCGATATCCGCTCCGCCCGGAAACTTCGAGAGCTGGCCGAAGCAGGCCGTGCACAGCAACGGGTTGTCCCGCATCGGCCCGTGCCAGAGCAGGCGAGCCACTGCGCCGCCAGGTCCTCGGAACGGCGAGGCGCAGACCTTGCATCGAGGCGAGGACGGCACGTGCTTCCACAGCCGTCGCGTCTTCATCAGGGACGGATCGACGCCCGTTAGGAGCGACCGCCACATGGCCGTCGTCTGGTCATCTTCAGCCATGACGCCGATGGTACGCGCCAGATCCGCCAAACAGAAGTGGCAGCCGATCACCGATCTTGATTCGACGCGATGCCCCGGCGGTGCTATAACGCATCACGATATACCTAGATCATCGACCGAAAGGGTCCTTGGCATGATCACAGGCCTCGCGTGGATCGTAGCGATCACCATCGGATTCACGATGGGTGGTGCCGCACTCCACTTTCCAGGGAGCTACGGTTCGTCAGCGTTTGATCCGGCCGCCGGCGTTTTCGGATTGATCCTGGGCGCCGTCAACGGCCTGTTCGTTGGTGTGCTGGCGTGGGTCGCCCTTCTCCTCTCGCTGCGTGCGGGGTCACGAGTCGTCGCGATGATGGCTGTCATGGTGGGCGTCACCCATGGCATCAACGACGGTTCATCAACGCAGCTGCCGTTCGCGGTGTACGCAGTCGTCGCGTGTCTGGTCACCGCCGGCGCCGCGAGGTGGATCCTCGGGGAGCGTCGACCCGTCGTGCTTGCGGTTATCGGTGGCGCCTGGGCCATCGGCCTCATCGTCGGTAGTTGGTCCGGGAATCTGATCGGGCTCCCGCTGACCGAGACACAACTCGGCTGGGCGCAGGACCATGGCTGGGACGGATTGGTCGCCGGGCTCGTGTGGGGCATCGCGACGGCCGCCACTGGGCTGCCACAAACAATCCGTCGGCAAAGGTGGACGATGGCCGGAGGTAGCGATGGATCGTGACGATCCCGCCTATGCGGGGCAGAAGGACTACACCCGGGCGCTCCTGAACCTGTATGACCCGCTCGTGCTCGGGCCGATCGCCCGGTTCGTCTGGGAGTGTCCGACGAGTGGGCTGCTCGAGCGGTATCGGCGCCACATTCGCCCGAACCACCTCGATGTCGGCCCGGGAACGGGCTATTTCCTCGAGCACTCCGGCCTGACTGACGGCAGCGCGGTCACGATCGTCGATCCGAACAAGGACGTCCTGGGCCACGTTTCGCGAAGGCTGAAGCGGTTCGATGTGACCGCCGTCGAAGCCGATGTCCTGAAGCCGCTTCCGGTCGCCGGACCGTACGACTCGGCCGCGCTCCACCTCGTGATCCATTGCCTGCCTGGACCGATGTCCCACAAGGCGGCCGCCGTGGCCAACGTTGCTGCGACGCTGGCGCCATCGGGCGTCCTCTTCGGCGCCTCGGTCCTCGGGAGATCGGGCCACCACAACTGGATCGCACGACGGTTCCTCGGCGCGTTCAATCGACAGGGCGCGTTCGACAACCTCGCTGACTCGGAGTCGGGCCTTCGCGAGATCATCGAGGCGTCGTTCGATCACGTGGAGCTCGACTCGATCGGCGGGATTGCCCTGTTCGCCGCGACGGGTCCGCGCCGTCCTACTCCCCGACCGGAACCCGAAATTCGACGTGGCGACACGATGGGCACGCCAGCATCTCGAACTTGATCATCTGCTCCCCGAGCTCGGCCCATTCGCCGAACAGCAGCTTCCAGCCGCCGCTGGTTCCGCCAATCCGGAATTCCTCGATACCCATTGAGCCCATCTCGGTTCCGCACCGGAGGCAGGCGTCGGGGCCCTCGCGCCTGGATGTCCGCGGATCGGTCATTCCGTCCTCCTGCATTGCGCGCGCTCCATGATTGAGCCCGGTATCGTCCGGCGCACGCTACCGCTCGTTCACGGACCGGCGCTTCGATCTGAACCGGGACGAGTCTCGTTCAGCGCTCATTGATGTCACCGGCTCGCCCTAGATCCCTTCGGCCAGTTGCCGGGCGTACTCCGCGGCGTCGTACGAGCCCGACGAAGCCGCGATCAGCCCGTCATCGTCGATCGTCCAGGTCTCGTGGCCCATGACCCGAACTGCGTTCCCGGTGCCACCAGGCCCGGTATTCGTGCCCGTGAACGTCCAGTGGTATTCGACCCGCGCGCCGTCGACGACAAGGTCATCGAAGTAGACCTGCATGTCGGGCAAGGCAGCGTAGAACCCGCGGGCGGTGGCGGCGATGGCGTCGCGCCCGACGGCGGGAGTCCCGCCATTGATCGCGAGGGAGCCTTCGGCTGCGAAGTGAGCCGCGACGCGATCCGGGTCCATGCTGCACCACGCCGCGGTGTATGCCTCCGCGAACTCGCGAAGCCTGATCGAATCGATCGGCATGCCGGCCCTCCTTCTGGGTTGCGGTGGAAGTGCGCGATGTTCAGGCGCGCCGGCGGATCTCCGCGCTGATGGCCGGCACCACCTGGTGCAGGTCGCCGATGACCGCGTAGTCCGCGAGCGCCATGATCGGCGACTCGGCATCGGTGTTGATGGCCAGGATCCGTTTGGCGGACTTGCAGCCGACGATGTGCTGGATTGCGCCGCTGATCCCGCATGCGATGTACAGGTCAGGGGCGATGCGCTGTCCGGTCTGGCCGACCTGTTGGGTATGCGGGCGCCAGCCGTTGCTCGTGACGACGCGCGACACCCCGATGGCCGCGCCGAGCAGTTCCGCGAGCTCCTCGAGCTCCGAGAACGCGGCCGAGGAACCGACGCCTCGCCCGCCACCGACCACGACCTTCGCATCGGTCAGCGAGATCGAACCCTTCGAGGGCGGCTCGTGACCCGTCACGCGGACCGCGAGGTCTTCGGCCAGGACGATCGGCGCGAACGGCGCCACTGCCGCGGCCGGTGAACCGGCTCGTTCGTCGACGGCAACGGCGTGCGGTGCCATCGTCAGGCAGCGAACAGGGGCATCGAGCGCGGCATCCTCCAAAAGGCTGCCCGCCCACCGCTGGCGCGTGACCGTCCAGGAGGCGCCGGGTGTCGCCGCGAGCACGTTGGCCGCCAGCGGCATCCCGAGTCGGGACGCACTGTGGGCCACCACTTCCGCCCCGTGATCCGTGCCGGGACCAATAACCGCAACCGCGCCCCTCGCTCCAGCGAGCTCAGCCAGCGCTGCGCCCCAGGCCGCGGGAGCATAGGCGCCAGTGATCGCCGGGTCCGTGATGACATGCGCTGTCACTACGCCATGGGCTCCCAGGCCGGCGGCTGCTGAGCTCGCATCCGGGCCGAAGAGGACCGCCTCGATCGGCGCCCCTCCGAGCCCATCCGCCACCGATCGTGCGAATGCCAGCGTCTCGAGCGAGACGCGGTCCGCGACGCCGGCAGCATCACCGGAGCCGAGCTCGACGAGAACGAGGATCGGGCCGCTCATCGCGCCACCAACCCGAGCTTCTGGAGCAGGTCCACGACCACGGGCGCGGCGTCGGCGCCTCGACCGAGGATCTCCACCTGGGATTCGGCCTCCTGGGGCAGCCGCAGCATCGATTTGATTGGCCCCATCGGAGCCCCGGACGAGGCGGCCGGACCGGAGCCCGCGGCGCCGATCGCGATCCGTTCGACTTCCTTCTTCCTTGCTCGGAGACGGCCCGGAACCGAGGGGTAACGAGGCAGATTGAGCCCCTCCTTGACGCCCACGATCGCGGGCGTCGGCAGCTCGTACGTCTCCCAGCCGCCGCCGGCCGCCTCACGGCGCGCGGTCACGGATCCGGAACCGAGCGTCAGCCCCTTGAGCCCGTTGACCACCGGGCGTCCGAGCGCGACGGCGACCCGGATTCCGACCTGGAACCCACCGCTATCCGCTGATTCGTTGCCGAAAATCACGAGATCGAACGGGCCACCAGCCGCCTCCTGGGCCCGAATCGTGTCGGCGATGATCGCTGCAGTCGAGATCGGATCCCATTCGGAGCCGTCGGTCTCCAGCAGGACCGCTCGATCGATCCCGAGCGCCATCGCATCGCGAAGTTGTTCCTCGGCGGCCGCGGAACCAAGCGTCAGGACGACCGATTCGCCGCCCTGCGCCTCGATGATCCGGACCGCCTCCTCGACCCCGCACTCCTCGTGCGGGCTGATCGTGAAGCCAAGGAACTTGGTATCGATCTCCTGGCCATCGGCGGTCAGGACGATGCGGCCCCCGGTCTGGGGCACGCGCTTGACGCAGACGAGGACCCTCACGCGTGGCCCCGCCGGGCGCCGGCACGTGCCTTGGGACTCGCGGTCACGCCGAAATCGCTACTCACGCCCGGATCCGGGCGTTGTCGGCGTCGAACAGCGGCGTCGCGCCGGCAATCGCCACGGTCACCGGGTAATGCTCGCCGAAGTACTCGACGACGAGCTTCGTCCCCTCGACCGCGTGCTCGGGCGGCAGGTAGGTCATCAGGAGATGCTTCCCGACCGATGGCCCGGAGCCGGCACTCGTCACGTACGAGCGGCGGCCCTTCGCATCCACGATCGATCGGCCGTCGGGCGTCAGGATCGGCTCGCGGCCGAGCATGTAGCGCGTGACGCCGCTCGACGACGTCGGGTCATCGACGGTGAGCGTACACAGGATCGTCACCGGGTCGACAGCGCGCTGCGCCTCGTACGCGGCCCGGCCGACGAAGTCCGCGTCCTTGAGCGAAGGCCGCGCCATGCCCGCCTCGACGAGGTTGAAATCGAGCTCCAGCTCCGCGCCGTGGGCGCGGTAGCCTTTCTCGAGCCGGGACGTCACGGCGTACGTGCCGATCCCCACCGGGACCATGCCGTGCGGCTTCCCGGCCGCCCAAAGCGCATCCCAGACGCGGAGGCCCTGTTCCATCGGGACGTAGATCTCCCAGCCGAGCTCGCCGACATAGCTGATTCGCGATGCCAGCGTCCGGACGCCGTCGATGTCGATGGACTTCGAGGTCAGGAACGGGAAGGCCGCGTGGCTGACGTCGGCATCGGTGACCGATGCGAGGATGTCCCGGGCCCTGGGGCCCCACAGCCCGAACGTCGTCATCGCGCTGGTCAGGTCAACGAGTTGCGCCGTCCCGTCGGCCGGCAGGCCGTCGACGAAGATCTTCTTGTCGCGCATGCCCATGCCGCCGCCGGTGACCACCCGGAAGTGGTCGTGGGCCAGCCGCATGATCGTGAGGTCGGCGAGGATCCCGCCGGCCGCGTTGAGGAGCGGCGTGTAGACGGTCTTGCCCGGCCGCACGTCCACCTTGTTGACGCACAGTCGCTCGAGCGCGGCGAGGGCGCCGGGTCCCGTGACGTCGAAGATCGCGAACGCGGACAGGTCCACCAGGCCGGCACGATCGCGCATCGCGAGGTGCTCGGCGTTGATCAGCGGGCTCCACCAGCGGGAATCCCACTCCGCGGCCCGCGGCATGACCCGCTCGCCATACTCGGCGAGGAGGGGCTCGTTGGACGCGTACCAGAACGGCCGCTCCCAGCCCGCAGCCTCGAAGGCAACGGCCCCGAGCTCCGTATGCCGGACCGCAGCCGGCGAGCGTCGGATGGGCCGGTTGCTCTCCCACTGCTCCATCGGATGGACGATGCCGTAGGTCTTGTTGAATCCCTCGGTCGTCCGGGCGCGAATGTGCTGCCAGGTCTTGTGGTGGTCGTAGAAGCGGGCGATATCGGAGCCGTGCGGATCGACCTCGGGCGTCCCGTGGGTCATCCACTCGGCAACGCATTTCGCGATCCCGGGCGCCTCCTTGATCCAGACTGCGGCAACCGACCAGAGGTTCTTGACCTCGGGGGTTTCGCCGATGATCGGGTTGCCATCCGGGGTCAGGCTCAGGAGCCCGTTGATCGCCAGCTTCACGCCGACCTTCTCGTCACCGACGATCGACGGGAACAACTCGAGGGCATCCTCGAGCTGCGGATCGAAGTCCTCCTGGGTGAACGGGAGCATCGTCGGGGACAGTGCCGAGGCCTCGATGGACGGGATGTCGTCCGGGTCCATGAGGATCGCGCGGTGGGCGTATGAGCCGACCTCGAACCCGTTGCCGTGCTGGCGCTCGTACATGTTGGTGTCCATGTCCCGCACGATCGGGTAGTCCACCTCGGTCCGGGCATTCGCGAACATCGGAACGGGACCGATGTCGATCATCTGGTGGACCGCCGGGATCAGCGGGATCGACGCGCCGGCCATCTTCGCGATGCGCGGGCTCCAGATGCCGCAGGCGATGACCACGTACTCGGTGTCGATGTCGCCGTGGTCGGTGCGGACGCGAGTGACCCGGCCGTACTCGGTGTCGACCCCGGTCACCTCGACCCCGGCCGCGATCGTCAAGGCACCCATCTCCTGGGCCATCTGGCGCATGAGCGTGCCGGCCTGGAGTGAATCGACCACCCCGACCCCGGGTGTGTAGAAGCCGCCGAGGATGATCGATTCATCGATGAACGGGACCATCGCCTTGACCTCGGCCGGGGTCTGGAGGCGAACGCCATCGATGCCCCATGACTTCGAGGAGGCCATCCGGCGCTTCAGCTCCTCCATCCGCTCGGGCGTCCGCGCAACCTCGATGCCGCCGCACTCGTGGTACACGCCCAGATCGCGGTACTGGTTGGCGCTGTCGATGGTGAAGGCCGCCATCTCCTTGTTGTGGTCCGTCAGGAAGATGAAGTTCGAGGCATGGCCGGTCGAGCCGCCAGGATTTGGGAGCGTCCCCTTCTCGAGCAGGACGATGTCCCGCCAACCCAGCTTGGCCAGGTGATAGGCCATCGAGTTGCCGACGATCCCGGCTCCGACGATGACGACCTTTGCGCGCTCCGGCAGCGAGGCCATGGGTTCGAAGTCCTCCAGTTCGGTTCGTTTGTTGCGGCCCGCTCGGGCCGGGGTTGCGTGTCGGGCCCGCTGGGCCGGTTCGTCCCGCATCCGGGCGGGATGGTCGATCAGGCGAGGTTCAGGATCACCGTCTTCATCTCGGTCAGGCGCTCGATGGAGAAGCGTCCTCCGACGCGACCCATGCCGCTCTGGGAGCCCGCACGACCGCCGAACGGCAGGTGCGATTCCCAGTAGTTCGTGCCTTCGTTGATGTTGACCCATCCGGCCCGAACCGACTCGGCGAAGTGGATTCCGACCCGGAGGTCGCGGGTGAAGATGGCATTGAGGAGCCCAAACGCCGACGCATTGACGATGTCGATGGCCTCCTCGATGCCGTCGATCCGGGTGATCGGGGCCACCGGCCCGAAGGTCTCTTCGCGCGCGATTTCCATCTGGCGCTTGATCCCGGTCAGGACGGTCGGCTGGTAGAAGAGCGGGCTGCCGAGTTCGGGGCTGCGGGATCCGCCGGTCACCACCACGGCGCCGGCCGCGATGGCCTGGGCCACGTGCCGCTCGGTCTTCGCGGCGGTCGCCTCGTTGTTGAGCGGACCCATCGTGGTCCGCGGGTCGAGCGGATCGCCGAGGCGGGTGTCGCGGCGCATGGCCGCGGTCAGCCGCTCGAGAAAGTCCCCGTGGATCGCCTGGTCGACCAGAATCCACTCGCCCGCGGTGCAGCTCTGGCCTGCATTCAGGAAGCAGGCCGTGAGCGTGGCCGTGATGGCGGCATCGAGGTCGGCGTCCTTGAGGATGACCAGCGGCCCGTTCCCGCCCATTTCGAGGAGGAGCTCCTTGCCGATGGCCCGTTCCGCGATCTTGCCTCCGGTGGCGGTCGATCCGATGAACCCGATGGCCGCGACATCTGGATGCCCGGCCAGCTCGTCGCCGACCTCGGACCCTGGCCCCGTCACGAGATTGAACACGCCGGGCGGGAAGTCGGCATCGGCGAGACAGGACGCCAGGACGGTTGCGCAGTACGACGTCAGCGTCGCGGGATTCCAGACGACCGTGTTGCCGCCCGCGAGGGCCGGGGCAATCATCTCGGCCGGCATCGTGTACGGCCAGTTCCACGGGGTGACGATCCCCACGACACCCATCGGGACGCGGTAGATGAGGACGCGCTTGTTCGGATCCACGGACGGTGGCATGAGGCCATCGAGGCGTGTTGCGTCCGCGGCGGCCATCCGGAAGTAGACGTACAGCTCCTCGACCTCGCCGTAGGCCTCCGCCTTGAGCGGCTTGCCCTGGTCCAGGGTCAGGGCTTCGGCCAGCTCGTCCCGGCGCGCGTCGATGTTCGAGGCGACCCGCTCGAGCGCTGCCGCGCGCTCGAATGCCGACGTCCGTTGCCAGCCTCGACGTGCGGCCAGGGCCGCAGCCACAGCCCGCCCCGCGTCCTCGCGTGAGCCCTTCGCCACGTTCGCGATGACGAGTCCCGTGGCCGGGTTCGTGGCCGGAAAGGTCGCCCCGGACGCGGCATCGCACCAGGCGCCGTCAATGAACATCGCGGTCGAGCGAACGGCAACGAGATCAGCAGGCAATCGTGGCTCCAGTGCGATCCGCCGGGCGCGGATGTGCTGCGCGTCGAGCAGTGGGACGTCCCCCAGTTTGCGCCGGGAACCTCGGCTGCCGCAACTCCGTTTCGAGGGCCGCAGGAGCGGAACGTTCGGCCGTGCGGCTTGACGCGGACATACCCACGGGTCGATCCTCAGAAGGTCCGACCGGCGCTCCCATACCGTGGGCGTCCCGTGGCGCTCCTCGAGGTGGAACGCGTGCAGACCGCGCAGACCGACCGTTCAACGGGCGTCGAACCGACCATCGCGGTCCGCGGGCTGTGGAAGATCTTCGGTCCGGCCGAAGCCAAGATCGCCGGCTCCCCGTTGCTCGAGCTGACGAACTCGGAGTTCCGCCTCCAGACCGGTTCCACCATCGCGGTCCGTGACGTTTCCTTCGATGTGAAGTCCGGCGAAGTGTTCGTGGTCATGGGCCTGTCCGGCAGCGGCAAGTCCACCCTCGTCCGATGCCTGACGCGGCTCATCGAACCGACCCTCGGCCAGGTGCTCCTGGACGGCGAGGACGTCCGGGAAGCCAGTGACGAGCGCCTCCGCGAGCTGCGCCGGCGGCGGTTCTCCATGGTCTTCCAGAACTTCGGCCTGCTGCCACATCGCCGGGTCATCGATAACGTGGCCTTCGGCCTCGAGATTCGCGGGGACGCCAGAGAGGCGCGCCGCGCGCGGGCCCGCGAGATGTGCGAGCTGGTCGGTCTCGAGGCCCACATGGACAGCTATCCGGAACAACTCTCGGGCGGCCAGCAACAGCGCGTCGGCCTCGCGCGCGCGCTCGCAGGCGATCCAGAGGTGATGTTCTTCGACGAGCCGTTCAGTGCCCTGGACCCGCTGATCCGGCGAGACATGCAGAACGAGGTCATCCGGCTTCATCACGAGGTCGGCAAGACGATGGTCTTCATCACCCATGACCTCGCCGAGGCGCTCAAGCTCGGTGATCACATCGTGATCATGCGCGACGGGCGGATCGTCCAGGCCGGCTCTCCCGAGGAAGTGGTGGGAGCTCCGGCCGACGATTACGTCGCCGACTTTGTTCAGGATGTGGCCAAGGCGAACATCCTGACCCTGCGCTGGATCATGCGTCCGGCGGGGCCAGACGACGCGCTTGATGGTCCTGAGTTCCCGGCTACCACGATCATCCGCGACGCAGTCAGCGTCGCTTCGCAGACCGAGAAGCCGATCCGGGTCGTTGACGGGAACCAGGTCCTTGGCCTCGTGGATCGCCGCCAGATCCTCAGCGCCATGACGGGACCGGGCGAGGCCTCCGCGTGACGGCGTCGGCCTCGCCGATGGCTCTTCCGAGCGTCCCACGCTCCCGCGGGTTCTGGCTGCTCATCCTTGCGATCTCCGCGGTCGTCCTGTACGTGGTCTTCGCCGGACAGTGGACCGTCCGCCACGACAACGACGCTCCATTCTTCCGCACGTTGAATGATTTCCGTGCCTGGATCGACGCGAACCGCAATTCGAACCCGATCCTCGTGGTCCTGATCGTCGCCGTCCGCTCGACGATGGGCGCGCTGTACGCCGGGTATCTCGGGATCCTCCAGGCACTCACCTGGCCCGGCCTCACGATCGTGGCCGGTGGAATCGGCCTGCTGGTTGGCGGGCGGCGGCTCGGTGGGCTGATGCTGACGGGCGTCCTGTCGTTCGGCGTCCTCGGCCTGTGGGATCGGAGCATCGAGACGCTCGCGCTCACCTTCGCGGCAGTCACCGTGAGCCTGCTCATCGGAATCCCGGTCGGCATCCAGGCCGGGCGCAGCGAACGGTTCTACGCGGCTATCCGGCCGATCCTGGACGTCATGCAGATCATGCCGACCTACGCCTACCTCGCCCCGTTCGCACTGATTTTTCTCATCGGTCCAACGACGGGAGCCATCGTCACCGTCATCTACGCAATCGCGCCCGCGGTCCGAATCACGGCCCTCGGAATCCGCGGCGTCGCCCCGGCCACCGTCGAGGCAGCGACGTCGCTCGGCGCAACCCGTCGCCAGCTGCTGATGAAGGTCCAGGTCCCGATGGCCCGCCGGACCATCGTCCTCGGCATCAACCAGACGATCATGATGGCGCTCTCGATGGTCGTGATCACGGCGCTGGTGGACACGCCCGGCCTCGGCAAGAACCTCATCAAGGCCCTGCAGATCAACAACGTCGGCGTTGCCTTCGACGCCGGGCTGGCGATCGTCATCATGGCGATCATGCTCGACCGCCTGACGACGCGGGCCAGCGAGCGCCTCGACCCAGGACAGCCGGGGTTCGAAGCGGGGACGAGTCGCATCCTGCAATGGGGAGTGCTCGGCGCGGCCGTGGTTGCCATCCTGGTCGGGACCTTCGTCATCGACGGCTCCACGTTCCCGTCCGCCGTGTTGTTCTCGTTCAAGAGTCCGATCAATGCGGCTGTCGATTGGGCCAGGGTGGATCTGTACTTCGCCACGGAATGGGCAAAGAACACCGCGACCTACGGGCTGATCAACCCGCTCCAGTACATCCTCACGAATGCGCCCTGGTGGCTCGTCGGGGGAGCCATCACGGGCATCGCGTTCATCATCGGCGGCCTGCGGCCGGCCGTCATCACCGCCGCGTGCCTGCTCGGAATCCTTGCGATCCAGATGTGGGAGCACAGCATGGAGACGCTCACGGCCGTGCTCGTGGCGACGTTGTTGACCCTGTTGATCGGGCTCGTCCTCGGGATCATGTCAGCTCGAAGCGACAGGTTCTCGGCCGTCCTTCGGCCGATCCTCGACGCGGCCCAGACGATGCCGGCGTTCGTCTACCTGCTGCCGGCCGTGGCTCTCTTCAGCGCCACGCGATTCTCGGGGATCGTTGCGGCCATCATCTTCGCGGTACCTCCGGTGATCCGCCTCGTGGAGATCGGGATCCGGACCGTCCCGGCCGCAGTCCGGGAAGCCGGCGTGTCCGCCGGCGCGACGCCTGGCCAATTGCTGCGCAAGGTGGAGCTGCCACTTGCCCTGCCCGCGCTTCTCGTGGCCACGAACCAGGGGATCATCCTCGTCCTGTCGATGGTCGTGGTCGGTGGGCTGATCGGCGCCGGCGGGCTGGGCTATGACGTTGTGGCCGGGTTCGTGCGGCGCGATTTCTTCGGTGAGGGGCTGGCGGCCGCATTCGCCATCGTGCTCCTGGGAATCATGCTCGACCGGATCACCCAGAGTGCCGGCGGTAGCCGAAGCCGCGCGGCAGCATCGTCGGTCGCTCCGGCCCAGCCCGCGGAAGGCTGATTGCTTCTGCGGCGCAGCGCGGTCGCGACGGCGTAGGATGCACGGACGCATCGGCGGATACGTCGGTCGAAGGTCACGGGAGGACCTCCCGGTCCCCAACGGAGGAGTGGAGTGAACTCGAAGTACAGATTCGGTCGCGTGATCGTCGGCTTCGTTGCAGCGAGCCTGATCCTGGCCGCCTGCAACGGCGGCGCTGCGGCCCCGACGAGCAAGGGCACTGTCAACATTGCGGTCAACCCGTGGGTCGGCTATGAAGCCGATGCCGCAGTCGTGGCATACCTCCTTGAAAAGGAGCTCGGCTACACGGTCGTCAAGAAGGATCTCGCCGAAGATGTCTCGTGGCAGGGCTTCGAGTCCGGCGAAGTCGACGTGATCCTCGAGAACTGGGGCCATCCCGCTCTCGAGCAGACCTACATCACGGAAAAGAAGGTCGCGATGGACGGCGGCCAGACGGGCAACGTCGGGATCATCGGCTGGTTCGTCCCGAAGTGGATGGCGGACGAGCACCCGGATATCACGGACGCGACCAACCTCAACAAGTACGCCGACCTGTTCAAGACCTCCGAATCTGGAGACCTTGGTGAGTTCCTCGGGACCGACCCGTCGTACGTCCAGTACGACGAGGCCCTGATGACCAACCTGAAGCTCAACTTCAAGGTCCGCTTCACCGGCAGCGAAGCTGCGACGGTCGAGGCGATCAAGCAGGCGGACGCCCAGAAGAAGCCGCTCCTGGCCTACTGGTGGGATCCGCACTGGCTGAACGCGAAAGTTCCGCTGGCACGGGTCAATCTCCCGGCCTACACGGACGGCTGCGATGCCGATCTCGAGAAGGTCGCCTGCGAGTACCCCGAGTACAACCTGAACAAGGTGATCCGCGTCGGGTTCAACGAGAAGGGCGGCGACGCCGCGACCTTCATCAAGAACTTCAAGTGGACCAACAAGGACCAGAACGTCGTCGCCGACTACATCACCAACGGCGGCATGACCCCGGCAGCGGCCGCCGAGCAGTGGGTCAAGGACAACGAGGCCGTCTGGAAGGCGTGGCTCCCGTAAGGGTCACCTGATCACGAACAGTGCGAGCCGGCGACGGTCCCCGTCGTCGGCTCCCTGATTCTCGGGGCGCAACGAACGAGGGGCCTGGGGCGGCGACGATATCCACAATCGCTCGGTCTTTCCTGACATATCCACACGAACTGTGCGTTCAGGCTTGACGCTGCGTTAACCGCGCGCCCAAGATGTGCGCCGACGATGGCCCCGGGGCTGGACGACCCCCGACCGCGCGACTGCCCCACCCCGAAGCTTGCTTCGCGATTGGTGCACCTCGCAATGGCGGAACCGTCCGGTGACCAGTCATCGCATAGAGTGCGCGGCACCCGGTCACGCACCGAAGTTCTGGAGGAGAAGTTGATCACTACCCGCACGATGCCTCGCCTCGTGGTTGGCGGAGCGATCCTTGCGATCGTCGTCGCCGCCTGTGGCGGTGGCGCATCAACGGCGCCGAGCACGGCGCCGTCCACAGCAGCTACGGACACCCCCAGCACGGCCCCAACGGATGATCCGATGGCGGCGCTCGTCGCGGCTGCCACGGCCGAGGGCAAGCTGACGACCATCGCCCTGCCCCACGACTGGTGCAACTACGGCGGCGTCATCGACGGCTTCAAGGCCAAGTACCCCGGAATCACGGTCAACGAGCTCGCTCCGGACGCCGGGTCGGGCGACGAGATCGAGGCCATCAAGGCCAACCAGGGCAGCACGGGCGACGCGGCTCCGGACGTCATCGACGTCGGACTCGCATTCGGTCCCTCGGCCAAGGCCGATGGGCTGATCCAGGCTTACAAGGTCGCGACCTGGGACACGATCCCGGATAGCGCCAAGGATGCCGACGGCTTCTGGTACGGCGACTACTACGGCGTGCTTTCGTTCGAAGTGAACAAGTCCGTCGTGGCCAACAGCCCGAAGGACTGGGCCGACCTGCTCAAGCCCGAGTACAAGAATCAGGTCGCACTTCCGGGCGACCCGCGTGCATCGAACCAGGCCATTCAGGCCGTGTTCGCCTCGGCTCTGGCCAACGGCGGCTCGCTCGATAACGCTCAGCCGGGTCTTGACTTCTTCAAGAAGCTGAACGATGCCAAGAACTTCGTCCCGACGATCGCCCAGGCGGGCACCATCGACGCGGGCGCGACCCCGATCACGATCCGCTGGACCTACAACGCGCTCGCCCATCGCGACGCGGCAAAGGGCACCGTGGAGATCGAGGTCACCGTTCCGACCACCGGCCGCTTCGCGGGCGTCTACGTGCAGGCGATCAGCGCCTTCGCGCCGCACCTGAACGCAGCCAAGCTCTGGATGGAGTACCTGTACAGCGACGAGGGCCAGAACCTCTGGCTGGATGGTTACTGCCACCCGATCCGCTACGAGGACCTCACCGCGCACAACATGGTGCCGGCCGAAGCCCTTGCCAAGCTCCCGGATGTTGCCGGGGCCGTCTTCCCGACACTCGACCAGCTCAGTGCCGCGAAGAAGCTCATCACCGAGGGTTGGGACGCAACCGTCGGCGCGGACGTCAAGTAACTCGTTGAAGTAGAGGAGCCGATGTCTCTGACGTCGACTCCTGCACGGCGACGCCCAACCTTTTCGTGGTTGGGCGTCGTCCCATTTCTGCTGTTCACGGTCGCCTTCCTGGTCCTGCCGATCTTCTTCCTCGTCATCGGAAGCTTCCAGGACTCGCAAGGGAATCCGACCCTCCAGAACTATGTCGACCTGACGACAGACCAGCCCGCTACCGCGTACAAGAACAGCATCCAGCTGAGCCTGATCACCGCGGTCCTGGGCGGGATCTTTGGGTTCCTGCTCGCTGTTGCCGTCATCCTCGGCCGACTGCCCCGCGTCATCCGGTCCGCCGTCATGACGTTCTCCGGGGTCGCTTCGAACTTCGCGGGGGTGCCACTCGCCCTTGCCTTCGTCTTCACCGTCGGCCAGCTCGGCCTGGTGACCAAGCTCCTGGCGGACGTCTTCGGATACCACCTCTGGCGGGACGACTTCTTCGGCGGCAACTTCTCGCTGTACTCGATGCTGGGTCTGGTTCTGGTCTACCTGTACTTCCAGTTCCCGCTCATGGTGCTGATCGTGGCGCCGGCCATCGACGGCCTGCGCAAGGAGTGGCGCGAGGCCGCGGAGAACATGGGCGCCAGCTCCTTCCAGTACTGGCGCCACGTCGCGCTGCCGATCCTCCTGCCCTCCCTCCTGGGATCGATGATCCTGTTGTTCGGGAATGCGTTCGGTGCGCAGGCCACGGCGTACCAGCTGACCAGCGGCACCATCAACATCGTGCCCCTTGTGATCAGCGCCCAGATCCGCGGTGACGTGCTCCACAACCCGAACCTCGGGTATGCGCTCGCGATGGGCATGGTGGTGATCATGGCGGTCGTCATCGTCATCTACGGCCTGCTCCAGCGACGCTCGGAACGGTGGCTGCGGTCATGAACCGCTTCGGAGCGTGGTGGGCATGGGTGATCTTCATCATCGCCGCCCTGTATATGCTCGTCCCGCTCGTGGCCACGTTCGGGTTCTCGCTCCAACAGAACCCTACCGGCGAGGCCTACCGGTACATCTTCAATGACCCGAAGTTCTTCGCCGGCCTCGGCTACTCGTTCACGATCGCGGTGATCACGATCGCCATCAGCCTGCTGATCATTGTGCCGACGGCCTACTGGGTCCGGCTCAAGTTGCCGCGCCTGCGGCCGTTCATCGAGTTCATGACGCTCCTGCCGTTCGTCGTCCCACCGATCATCCTGGTCTTCGGACTCATCCGGAGCTACGGCCGTCCGCCACTGGCCATCACGAGCCTCCCTCACGGCAGCGATTTCGTCCTCATCGGGGCATATGTGGTCCTGTCCTTCCCGTACATGTACCGCGCCGTGGACGCTGGCCTCGCATCGCTGGATGTCCGGTCGCTGACCGAGGCGGCGCAGAGCATGGGCTCGGGCTGGCCCCGGATTCTTCTTCGGGTGATCTTCCCGAACCTCCGGGTCGCCATACTGTCCGGCGCATTCCTGACGCTCGCGATCGTGGTCGGCGAGTTCACCATCGCCAGTTACCTCGCCCCATGGTCCTTTGCCCCGTACCTGTCGCAGCTCGGCGTCTTCAAGGCGTGGTCCGCGGCGGCCGTCTCAATCATCAGCTTCATGCTGACCTGGGCGGCGATGGGAGTCCTCATCCTCGCGTCTCGCGGCAGCGGTGGACGCATCCAGGTCGCCGGCGCGCACTAGGGAGCCCAAAGCCCATGACCTTCCTCACGCTCACCGGAATCCAGAAGAAGTTCGGCACAACCGTGGCAGTCGAAGACTTCAATCTGTCGGCGACGAAGGGCGAGTTCGTCAGCTTCCTTGGCCCGTCAGGTTGCGGCAAGACCACGACGCTTCGGATGATCGCGGGCTTCGAAACACCGACAGCCGGCACGATCGTCCTCGATGGCGGCGATATCACGTACCGGCCACCGAACAAGCGCAACATCGGCATGGTCTTCCAGTCCTACGCGCTCTTCCCGAACATGACCGTCGCTCAGAACGTGGGCTTCGGGCTGCGCGTGCGGAAGCGCCCCGCTGATCAGATCAAGAAGCGCGTTGCGGAGCTGCTCGAGTTGATCAACCTCCCGGACAAGGCCGGCCAGTTCCCGTACCAGCTGTCGGGCGGCCAACAGCAGCGCGTCGCCCTGGCCCGTGCGTTGGCCTTCGAGCCTGAGGTACTGCTCCTCGACGAACCCCTGTCCGCGCTCGATGCCAAGATCCGCGTCTCGCTTCGTCAGCAGATCCGGGCGATCCAGCGCCAACTCGGGATCACGACGGTCTACGTGACTCACGATCAGGAGGAGGCACTGTCCCTCTCGGATCGCGTCGTGGTCATGAGCAAGGGCCGCGTGGAGCAGATCGGGACGCCCTTCGAGATCTACAACTTCCCAGCAACCCGGTTCGTGGCCTCGTTCGTGGGCCAGCTGAACGCCTTGCCGGCGAAGGTCGTGGACGCGGGCACCGGTAGGCTTACGGTCGGCGGCCAGGAAATCCGGGTCTCGGCCAAGATCGAGGCCCCCGCCGGGTCCGCGATGTCCCTGGCGCTGCGGCCGGAAATGGTGTCGCTGGGCGACGGACCGGAGGGCTCGAATCGACTCGCCGGCACGGTTGCCGACGTCGACTTCCTCGGCGCGATCGTCCGGATGCGCATCCGACTGGCGGACGGGGTCACCATCGCACTCGACGTGTTCAACGAGCCAACCCTCAGGCTCCCAGCCGTCGGATCCTCGGTCACGATCTCGTTCCCTGCCGACGGGCCGCTCGTCATGGCTCCGGGCAGCGAGGCGGGCGCGGGATCGAGCGCCGCCGCCTGAGCCGAAGCCGCCGCCGCGTCGACGGCCGGCGCCTGGCGTCATGACCGAAGCGGGCAGTCGTCCGGGCCCGCGAGCAGATCCGCTCGCCGAGATCGATCTCGCCATCTTCGACAAGGACGGCACGCTCATCGACTTCCACCTCATGTGGAGCGACTGGGTCCGCGCCCTTGCCAGTGGCCTCGAGTCCGCCCATGGTGAGAACCTCGATGCGGTCGTCTACACACTGATGGGCGTTGATCCGGAGACCGGCCGGGTCTATCCGCACGGAGCCCTGGCGGCGACACCGATGGCCCGCCTGCGCTCGGCGTTGTCCACGGCCCTTCGAGAGCATGGGATCGAACCTGGAGCCGTTGCCCGCATCGTCGACGCCGCCTGGCACGGTCCCGATCCCGTTGAGCTGGCACGACCGACCACGGACCTCCGGGCCCTGTTCCTGGCGCTTCGGGCTTCCGGAACTCGAATTGCCGTGGCCACGAGTGATGACCGCGACCCGACCGAGCGCACGCTCGCGCATTTCGGGGTCACCGACCTCGTCGAAGCGGTCAACTGCGCCGACGATGGCCTCGCGGTCAAGCCAAGCCCCGAGGCCGTTCACTGGATCTGTCGAACGCTCGGTGTCCCGGAGGCGCGCACGGCGGTCGTCGGCGATGCGCCTGCCGACCTGCGAATGGGTCGGAGCGCGGGAGTCGGGTTGGTGGTCGGTGTCCTGACCGGCGTCGGCGACTACGCCACGCTGGCCGATCTTGCCGATCTCGTGCTGCCCTCGATTGCGGAGCTCAGGCCACCCGGCCCCTGACCTCTTGGGCGGCGAATTCCCCGCCGTTCGTGCCGCTGATCAGTACTCCCTTCCTATAGGGGATCGGGGTCCATCCGACTACGGTTTCGAGGTGCGGCCTTGCGTGCGCGCACCACCTATCGAAATGCGGTCGCGGATGGCGCGGCCGGACGGGAGCTATCGCGTCCCATGGCGCCAAATAGTCGAGTTGATTCGCAGGACGAGCTGCTGACGCTGGCCGAAGCGGCCGCGATGGCCGACGTGCATCGAGACACGCTCCGAGCCTGGTGTGCGCGGGGCCGCCTGTCCACGGTTCCCGGCTCGCGAAGTGGCGAACGGCGAGTTCGCCGGTCCGATGTCGAGCGCTTCCTGAGGGCACCCGCCAAAGGGCATACCGAGCGCGCGACTGGTGAAGACACGACCGAGCGTCCGGTGCCGGCGCCGAACCAAGAGGGAACAGCAGCTGGCTTGGCGGGAGCGATCACTCGACCACCACGCCGCCGCAAGAGCGACCGGAAGGGCGTTAGCCTCGCTCCTCGTCCGGCCGCGGTGGACGCGTCGATGCCCATGTCGCTGGCCCCGCTGACCCGGTCTGCCACTGCGCAGGACACGCTTCGGCGCTTGGCCAGCGACGTTTCTGACCGGCATCACCTCGACGCCCTGTACCAGAAGGTCCTGGCCGAAGCTGCACGGCTGTTCGCCGCCGATCGCACCGGGATCGGACTCTGGATCTCCGGGACGAATCAGCCGATCGAGATCGTCGCGAGCGAGAACCTCCCCGATGCCGCGCTCGCCGTGTTCCGCGCGATGTCGCCCACGACCGCCTCGGCCGGTTTTGAAGCCCTTCGAACGGGCAGGCTCCGCGTGATCGCGGCCAGTCACCCCGACATCGATCCCCGCATTCGCAGCCTCTACGAGGAACTCGGCATCGCCACCGCGTGCTTCGTCCCGATCGTGTTCCAGGGCGATCCGCTCGGCTTGATAGCGATCTACCACGACCAGCCCCACGAATGGACCCCGGAGGCACAGGGCGTCGCCCAGGGCCTGGGCGAGACGGTTGCCACCGCCGTCGGCAGTGCACGATTGGTCGAATCCGTACAGTCGCTGGCCGCGCGCCTCCAGTCCGTCCAGGATCTCGCCGCCAGACTGAATGGGCTGACCGACGTTGGCATGATCGGCGAGGCGATCGTGGCCGAGGCTGGATCCCTGATCGCATTCGACACCATCCGCGTCTACCGGGTTGATCCGGTGTCGCGCTATTGCGAGCCCATCGCGTTCGAGGGCACGTTCATGGGAACGGGCTCCCCCGCGCCGGAGGCGCTCCGCGTCCCAATCGGTACGGGACTCACCGGATGGGTCGCTGAGCACAACCTGCCGCTCATGGTGGGCGATGCGCAGGCGGACGGACGGAGCGTCATTGTGGGACGCACCGACGGCCCGGAATCGATGCTCGTCGTCCCTATGTCGTTTGAGAGTGCGGTCCGCGGGGTGATCGTCCTCTCCCGCCTTGGGATCGACCAGTTCACCGCCGACGACCAGACGACGCTCACCATCTTTGCCGGCTATGCGGCCCAGGCCATCGTGAACGCGGAACGGCTGGAGCAGCTTCACCTCCAGCAGACCGAGCTGGAACACCAGCTGACCGGCCAACGGCGTCTGATGGCCGTCAACGAACGGCTCCTTTCGACGCTGGACGCCTCGAGTGTGCTGGAACTGGTCGCCGATTCCCTCAAGGCGGTCGTGACCTACGACGCGCTGACGATCTACCGAGTCGATGTTGCTCGGCAGGTCAGATTTCCCGTGATTGCCCGGGACCGCTTCGCCGAAATCATCCTCGGCTACGAGGCGCCGCTGCGTCAGGGGATCACGGGTTGGGCCGTCGAACACCAAGAGGCAGTCCTAGCGAACGACGCCATCGCCGACCCGCGGTCGGTCCAGATTCCCGGTACGCCGGTCGAGCCCGAGTCGCTGATCGTCGTCCCCCTCATCGTCCAGGGCGACGTGCTCGGCACGTTGAACGTGGCCCGGATCGGCGAGGCCGAGGCTCACTTTTCCGAGAATGAGTTCGAGCTGGTCAAGCTGTTTGCCGCACAGGCGGCGATCGCGCTCCGGAACGCGGAGACGCACGGTGTGGTCAAGGTCCAGGCCGAACGCGACGCCCTGACCGGCCTTCGGAACCACGGTGCGTTCCAGCGAGAACTTAGCCTGTCGATCGCCACGATTGAGACCCATCCGCTGGCGGTCCTGATGATGGACCTGGACCGGTTCAAGGCCTACAACGATCGACAGGGCCACCCCGCCGGCGACGAACTCCTGGCCGCTGTGGCCCGGACGATCGAATCCGCAGTTCGGGAGGGAGATTCCTGCTATCGCTACGGCGGTGACGAATTCACCGTGATCCTGCCCGGCACGGATCGGGTCGGGGCGAGTGAAGTCGCACAACGGATCCGGACCATGATCGATGCCCTTGGCGAGGCTCGGACGGGTCCGAGCGTCTCGATCAGCATCGGGATCGCGTGCCTCCCCGAGGACGGGACCGACAAGGACACGCTCATGGAGACGGCCGATGCTGCTCTGTACGTGTCGAAAGGTTCGCGGCTCCGGTCGAGCATGCGTGATCCACTGGTCGTAGCCCTCGACGAGACTGCCGGTGTGCTGCTCCAGGGCGGCACGACCGACGCCCTCCTGAATTCGGTCCTGGGCCGTGCCGCCCGCCTGCTGGGCACGCCGCACGGATACCTGTCGATGGTCGAGTCGACGGGCCTTCATCTCCGGATGCGAGCCGGCCACGGGCTATACGCCTCATATGTCGGGCACGTGATCTCCGTGAATGTCGGGGTGGCAGGCACGGTCTGCCGAACGGGCAAGCCGTTCAATGTCGATGACTACAGTCGCTTCGACGATCGTGCGGCAGACGTTGCCGACATGCCGCTCGGAGCCGTGCTCGGCGTGCCCCTCATGTCACACGGGCGCGTGATGGGCATGATCGGCGTGGCATCCGGGACGCCGGAGCGGACCTGGGGCGAGGCCGACGTCGACGCGCTGACCCGGTTCGCGAAGCTCGCCTCGATCGCACTCGAGAATGCCCGTCTCCAGGAAGCTGCGCTCCGTGGGCCGACAGATCCGGTGACCGGCCTTCCGACCCGGGAGCGCCTCGTGGAAGCGATCGAAGCGGCCCTCAAGGGACCCACGGATAGCACGATCGCGCCGACGCCGACGTCGGTCCTGCTGCTGGATATCGACCGGTTCAAGGTGCTGAACGAGAGCCTCGGGCACCAGGCCGGCGACCAGGTCCTGGCTGAAGTGGGCCGCCGGATCGCCTCCGTCCTGCGGGACGGCGACCTGGTCGCCCGGTTCGGCGGTGACGAGTTCGGAATCCTGTTGAGCCCGGCGGACGACGCGCGGGCCACGGCCGTTGCCGATCAAATCCTTGCCGCCCTCAAGGCACCGGTGGACCTCGATTCCCGGCTGTGGTTCATCTCAGCCAGCGTCGGCTACGTGACCGGCATGCCCGGACATTCGAGCGCCGGTGGACTCCTGAGGGAGGCCGAGGTGGCCCTGGTCCAGGCGCAGGGCGAACCAACGACCCGCGTCGCCCGGTTCGATGCGGTGCGGAGCCACGCCGCCCTCCAGCGTCTCGATCTCGAAGCCGATCTCCAGGCGGCCATCGAGATGGACGAATTGCTCGTCCACTATCAGCCGATCGTCGACCTGCGCACCGAGCGGATCGTCGGCTTCGAGGCCCTCGTCCGCTGGCAGCATCCCGAGCGCGGGATCATCTCGCCACTTGACTTCATCCCGCTTGCCGAGGAAACGGACCTGATCATTCCGCTCGGGGCGGTCGTCCTCGCCAAGGCCTGTCGCCAGGCACGCGAGCTCCGCGATCGATGGCCGGGCGAGCGACTGATGATGAGCGTCAACCTGTCGCCTCGGCAATTCGCCGATTCCGAGCTCGTTGCCTCGATTGCTGCGACCCTGGCCGAGACCGGGCTCGAGGCTTCGGCCCTCGAACTCGAAATCACGGAGACCGCGGTCATGGACCGCTCCGAAGCCGGTATCGCGGCGCTGGCGGCGCTCCGTGGGCTCGGCGTCCACCTGGTCCTCGACGATTTCGGGACGGGCTACTCGTCCCTCGCCCATTTGCGGCACCTGCCGCTTGACACGATCAAGATCGATCGTTCGTTCGTCACCGAGCTCGATGAGGGTGACCCGAACGTCGCCATCGTGCAGGCCGTCCTGTCACTGGCCCACGGGCTGGGCATCACCGTCGTAGCCGAGGGCATCGAACAGGTTCCACAGGCCGATCGCCTCCGCGAGCTCGGTTGTGACCTCGGGCAGGGCTACCTGTGGAGCCGCCCGATCCCGGCCGAGCAGCTGGACCAACTCATGTCGGTCGCGGTGACTCAGCGACGGTTGCCCAAAAGCCGGAGCAGGAACAAGAACAAGTTGATGAAGTCGAGGTAGAGGTGCAGGGCCCCCATCACGGCGGCCTTCTCGACGGATCCGGTCTGGACCACCAGCGCGCCTGAACTGATCCGCTGCGTGTCATAGGCGGTCAGCGCCGTGAAGATGACGACGCCGATGATCGAGATGATCCAGCTCAACGTCCCGCTGGCGAAGAACACGTTGATCAGGGACGCGACGATCAGCCCAATGATCCCGATGGTGAGCATTCCGCCGATGCCGGTGAGGGACCGCTTGGTCACGACGCCGTACAAGCCGGCCGCGCCGAACATCGCCGATGCGGACAGGAATGCCGTCACGACCGATTCGCCGGTGTAGAGCGAGACGATCACCGCGATCGTGAAGCCCAGCGTCGCCGCGTAGACGAAAAACAGGCCGAGGGCCAGGGTTGCATTCATCCGGCGGATGCCCAGACCGATGGCCCAGACCATCGCCAGCTGGCCAAAGAAGATCGGAAGCATGTTCTCCGTCGCCGTCTTCATGACCTGGGTGTTCGACTGGACAACGAATGCCACGCCGGCGGTGATAAGAAGGCCGGAGAACATCCACAGGAACGCGTGGCTGAGCAGGGCCGCGGCCATTGCCGGGTCCGGGCGGGTGGTCGCGGGTGCGGTGGGTGCGCTTGGTGCGGTGGATGACGTCGGGAAGTTCACTTGGCGCCTCCTGGCTGGCGGTTGCTGGCAGTTGGTGGTTTGGCAGTTGCAGTTGGTGGTTTCGCAGTGGTAGTTCGAGGCGTGCCGCTGATGCGGGACGCGCCGGCGATCCGGGGTATGCCGCCGATCCGCGCCGGCGTGGCCGTCCGGGATTCCGCCTGTTCGGCGGCCCGCGCGAGCACCCAGATGAGATCGGCCAGACGGTTCAGATACGGGACAAGATACGCACCGGGGACAAGACCCTCGCGACGCAGGCCCACGGCTCGGCGCTCGGCACGGCGGAGGATCGTACGGGCAAGCTCGAGGGCGGCACTCGTCGGCGTTTCGCCCGGGACGACGAACTCGGTGGGCATCGTGATCGAGGCTTCCGCTTCAACGAGGACGCGCTCCACGTCACGGAGCATCGGCTCGGAGACGCGGGTCCGGCCGTCCTCGAGGCGATCCCAAGCGTCCGGGTTCGTGGCGAGCTCCGCCCCGACCACGAACAGTTCGCGCTGGAACCGCAGAATCAGGTCGCCCAGTCCGCCGAGCGTCGGCGCGAGGGTTCCGCCGCGCTGCTTTGCGCCGAGGTTGGCGCGCGCGAGCCCGAGGGCAGCGACGGCCTCGTCGATGGTGCCGTAGGCCTCGGTGCGCGGATCATCCTTGGAGATGCGATCGCCGCCGAAGAGAAGTCCCGTCGTCCCGTCATCGCCCTTGGTGGTCGCGACGATGGAATCGATCGGGGAACGCCGGTTCACCACGTCAGCGCCGGCTCACCACATCAGGCCCGCATCTTTCGGATCCCAGCGCTCCGCGAGCAGGGTCACCTTCACGGGGTGGTCCACGACAGACTCGGCCTGTTCCTTGACCTGGGCGATCATCGACCCGGCGTACGGGCAGAACGGCGTGGTGAGGATCATCTTGACCTCGGTCTCGTCCTTGCCCAGGATCACCTGCTTGATCAGCGCGAGCTCGACGACGTTCATCCCGATCTCGGGATCCACCACGGCGCGCAGGGCGTCGAGGATGGCGAGCTCCGTGGCACGTCGCTCCGCGTCGAATGCGGGTGCGGGCACGGCAGGTGCCGCGGCCGCGGGGGTCGCGGCGGCGGGAGCCGAGGCGGCCGGAGCCGAGGCGGCCGATGCGGCGGCGGCTTCCGCGGGTTTCGTGGCGTTGTCCGCGGCAGGTGCCGTGGGAGTGGTTTCGGTATCGACGACGTCGGTCATGGTGCTTGGAACGCTCCGTTACTGGACGGAGAGCGTATCACCAGTCCGTTCGAGTGCCCGGCAGCGAATGCCCTGGTGCAGGCGCTGCGCCGCCGCGACGCTGCGCGGCCGCGACAACCTCTCAGGCGCAATTCGCCCCAGAGGCACGATTTCTTCCCAGATACGACGGGGGGTCGTGCTATCGGCCGTCGAGGCGGGATTCGCCCCCAGATACGACGGGGGTGCGTACTAGGTGCCGTCAGGGTCGCCGCGCCGAGTCGCCCGGCGCCCATCGGTCCGGATCTGAGCACAAACCTGGCGCCAACTGGTCCCTCGGAGCCTGGAATACAGATCGATTCGCGACGGATCCGCACTTACCACGACCGGGTGTCGTATTTGGGGCAAATCGGCGCGCGGTCGTCCGGCGGCGTCACGGTCAGGGCCGCCACAGCCCCGGCCCCGGCCCCGCGCCACAGCCACGCCAGGGCCCCGAATTCCTCTTGACGGCGGGCATGGCCAGGCACATCGTATGCCCCTTCGTCGCGCTGAGGTTGACCATGAACAGTCTCGGAGTCGTGGATCCCATCCGTCTGCCGGCCCCGGTTGGTCGATGGATCGGCGCGGTCCCGCGCGTGGCGTGGCTGTTCATCGGAGCGGCGATCATCGCCGTGTTCGCAAATATCAGAAATGCGCTGGGTCTGGGCCTGGCGATCAATGTCGAAGACATCGTCACCATCGGGGCCTATACCGGTCTGCTGATCGCGCTGCCGGGCATCGCGCTGATCCGGAACCCGAGCGTGCCGACGCTAGCGCCCATTGCCTACCGCGGGCTGGTCCTGATCGCCCTCGGTACGATTGTGTCCAAGCTCGTCAACGCCGTCTTTGGCACTGAATTCGGTGCCGTCGCCGATGCGGGGATCGTCGGGAACATCGCGACGGCGCTCATCTACACATCCGGGGCGATCGTGGCTGCGGTCGGGTGGCTCGCCCTGGCGCGCGCGCACGTGCGGCGCAACGTGGCTGCGAGTAGCCGCGTCGCCGCCCTCGCCGCGGTTGCCGTCGCGGCGATCGTCGGAACGGTGTTCACCGGCCTCGCATCGACCGTCAGCATCGCAAAGGATGGGACGAGCGACCCCAGCTTCATCTGGTTTGCAGGGATCGGATCCGCGGCGGGTCTCATCATCGCCCTGTCGTGGGCAGCACTGGCCTGGACATTCATTCGCTCGATGTCATCGAACCGATCCGGGGCCGTCCGCGCCGCCGGCCTATGGTCGATCGCCATCGCGATTGGCGCAGGCCTTGCGCTTGTGTCCAGTGCGTCCTTCGGCCTCGCGCTGATTGAAGCCAACCTGGACCTGTGGAATTCGATCGGAAGAGTCGTCACGGTATTGCCGCCGATCTTCCTGGCAGCGGCCGTCGCCCTCGGCCTGCTCGGTCCGAGGGACGCCGCGCCCAACGTGGAGCCGACTGCTGCAACCTGATCAGAGGGCGAGCCGGATGGCAACACGCGCGCGACTCCTGCTGGTGTCGATCATCGTTGGCCAGGTATTGCTCGGATGCAGTCTGGGGGCAACGCCAGCGGGGATCTCTCGCGCTGATGCGATCGCCGCGGCGGAACGCGCGATTCCTGGCACGACCGGTGTCATCGAAGCGACGACCGGACCGATCTCCGACTTCGAAACCGGCCAGCAGGTTGTTCCCGGAAATACGCTGGTCTGGGCCGTCGTCCTCGCTGGCTCGTTCCCCCGTTCCTGCGGCCCGGCACCAATCCCAGGTTCGTCGCCGCATCCCTGCCCGCTCGCGGCGACCAGCGAGACCGTGGTCATCAACTACGTCACGGGCGAATTCCTGTTCGCGTTCTCGGGGGGCTGATTCACGCAATCGCTCCGTGGAGCGTCACGACCCTGACTCCCAGCGTCGGTGCCTCCGCAGACCGAACCAATAGCCAACCGCGTACGGAAGAAGGAGGAAGATGAAGCTGAAAGGCGCGACGATGACGGCATCGACGCAGCTGGGACACGTTTCCAATGACGAGCCGATGACCCATCCAACGACGAGCACGAAGCCCGCGAACATGCCTGCGATCGATAGCCATACTCGCTGGGCGCCCCCTCCGGCGAGACCCATCGCCCACCCTGGGAGGAAGCTCCCAAACCAGAGCGGACCGAAGGTCAGGCCCGACGCCAATCCCCACGTCAGTGGACCCGCGAATCGGTGGCGAGCGACCCACGAGGCCATCCCCGCCACGACGCCAGGTCGTTCATTGAGGTTGAACATCGCGCTCTCCATGATTCTGAGTTCGCTGGATCATCAACACGGCTGACGCTCGAAGTCCGAGCGTGTTACGACGGGCTGGAAGACGCAGCGGTCGCCGATCAGGCGAGCAGCCACCGGCGACGACGCGTCAGTCGGCCCAGGTGACCCGGACAGCCTTCAATGCGGCGGACACCGGCAGGGATTCCGCCTCGGAACGGATGGCCGCGCGTTCGGGCTCCGACAGCCGCCGCCACGGCTGAATCGTGAAATCCGTGTTCGCACGCCGCCACGTCCCAACGAGCTCGCCGTTCAGGAGGACGGCACCGGGCCAGACACGCGACGTCCACAACGCACCACGACGGTCGGGCTCGGGAACCAGCAGCTCGCGATCCGCGCCATGAAGCAGGAAGTACGCATCCCCGCTCGGGAGGAGTCGAGCACCCGCGACAACCTCGTGCCCTCCGCGCAGCGCTGCCTCGTCCGATGCCAGGATCCAAGCCCCACCAATTGGAGTGCGGACCGACATCAGCGACCCAGCCAACGCCTCGTACGCGGCGTGGCCGAGCGGCGTCCGAATCCCGGCCCACTGTGCAAAGGCAGCGGCCGTTGTTGGCCCGAAGATGTGCAAGTGGCGCCGCGCGAGTTCGAGGCGCGCCGCGGCTGGCTTCATTTCCGGTGGTGGAACGGTCCAGATCGTTGGCTGCCGAGCTCCCTCCCATCGAATCAGGACAGTGCCGGTCGGTGCTGCGTATCGGAGGGAGTTGGGCTGCACCCCGAGCCCGCGGCCTGCCTCGCCATAGGTCATCACCCGGCCCGCGAGGTGGGTGTGAAGTCGAGCAGCAGTCCGCTCCGCCAATTGCCGGTTCTTTTCGACTTCCGGCAACCGCCCGAGCGAAAAGACGGCGAGATCAGGCGCGGCCACCACATATGCGCTGAAGCGCGGACCCCAGAGTTGCACCAGCGACGGGTCCTCCCAGGTGGACGGTCCCGTTCCTTCGACCCGGGCGTGGATCGACAGCAACGCCGCGCGAGGCATGCTGTCCTGGAGGCCGCCCCACGCCGCGCGCCGAAGCGATTCCGGGCTGAGCGGCAGTCGCTCGTTCAGCCCGCCGACGAGTCGCCGGTACGACAGAACCTGCGCCCGGCTGAGCTCGAGCCGATGTTGCGTCTCCATGGCTGGATTGTCCTATGCCGGTCGATCGAAGACACAATCCGTTCGGGTCGGCGGGTCAAGCTCGGCGCCGCCGATCGACCTTGCCCTAGCCCATGCACGAGGTTGTGCGCTCGGCCGTCGGCGGACCGGTGAGGCTCGTGCCGGACACAACGGCGATCGCATACGGCCCCGTCGAGCCTCCAGTCAACTTGATCGTGAAGCTCTCGGCGACGAACGTCGTCTTGTCGAGGAGGACGCATCCGCTGCCGGTGACCTCCATCACCTCGATCCCTCCAGCCTGAGCCTGCGGCGCCTCGAATAGCGTGACCGTCGCATTCGGCTCGACGAAGTACAGGCCGCCCGGCGAAACCGAAACGATGACTCGTCTCGGTCCGTTCACCACGTCAACACGCCATGGCTCGATCGAGGGTGAGGGCCTGGGCGACGTCGTGGGCACCGCCGAAGGGCCGATCGTCGCGCTCTGGCCCGGGGTCGGTGCGACCGTAGGCGACGGCGTTCGTGTCGGTTGGCGATTTGAGCAGGCGGCCGCGCCGAGCGAGAGCACAACGCATAGGGCCGGGATCAGGAGAACGCCGCGTAGCCTGCCCATCGAAACGATGGCTACGCCTTGCCCGTGTTTGCGAGGATCGAATCGGTTCGGCGCTCGCGTTCACGCTCGCCGCGTTCGGCACCGAGCGTTGCGAGCGATCCGCCGATCGCACCGATCAGGACCAGGAGCCCGGGGTCGAACCGCGTGTCCAGCATGGCCAACCTGACGGCAGCGAGGACGACGCCAGTGCCAAACCCCACGAGGATCGCGTATCGCGAAGGCAGGCGGCGTACGCCTGCGAGCACAGCGGCGATAACGCCAAACCCGATGCCCCATCCGATCGCCTCGATGATCTGCATCGGAAGTCCTCCGTGATGCTCGAGTCCGTGCCAGGTGGCCGTGAAATCGTATGCCCGCCGGTCAATGCACAGTCCAGAGGCGGCGGTCACAGGGACCTGTTCGTTCCGGCCTTGCATTCGCTTGCCCGTTCGTGGGAGGTACACGGCCCTGCTACAACCTCGACTCGATCGACCGTGCGCTCGCCAGAAGCTTCCCTGCTTCAGTCGTGGCGGACATGAGGCCGACCTTCGGGAGCGTCAGTACGAGCAGCCGGCTGCTCGTCTCATCAATCGGCAGCACCTCAAGACCGGCCGGGATATTGACTGCCATCATTCCGATGGCGGTTTCTGCGAGGACGACCTTCCCGAGGGCCTTTCCAAGCGCAGGGTCGCCGTTGAGGCGAGTTGCTGTTGCACCGCCCGTAAAGCGCCCGGCCCTGAGAAGTTTCGCCAGCTGGAACCCGACCGGCTCGGAGACCGGGCGGGCAAGGTCAATCGAGTAGTGAAGTTGCCGAGCGATGCTGTTCAGCCCGACCCGATCCATCACCACGGTGAGAAGGGCCGGGCGGTGCCAGGGCAGATCGAACTCGATCGATCCGACGGTGGTGGGTTGAAAGCCGAAGGCGAGGCCTGCGATGTCACGCCCGAACTCCCGAGCCGTGAGCCTCTCGGACGTCCCCGGATGGACTCTGTATGGCACGCGCATCGCGGACCCGACGTCCTTGCGAACGACCTCCTCGACCTTGGAGGCGATCTCGTCCAGGTCGTGGGTCCGATATACGAGCAGGTTCGCCACACATTCCTCCGATGACCGTTCCGTCAAGGGCAACGACCTCCACGAGACCCGTGGACGGCCTCCAGTTCTATCGGAAGCCAGCGTACGGCAAGGGCCCTCGGCTGGTTCGCGTCGCGGTGCCATCCCCCTTGTGTATCGGCGGTCCTTGCCGCCTACTGGGTTTGAGGTAACGAGGCTCACGCCGCGGCGCCCCACCGTCCGGCCGTCCATAGGCTGCCGAAGACACCGAGTGCTGCGGCGGCAAGCGCGAGTATGGTCAGCACTCGTCCGGCTCGGGCCTGGTGACCATCGAACGCGAGGAACGCAAACCCCGCACCGACTGCACCAAGCAGGACGAGGTCCCCAATCAACCACTCGGGGACGAGGGTGATGCCGCTGACGATGGCCAGCGTCAACGCTCCGAACAGACCCCACCCGGCCCACGACGCAGCCCCGAGGACCGATCGACTCGCTTTGGACGATGCCGCGAAACGGTGGATCAGCTCTATCGTCGATACGAACGCAGGAAGCATGAGCAGCCCGGCACCCGCCAGCCAGACGAGTCCCAGGCCCAGGAGGGCTGTTCCTGCACCCACGACCTCGCTCACGACATCGCCGCCCTGTTGGAGACGCTGGATCGCGAGGAACGCCACGACGCCGATGATCACGGTCATGAGATACGCCAGAATCGGCCGCCTCAATCCCGTTCCGATGGCATTTCCTCCTCGAATCTCGTGTCGTTTGCCCGCCGTGACGACAGACTGACTTGTTGCGCCAGGACGCATATCAGTGATTACCCCGGGCGGTGTCACGAGGTTCGTTCATTGGCAGGTCACTTGGCGGAACCCCTTCGTCTCGCCCTCGAAATCATGAGTGCGCCTGCCCCGGCGGCGAGCAATACGCCAACAAGAATCGCGATACCGGCGGCCAAGGGCGGTCCAGAGTCGGTGGCGGCGGGATCACCAGGGCGGAGCCCAACACCCTCCCCAAACGAAAGGACATCTGCCTCGGTAAGCCGTTCGAACGGGACCTGAGGTGGGGCCTGACCAACAACCCAGGCAACCGTATTGAACGTCACTCCGGTGTCGGCGTTTCGGGCCTCGAGAGCCAGTACGATGCGGTCGCCGGTGTGAACGACCACGGGCGGAGCACAGGGGACTGTTGTGATCGCGGAGAACTCCCAGAGCAACGGCGCCGAGCCTCGCACGATCGCGCCGACCAGCAGCGTGAAACTCGAGGACCACCCGTCGACCACAGGATCCGAAGGTCCACCCTCGCTGATGTCAACGACATCGCCGAGGACGATGGTACGGGCGGACGCAGCGGCGTCCGCAAACTTGGGATAGGTTCCCTCCGGATTGCACTCCGCAAGGACATGGTCGGCCGACGCCATTCCCGCGACGACGACGATCGCGGCCAATCCGAGCGGGCGCATCGATCTCACCCTGTCAGATTACAGTGGGTTCATGGTTCGATCCCTTCGGAATCTGGCTCTGCAGCGGCTTGTGCCCGGCCGGACCGGCTCATGGTGAACACGGAACGACCCAGCGGGGCAGACCAAGTTCTGGCCCGGCCCGGGCGAAGGTCGCCCTCACTCGCGGGATGGGTCGTGTTCGCGATCGGTGGGTGGGTCTTCTACAGCGTCTATCTCGGCGTCGTGTTCTGGCTCGGGTTGACCCTTCGGTGGGTTCACTCGTGGGACGACCTCGTGTGGATGTTGCAGGTTGTTCAGGCCGTCGGCATCGTGCTCGTCACGGCAATGATGGGAGCGCTGTTCCGGCTCCGAACGCGCCGAGACTGGGCGCTTGGCTTCGCGCTCCTAGTCGTCATTCTGTACGTCCTGCCGGTGATGATTCCGAGCCTCCTCTGAACCCTGCGCGCCGCGGAGCCAGGTGCTCGCTGGGAGCCCGCTCATGTCACTCGAGAAGGCCTGCCTGCCACTCTTCGATGAGGGCCGCGATCTCGCCCGGGCGGGTCATCGTGGGGACGTGCTCAGAACCTGCGAGGACCCGCAACGTCGAATGTGAAAGGCCGGCCGCGAGGGCCCGCCCGTTTTCGAGTGGTGAGAGCCGGTCGCCATCGCAGTGGATCACCAGCGCCGGGGCACTGACGTGCGGGAGATCATCCCGAGGATCCGCCACCGCACAGTAGAGAGCGATGGCGTGCTCGGGCGTGCTTCGATGGAGGATGAGCCGGCCCCAATGCCGGATGGCATCGGCCTCGGCGCCT
>JANMNF010000042.1:0-2325 GCA_031373765.1 Chloroflexota bacterium
GGTCATCAACTGGATGACCTGCATTGACGTCCCGGACCCGGTCCGGGCCGAGTGGGCGCGCCTTCATGGATTGGACGGGATTGACGGATCCGAGTGGGATGCGGATCGAACGCAGATCGAGCTCGAGATCGGGGTGACGGAGACCCCGTTCGTGCCGCCCAAGGACGCGGCCATCCTGCGCGGCGCTGCCGCACTGGGGTGGGAGGCCGGAACGATCCATCGAAACGCCCGAGACTGCACGGACTGCGGCAGCTGCCCGTTCGGATGCCCGCGCGGCGCCAAGCTGGGCGGCCTCCGAGCTCACCTCGCCACGGCGGTAGCGAATGGCGCCCGGATCGTGGATCGCGTGCGGGTCACGAACCTGATCATCGAAGCTGGCCGGGTCGTCGGCGTCGAGGGCAACGTCCTCGTCGAGGACCCGATCACCGGCATGCCTGTGCTCGGGCGACATGGCGACTCGACATCGGCCCAGGTCCGCCGCCTCGTGGCTCGAGCACCGCAGGTCGTGCTCGCCGCCGGCGCCCTGAGGAGCCCGGCCATTCTCCAGGGCAGCGGCGCCCATCACCGGTCCGTCGGACGTTACCTGCGGATCCATCCCGTGCCCGTCGTTGCGGGCCGCATGGAGGCGGTAGTCGACATGTGGCAGGGCACGATGCAGGCGGCGCGTTCCGTCCAGTTCCTGAACGCGGAAGGCGGTCGCCAGGGTTATGTCATCGAATCAGCGCCGGGCCATCCGGGGCTGTTGGCGCTCGCGGTTCCGTGGGACGGAGCCGAGGATCATGCAGGCTGGCTGCGGAACAGCCGATACCTGGTGCCGTTGGTAGCCGTCACGAGGGATGGCGGGGAGGGCCGGACGACGCTGACCCGTGCCGGACGGGTCCGCATTGACTACCGCCTTGACGCCGAGGGAGTCCGCACGCTTCGGCATGCGGCGGGCTCGATGGCTCGCCTGGCACGAGCGGCCGGCGCGGTCGAGATCCTGGCGGCGGCGACGCCGATCCTGCGCCATGTCGTGGATGGAGATGACGAGGCGGCACGGTTTGAGGCATTCATCGCCAGGGTCCAGACCATGGACTTCAGCCCGAACCGCGGCACCGTGTTCTCTGCCCACCAGATGGGCACGATCCGGATGGGCGCCGATGCCCGCGACCATGCGGCCGATCCACGCGGGAGGGTCCGCGATGCCGGTGGCCGAATCATCGCCGGACTCTACGTGAGTGACACGTCCACGTTCCCGACGGGCGTCGGCGTCAATCCGATGGTCGCCGTCATGTCGATGGCCCGACGGGTCAGTCGGACCGTCCTGGCTGAGGGTCAGGCTCCAGGCTGATCGGCCCGGGCTGGGGCCCGGTCGCAACCATGGCGACTTCCGGATCGACCGCCGCCGACGCGCGCAATGCCTTCGCCGACCGACCGCGCGCCGTGACGATCATGGCCACCGAAACGACGATCACGGCCGACGCAATGATCGTTCGTGGGGTGATGGGTTCGGACAGGAAGACGGCACCGAGGCCGAAGGCCACGACCGGATTGACGTACGCATATGTCCCGACAAGGGACAGCGGCGCGTTCCGCAGGAGCCACGCGTAGGCGTTGAACGCGAGCAGGCTGCCGATGAAGATCAGGTAGACCATGGCCCCGATCGACCTGGCAGTGATGTCCTCGCCATGGAATCGACCGAGTTCGCCAGTCACGACACCCTCGAAGAACAACGCGACCGACCCGGCCAGCATCTGGACCGCGGTCGAGGTCAACGGACGTCGCGGCAGATCCGCCTGGCGGGCGGAGAACAGTGAGCCGTGGGCCCAACCAACCGGACTGAGGAGCAGCGCTACGATCCCGACGACCTCAAACGCGACGCCACCCTCGGGCCAGACCAGGAGGGTGACGCCGGCGAGCCCAAGGCCGATTCCGGCCAGGACGATCCGCGGCAGGCGATCCCGGAAGTAGATCCAACCGAGGACCGCGAGCCAGACCGGCATCAGGGCAATCAGGACGGCCGCGATCCCGGACGCAACGGTGAGTTCGCCGTAGGCCACGAAACCGTTGCCAATGCCCAGCAGGAGCGCGCCAACGATCGCCGCATCGCGGACCTGGCGACGTGTCGGCCGAACGCGCAGGAGGTTGCCGCGAACGATCTCGAGGACGAGAAGGAGGGAGCCGGCTATCGCGAATCGGATCGCCAGCATCAGGAACGGGGGGATGCTCTCGATGGCAATGGCGATCCCGAGGTAGGTCGATCCCCAGACCACGTAGAGCGTGGCCATGGCTGCCCATAGCGCGAGGCCGCCGGTCCGTTTTGGCATAGTCAACTGGTCCAAGATG
>JANMNF010000047.1:0-14057 GCA_031373765.1 Chloroflexota bacterium
AAACACGGCGTTCCCGGCATCAGTGTGTCGGTCGGCGTCGCGAGCGGAACCGAGGCGGACGAGCCCATTCCCGTCATCATCGAACGGGCGGACCAGGCCCTCCTCCGGGCCAAGCGAGCCGGCCGCGACCGGGTGGTCGCCGGCTGATCGGCGTCCCCGGTTCGGGGCTACCATCGGACCGTGCCCCCGCCCGACCAGCCCGAAGCTCCAGCTCTGCCCGCGGACGCGGAACTCCCGTCCAACGCCGAGCTGGCGCGCATCCTGCACGAGATCGGTGACCTCCTCGAGATCAAGGGCGAGCTCGTGTTCAAGACGGTTGCCTACCATCGGGCCGCCGACGTCATCGGCCGGGCGCCCGTGGCGGTGGCTCGAGCGTACGTCGACGGTCACCCGCCCGCCCTAGCGGGGGTCGGTCGCGCCACGGGGGACAAGGTGTCCGAGCTGGCACGAACCGGACGTCTCGCCTACCACGAGGCGCTCAAGGCTGAGTTCCCGGCGACCCTCCTCGAGCTGCTGCAGGTCCCGGGCCTCGGGCCCAAAACGGTGCGCCAGCTGTGGACGACGCTCGGGATCGCCGATCTCGATGCGCTCCACAAGGCAGCGCTGGCGGGGCGCCTGCGAGGCATGCGTGGAATCTCGACGCGCACGGAGAGCGCCATCCTCGAGGGCATCGACAGCCTCCGGTCCCGCGATCGCCGGATGCTCCTGGGCGACGCCAGCGACGCCGTCCAGCTCGTGGTGGACGCGCTTGCCTCGCTCGACGGGGTTGTGCGCGTCGTCCCGGCCGGTTCGTTTCGCCGACGACGTGAAACGATCGGCGACCTCGACGTTCTGATCGAGACGTCAGACGCGGGACCGGCCATCGGGCGGTTCACGACCTTGCCCGCGGTCGAGTCGATCCTCAACCAGGGAACCGAGAAGGCCGCCGTCGTGCTTGAGCGTGGGCCCCAGATCGACCTGATGCGGATGATGCCGGGCGCGGCCGGCACGTACCTCATCCACTTCACGGGATCGAAGGCGCATAACGTACGCCTGCGCGAGCGTGCCCGAGACCGCGGATGGAGCCTGTCCGAGAAGGGCTTTGCCCGACTCGCCGAGGACGGGACGACCCTGGTGGGCCCGACCGCGGAGGTGCGGACGTTCGACACGGAATCGGCGGCATACGCCTTCCTCGACCTGCCGTTCATCGAGCCTGAACTGCGCGAGGACACCGGAGAGATCGAAGCTGCGCTCGAGGGCCGGTTGCCGAACCTCGTGACCGTGGGGGACCTGCGCGGGGACCTCCACTCGCACTCCGATTGGTCGGATGGGACGCAGCCGATCGAGGTGATGGCCGAGGCCGCGCGTCGGCGCGGCCATGCGTACCAGGTCCTGACCGACCATTCGATGTCCCTCGCGATAGCGCGGGGCTTGACCCCGGAACGGGTGGCCACGCAGGCCCGCGTGATCGCCGGCCTCAATCGGCTCTATGCCGACGAGGAGGCCGCCGGATCGGCCCCGCCCGAGACCCCTGAGGAGGGATTCCGGCTCCTCCACGGCTGTGAGCTCGAGATCCGGGCCGACGGTCGGCTCGACTACGACGACGCGCTTTTGGCCCGGTTCGACCTCGTGGTCGCCTCGCTTCATGTCGGGCGCAGCCAGTCTCGCGCCGAACTGACGGCACGGGTCCTCGTCGCTATCCGCAATCCGCACGTCGACGTGATCGCGCATCCGTCCGGCCGGAAGATCGGGCTGCGCGACGACCTCGATCTGGATTGGGATGTGGTCTACGCGGAGGCCGCCGCGACAGGAACGGTCCTCGAGATGAACGGTTCGCCGCCGCGCCTGGACCTGTCCGTTGAGCGGGCTCGCCACGCCGTCTCCGTCGGCTGCCTGCTGTCGATTGATTCAGACGCCCACCGGGTCGAGGAATTTGAGCACCTCGAATGGGGTGTGGCGCAGGCGCGACGGGCCTGGGTGGAGGCAGGCTCCGTGGTCAATACGCGCTCCAGGGCGGACCTGCTCACGTACGTCCGGCGGGACGATCGACAGGTGGCCAGGGCGTGATCGACGGGATCGGGGCCGGCGCCTCGCGTACCATCGCGCCGATGGGCATGCTCCGCGGCTCGCGCGACCTCGTGGCGATCTCGATGGTCGTGGTGCTCCTGTCGCGCCTTGTCGACGGACCGGCTGCCTGGCTCGTGGGGATCTGCCTCCTCGCGGCCGTCGTTCTTGGCACGCTCCAGATCCTCGGGGACGGAGTACCCGCAACGGCCGGCCTCGGCGTTCCGATCGAGGCACTCGTCACGCCCGGCGTGACCGCGGTGGCAATCTTTGGAGCGCTCCGCCTGGTGCCTATGGGGCTGCTGCTCATCCCGGCCGTATTGATCGGCGGATGGCTGCTGCTGCGAATCCTCGCCACGGAGGCGCGCCTGCTTGCGAGCGCCTCCGGACCCTCCGCTGCCGATCGGACCGCAGTCCGGGCCGAGGCCTTGATCGTTGGTTTCCTCGCGTTCACGGGCATGGCGGCACTCGTACCGGGCGGACTTCCGGAGCCCGGCGTCGCGGGCACGGGACCAACGGGCCTGCAACTGGCCGTGCTCGCGACCGCCGATGCCGTCGTCGCGTTCCTCCTGGGATACCGCGCTGGCGCGCTGCGGACGTCGAACCTGCGCGACGTGAGCTGGTTTGCCCTGACCAGCGCCGTGGTCGTGGCGATCGCCGCCGCCGGGCTTCGAGCGATGGAGATCCCGCGCCTGCTCGGCCCGGCGCTCCTGGTGCTCGTGTTCTTCCTGTGGGACGCGGTGCACGCCGACGCCACCGCGCGACGGCGTGGTGCTCGTCGAGTCTGGGAGTCCATCCTCCTGATCGTGCTCGGCCTCGTCGTTGTGGCATGGAGCGTGCGCCTTCGAAGCTAGGTTGGCGGCATCCCGATCGGCGACCATTTGACCGTCGGCGGTCCGGGTGCTACAAACACATGCCCCGCATTGGCGCCACCGGCATTGGCTGTCGGCCGGCGCATGACCTTGCTTCATCGGCCGCCGAGTGCGGCTCGCCAGCCTTCACCCTTCGAAAGGACCTGACTTCGTGACCTTCTCCGAGATGGACCCGGCAACCAGCCCCATTGCCGCGACCCGGCTCAAGCGCCAGCTCGCCGAACAGGCGATCGCGCACGCCGCCGCCGGCAAGTGGGCCGAGGCCGCCGACACCAATCGTCGGCTCCTGGAAATGGGTGCCGATGCGGAGTCGGAAAACCGGTTGGCCAAGGCCCTCTGGGAGCAGGGGGAGTTGGGCGCTGCCCGCGAGCACTACCAGGCTGCCCTCGCCCTGGATCCGACGAACCGGATCGCCGAGCGCAACATCGACCGCCTCAAAACCCTGCTTGTCGCGGCCGGCGAGCGGACCGTTCCCGCCCAGGCCGGGAGCAAAGCCCCGGTTCGGATCTTTGTCGAGGAGACCGGCAAGACCGGATTTGCCTACCTGATCGACCTTCCCGACCCGCGCAAACTTGCCCAGGTCAACCCGGGCGACGCGGTCGAGCTCACGCCCGAAGGCAATCGCCTCCTCGCGACCAGCAGCGGCGTCCCGATCGGGACCGTTGAGCCGCGTGTCGCGGCCCGCCTGCTCAAGCTGATGGCCGAAGGTAACAAGTACGCCGCGGGCGTCACGTCCCTCGGAGCCGTCGACGTCCGGATCATCATTCGTGAGGTCTACCAGGACCCGCGCAACTACGGCAAGGTCAGCTTCCCGACCGCGGCCAAGTCCACGGACTTGCGCCCCTACACCAAGGGCACCCTGGTCCGCGAGGACGAGGAGCTCGAAGAGGATCTCGAGGACGACGTCGAGGACGACGAGATCGAGGATCTCGATCGAGCCTTGCCGCCCGATGACACGACCGACGAGGCATTCGTCGAGGAGAACGACGACCTCGACGAGGGGTAGTCCCTCGAGTCGCACTCACCCGCGGTCAGCGGGCCGCGGCATCCCTGGCGCTGCGCGCATTGGCCACCAGATCGTGGGCCAATGATTCGAGAACCTGGTCCACAGTGCGCCCTCGACGATCGGCGACCGCCAGGGCTGACGCGTCGATCGGAAAGACCTGGGCCTCGAGGCGGCCATAGGCGGCATGGATCAGGCGGATCAGGCGCGCTACCTCGGACGGAGAATGACCGAGCATGACCATCGTCTTGTCGATCTGAAGCGTGTGCTCGACGAGGTGAGACGACCAGCGGCCCAGCCTGAACCCGACAGTCACCGGGATCCCGGCCCAGCGAGCCGGCCGGGCGAGTTCCTGGTCGTCCAGATGCGCGCTACGACCGGCGGCCAGGTCAAGAATCGCGTCAAGGCGCGCGCGGACCTCGGCCAGCGTTCCGCTCCCTTCCGTGTCGTCATCGGGCAACGCCGATGCGTCGACGATCGCGCTTGGAATTGAATCTGGAACGGGATCACCGGGCGGTCGACTGGCCCACCATGCCGTGTACCAGCCATAGGCGCGTTGTCCGCTGATGATGTGGCCGAGGGTCTCCCGAACGGTCCATTCCGTGGTGCCCGGATGCCGATCCAGATCCCTCGAGTCCATGGTGGCCAGCAGGCCATGGAGATCCCAGCGCGCCGTCGTGGCGCCCGAAATCCGCTCGGCCGATGGGGTTCGATGTGCGCCCGTGTCCCGCAGGACCCGGGCCACCTCGACGCCCGTCTCATCGATCGCTTCGATGCATCGATAGAGACCGTATCGAACGTCCGCCTCATCGTCTCCCCAGCGCCAGCCGGTTTCGAGGGATGCGTCGTCGATCGCCGACAGATCGAGGGTTGCCCGCGCCAGCGAATCCCGCATGGCGGCCACGGCGCCGGCCACGGTCAGCGTCGGCTCCGGTGAATGGGCGAAGAGAAACGCATCGTCCGTCATCTGGTCCAGCGTAGCGTCCGGCCCCGTCTGCCACAATCGCGACATGGTGGGTCGAGCGCCTCTCTCACGCGCCGAGCCCGGGTTCACGATGCCCGCGTTCGAGCGGATCGCGCCACCGCCACCGCCCGACGTGATCGTGGCGCACCTCGAGGCCGGATCCGGTCCAGGGGACGTGGTCCTCGATCTCCACGCGCGAGGTGGCTGGGTTGCCAGGTCGGCGGTTGATCGACAGCGTCGGGCCGTCTCGCTTGAGACGAACCCGCTGACCCGCCTCCTCGCGGAGATCGTCCTTCGACCGCCCGATCTTCGCCATCTCGACGCTGCGTTCTCGACCATGAGCGCCTCGCCCCGAGGCGACACGAGCCTCAAGCTCGCCGTCGGTGGACCGTTTGCCACGCGCTGTGCGACCTGTGACCGGGCCCTGATCGCCGACGAGTTCAGCTGGCTGGCTCGCGATGGGTCCGCCGAGGGGGAGGACCTGATCCTCGAGCGGAAAAGCTATCGATGCACGGTCTGTCGTGACCAGCGGGGAGGTCTTGAGCAGCGCCAAGCCGCCACGGACGAGGCGGACCTGGAGCGCTCCCGGAGCGATGTTGGTGCCGCGACCATTCGGTTGGCCCTGCGAGAACGGTTCCCCGTGCCCGAGGGTGCGGCCGGCCTGCCCGATGCGATCCTTGGCCTTCACACCGACCGGCAACTGGTCGGCCTCGCCGCCGTCCTCGAACGGATCGAGGGAGACCTGCGGGCGGCGCCGGTCGAGTCGGCGCTCCGCCTCTCCTTCCTCCATGCGGTTCTCCCGGCCAGCCGTCTGGGCGTCGGCCCGGGCCGGATCCCGGGCATACGGATTGCCGGCGGCCTCGTCCGTTCGCCCCTCCCTGATCAGGTTCGCGAGCGGAACCCGTGGGCCGCGTTTGAGGAAGGATTTCGGATCGTCCGGTCCTTCGTCCAGAAGATCGAGAGCGGTTCACTTGGCCCGATGGAGGCTCGGCTGGGCTCCGACCTGCGGAGCCTCGTCGACGGCAGCGCGACCGCCCTGGTCCGAGTCGGCGCCACCGACGCGCTGACATCACTCGCCACGAATGACGACGCGCTGCGCGAGCCGGGCCGCACGGGATCCATGCCCCGAATCCGCCTGATCCTCGGCCAGCCGCCGATCCGACTTAACCAGGAACGCCTGGCCGCCACCTACCATGGAACTTGCTGGGCGCTCGGGCGCGATGCGGCCCTCCTGCTCCCGCTCGAGCCGTTGGGCGGCGCTGCGATTCGAGCTCCATGGGCCTGGCAATCCGGCACCCTCCGAGATTCGCTGATCCGCGCGGCGCCACTCATGGCGCGAGATGGCCGGGCGGTGATCGTCGTCGATGGCCACGGGCCGGAGGCCGTTGTTGCCACCGTGATCGGCGGCGTGGAGGCCGGGTATCGCCTGGCCACCGTGCGCCTCGGCGATTCCGACGAGGCCACAGATGGGTCCGTTGAGTTCGTGCCACCTGGGGCGACCATCCCACCCGGCTCACGCACCAGATCGGGGCGCCACATCGAACCCATGCCCGGCGGATCGGGCGATCCAACGTTCGTTCCAGGACCGGGCCTGTTTTCGGCTCCCGAGCTGGTGCTCGCGAGATCATTTTCGGCGTCCGAAGCACAACGCACGATCTCCGAGACCACGGTCCAGGTGCTCCGCGATCGGGGCGAGCCGGTCCGTCTTGAACGCCTGCTCGGCGAAGTCCTGATCGGGCTTGATCGGGCCGGGCATCTCGCCCGGATGTTTGCTGCCGACGGTAGCGCGGACCCAGAACCCGCCGCAGAGGAGTCGGAGCCGGTTGAGCGGCTGCTCGACCTCATTCGCAAGGAGCTCACGCGACCGAACCACCCGCGCCTGCGCGAAGTCGCCCCGGGCAGCTGGTGGCTCGAGAATCGCGCGGACCGTGACGCGGCCGAGCTCCCGCTATCCGATCGTGTTGAATGGGCCGTCTACAGCCTCCTCTCGACCTCGGGCCCGCTCGATGAGTCCGCGTTCCTCGAGCGCATCGGGTCCCTGTTTCGCGGCTCCGACCTACCTGGCGAGGGGCTTGTCCGCGCCTGCCTGGCGAGCTACCGGAGCCCGAGCGCCGCCGCCGATCGCCTCGTGACGGGCGATGATGTTCGTCGCCGAACCGCGGACCACACGGAGATCCTTGCCCGACTGACGGACGCGGGCCATCGGCTCGGGATGCATGTCTGGATCGGGCGGCGCGAGCAGGCCCGGCGCTTCGGCTCCGGAACGCTCGGTGACCTGCTGACGCCGTCCGAGCAGTCAGCCTGGCTGCCGGCCATCACAAGGGCATCCGCCGAGGACCTGGCCGACGTTGACTGCATCTGGTACGTCCGGGGCCGCACCGCCTTCCTGTTCGAGGTCGAGTGGACCGCCATGCTCGGAGAGACCGTGCTCAGGCGGCACGGGAGGATCCAGGCCGACGATCGACTCGTCCGATTCCTGGTGGTCGCCCCGGAGCGGGCCGATCTCCTGCGCCACAAGCTATCGGAGTCGCCGGTCCTCCGGGCCGCAATCGAGACGGATAACTGGCACCTGATCCTGTGGCCGCATCTGCGATCGTGGCTGGCAAGCGAGCCACTCGATCTGGCGGCCCTCGAGCCGTACCTGGGCCTTGACCCCGCGGTCAGCGGGGACGGCCACCAGATGGACCTGTTCCCAGGGCCCGACGCGCTACCCTAAGGGTCACATCTGACGTCGGCGTCGCCGCGCGCCCGCGGCTTTCCTGGGAGGCTATGTGTCGCATCCGCCCTCTGCCGTCGATCAACTTGCCGATGGGTTCTGGGACCGTTATCTCGCGATAAGTCCGCTGATGGCAACGATGACCGGCGACGATCGATATGACGATCAGCTCCCGGACCCCGGCCCTGCCGGTAGAGATCGACTTCGATCGCTCGCCATCGAAGTCCGTGATGCCGCTCTCGCAATCCCTTCCGACGGCCTGTCCGTCGAGGATGAGATCACCCGGGACATGCTCGCCGTGGTCGGCGAACTGTTCGTGGAGGCCGACGATCTTCGCCTCGATACGCTCGAGGTCGTGGACCAGGTGGGTGGGCCCCAGACGTTTCTGCCCCAGCTCGCGTCGATCCAGGCGACGGACACGCCCGAGCGACTCGCAGCGTTCGAGGCTCGGCTTCGCGGCTATCCGGCCTGGATGGCGGCACAGGTCGACCTCGTCCACGACGCGCTCGCGAGCGGCCTCACGGCCCCGCGAATCGTCGCGGAGCGGACGATTGCCCAACTCGAGCGGATGATCGCGACGCCACCCGAGACATCGCCCGTTCCGATGATGCTCGGCCACCTGGCGCCGGCAGACCGGGATCGCATCACGGACACGATCCGGGATGTCGTCTATCCGGCCGACGCCAACTTCCTCGAGGCGCTCACCGGTCCCTACCGGGCCGCGACCCGGACGGACCCGGGAATCTGGTCTGCCCCGAATGGCGACGACCTGTATCGAACCATGATCCGCCACTGGACCACGCTCGAACTCGAGCCACAGGAGATCCACCAGATCGGCCTTGATGCCCTGGCGTCCATCGACACGGAGCGCCGGGTGATCGCAAACGGCGCGGGGTTCGGCGACGACACCCACGCCTACCGGCGCTCGCTGGTCATTGACCCGGCGAACATCCCGGGGTCACCGACCGAGCTGATCGATCGCGCGCTCGAAGACATTGACCGAGCCAACTCGGCCGCAGCGGGAGCGTTCGGCCGAACCCCGCGCGCAGCGTGCCGGGTCGTTGCCATCGAGGAGTACAAGGAACGGGATGCGCCGTTTGCCTACTACTTCCCGCCAACGGCGGATGGGTCCCGCCCCGGCACCTACTACGTCAACACGTATGACCTGCGGAGCCGGCTCTTCTCGAAGCTCGCTGCGACCACCTATCACGAAGCGACCCCCGGGCATCACTTCCAGATCGCCCTCGAGGTCGAGAACACCTCACTCAGCCGATTCCGTCGGTTCGGGTCGAGGATGGTGGGCGGGGCATACGTCGAAGGGTGGGGCCTGTACAGCGAACGCTTCGCCGACGAAATCGGGCTTTACCGAAACGAAGCGGAGCGATTCGGAATGCTCGATGCCCAGGCGTGGCGGGCGGGACGGCTCGTGGTCGACACCGGCATGCATGCCCTTCGCTGGACGCGCGAGCAGTCAGTCGCGTATCTGCTCAACGAGGTCGGGTTGTCCGATACCGATGCGAGCATCGAGACGGACCGGTACATCGCGTGGCCGGCTCAGGCCCTGACGTACATGCTCGGGCAGCGCGAGATCGTGCGCCTTCGGCGGCAGCTCGAGGAGCGGGACGGGCCGGCCTTCGATCTGCGCTCGTTCCACGATGAGTTGCTCGCCCATGGATCCCTCGCCCTGTCGACATTGGCGAAGGAACTCCCGACCTGGGTGACCGCCCGGGCCTGAGCCGCCGGATTCCGTCGGAGTCAGGGCACGCTCCGCGACTCAGGAGTCGAAGCCGACCCCGACGGCGTCGAGCGTCCGCAGCAGCAGGCCTCGGCGCCCCTCGTTCTCGTCTGCTCGCGCCAGTTCCCGACGCACCAGCTCGACGGCCAGCCAGCGAGCCGGCTCGGGCGGGAAGGGGAAGGGGGCGCTCCTCACCATCTCGAGTTGAAGGCGAGCCGCCGACGGGTCCAGGAGCATGTCCCGGACGATGCCGCCCGCCCAGCGTGACGCCCCGACGCCCAGCCCGGTGTAGCCCAGCGCGTAGGTCATGCGCCCGCCGAGGGTCTGGCCGACGGTGACCATGAATCGGCTGGTGGTGTCGATGGCGCCGCCCCAGCGCCACGGGAAGCGCAGGCCGGCGAGCTGTGGAAACGCGCGCAAGAAGTGCTGCTCGAGGAGCGCATAGGTTGCCGGCCGATGATCGAGCTCCGGGCCAACCCGACTCCCCGGGTGGTAGACCGCGTCATAGCCGCCCCACAGGATCCGATTGTCGGCGGTCAACCGAAAGTAGTGAAACTGGTTGCCAGAATCCGAGATACCCATCCGGCGTTGCCAGCCGATCGACTCCAGCTGTGCATCGGTCAGGGGATCTGACACGAGAACGTAGTCGTAGACCGGCACGAACAGGCGCTGCAGACGGCTCAGCCAGCCCGAATAGGCCGACGTGGCGACGACCACGTGCTGGGCGACCAGCGTCGATCCCGCCTCTGTCAGCACGCGAACCGACCCCGGCGCCCGTTCAACGCCGACAACGCGCGTGTGCTCATGAATCACGGCTCCACGACGAATAGCCGCGAGCTTCAGCCCCTGGGCGAGACGTGCCGGATCCAGCATCACGGTCTGATCCGGTCCCGACAGGAGTCCCGCTTCGAACACCGGCGAGTGAATCTCTTTCCATACGGCCGCGCGGTCGAGGAACGTCGTCTCGATGCCGTACTCCCTGGCCAGGTCGGCGCTGGCCCGGAGTTCCTCGATCTGATGTGGTTGGTCCGCTACGCTCAGGGAGCCGGTTTGTTCCAGTCCGCAATCGATGCCTTCGGTGGCGATGAACGCAACCAGCTCCGCCAGGTTCCGGCGTCCCTCTGCCTCGAGCTCCCGGATCTCGTTCGGAAAGTGGGCGATCCCGTTGGCCAGGCCATGGGTCAGAGATGCGTCGCAGAACCCGCCGTTGCGGCCCGACGCGCCAAACCCGGCGCGCTCCATCTCAAGGACCGTCACTCGCAGGGCGGGATCCGCCTCGAGCAACTGGATCGCCGTCCAGAGGCCAGTAAAGCCGGCGCCGATGATCGCGACATCGGTACGCGCCGATTGGGTCAGGCTGGGCTGCGCTGGATCCGGAGTTCCAGCAAGCCAGAATCCGGGGCCCAGGTCGACTGAAGGGTGTGGGTGGGGGTTCACGCGGCCATCCTAGCTCGGTCCGACGGAAGGGATTGCCGCGGGTGCGATTCGTGCGCATCGGAAACGCGTACCTGCCCTGACCCACGGATTTCGAACCGTAGGCGCGCGTGGTGGACGAATCTCGCGTTGACGATGGAAACGTCGATGTGGCACGATGAAGGCCCGCGTTCCGTCCACTGCAACACCGTGTTTTGCATCCCGGATCGCCACAACTACTTCTCGGAACCAGGTCGGAGGCATCATGTCAGGCTCCTCGAACGCCCCAGCGCCGTTGTCGCGCGCCCGCCAGCTCGAGCTCTATCGCCGAGCGATCAAGACGCTGCCGGGCGGCACGAATTCCAATTTCCGGGCCTGGGGCGAGGACACCATCTACGTCGATCGAGGCCAGGGCGGACGGGTCTGGGACATCGACGGCAACGAGTTCGTTGACCTGCGGATGGGTTATGGCCCGGTCATCCTCGGGCATGGCGACGAGCGTGTGGACGACTACGTCAACGAGCGCATGCGCCGGGGCGTCAGTTTCTCGTTGACCAGCGAGGATGAGGTCCGTGCCCTCGAACTCCTGTGCGAGTTGACCGGTTGGGTCGACATGGCCCGGATGACGGTCTCGGGAACCGAAGCCACGATGCACCTGATGCGTCTGGCCCGCGCGTTCACCGGGCGCGACAAGATCGTCAAGTTCGAGGGTCAGTACCACGGCCTGCACGACTACGCGCTGATCAGCGTCTCGCCCAACAACATGGCCGACCTCGGCGACGCCGACAATCCGGTCGGGCTGGCCTGGGGCCGCGGCATCCCCGACGCGGTTGCCAACACGATCATCCCGGCGCGCTTCAACAACATTGAACGCCTGCGTCGCCTGTTCGAAAAGCAGGGCGAGGAGATCGCCGCGGTCATCGTCGAGCCGGTCCTCGGCAATGCCCAGGGCATCCTGCCGCAGGAGGGCTTCCACAAGGCGCTCCGCGAGTTGACCAGGGAATTCGGAATCCTCCTGATCTTCGATGAGGTCAAGACCGGTTTCCGGTTCGCCAAGGGCGGCGCTGCCGAGTTCTTCGGAATCACGCCGGACCTGGCCTCGTACGCCAAGGCCATGGGCAACGGGTATCCCGCCGCAGCCTTCGGTGGCCGGCGCGACATCATGAGTCTCCTGCCCGACAAGGTCAGCCACGGCGGGACGTATGCCGGCAACCGGGTCGCCGCTGCGGCAGCCGTGAAGACGCTCGAGATCATCCGCGACACTGATGCCCTCGAGACTGTGCACCGGACCGGCCGACGGATCCAGGATGGCCTCCGGGAGGTCGTTAACGAGGCGGGCCTGCCGTACCACTTCACCGGCCACCCGTCGATGTTCGGGATCATGTTCACCGAGAAGGTGGCCACCGAATACAGGGACTGGGCCGATACGGATCACGCCCTGTACGACGCGATCGCAGTCGGGATGCACCTGCGCGGCGCGATGCCCGAGCCCGACAGTCGTGAGCCGTGGTTCGTGTGCGAGGCGCACGCCAAGGACGACTCGGTCGATCGGGCGGTCACGGCGTTCGAGGAGTCCCTGAAGGCGGCGCTCGAGCTCCGTGCCCACGGTGAGTTGCCCGAAGATCGGGCCCTCGGCTTTGGGGCGGCAGCGGGGTCGACGGACGATTGAGCCAGCCGACGGTCAGGCTCGGAGGGACGATGGACGGTAATGCGGTCCGGAGCGTTGATCGGGCGGCGTCGCTTCTCATTGCGCTCGGCGAATTCCAGGGGGAAGCCGGGGTCACCGAGCTGGCGCGCCGACTCGAGCTCCACAAGTCGACCGCCTCGCGCCTGCTGTCAACGCTCCAGAAACGCGGGCTCGTCGAGCAGGACGGCGAGTCCGGCAAGTATCGCCTCGGACTGATGGTCATCCGCCTCGCCGAGCGTGCCGAACGCACGCTGGACCTTCGCGCCATCGCGCTGCCCGAGCTCGAACGTCTCGCTCGGCTCACGCATGAGACCGCCGGCCTCGGCGTCCTCGACGCCGATCAGGTCCGCTTCGTCGCTCAGGCGGATGGGCCGAGCCTCATCGCGGTCGGCGACTGGACGGGCCGGGCTTCGACCCTCCATGCCAACGCGTCCGGGAAAGTGCTCCTCGCATCATTGGCGGAGCGCGAGGTCCTCCGGATCGTCCGCCTCGGCCTGATCCGCTACACGGAGCGGACGCTCACTGAGATCGAGCCGCTCCTCGCGGACCTCGCTCGGGCACGACGCCGCGGCTATGCGACATCTGCCAGCGAGCTCGAGAACGGACTCAACGCCGTCGCCGCACCCGTTCGAGATGCGCGTGGCCAGGTCATCGCCGCGGTCGAGCTCTGGGGCCCGGCGTTCCGGCTGTCTCCTCGACGACTGCCCGAGTTGGCAACGCAGGCCCGGGAAGCAGCAGCGGCCATCAGCGTCCGATTGGGTGGCACGTCCGCCTGACGCGACCCGGCACACGCGCGGCCGCCAGATGCGAAGCGGCGCAGGCGCCTGACGCGACCCTGGCAGGCCGCCATCGGCTACGCTCCCTCCATGCCGGACTTCAGCAAGCCCCCGTGGGACGCGATCCTGCCCTTCCTCCGCTCCGACGTGCTGCCGATCCTGCTGATCGTCGTCGTGGTCATCCTCCTCGTGCGCGGGTCGCGCCTGTTCGTCCACGGGATCGTCAAGGCGCTGATGGATCGCGAGGCGACCGAAGGCACGGCCCAGGAGCTTTCGGCCGTCGAGTTGAAGAAGCGCATGGACACGCTCGATGACCTTGCCTTCCGCGTGGTCCGCTTCTTCCTGCTCGTGATCGCGGCGCTCATGGTTCTCCAGACGATCGGCCTCGAGATAGGGCCCGCGGTGGCGGGCCTGGGGATCGTCGGCGTTGCTGTCGGGTTCGGAGCCCAGCACCTCGTTCGCGACTACCTCAACGGCTCCCTCATTCTGATCGAGAACCAGTTCAGTCGCGGCGACGTGATCAGCGTCGCGGGCGTGAGCGGCACGGTTGAGGACTTCAGCCTCCGGCGAACAACCCTGCGCGACGTGGACGGCATCGTCCACACGGTCCCGAACGGACTGATCCTGGTGGCCAGCAACATGACCCGCGTCTGGGCACGGATCAATCTCGAAGTCAGCGTCGCCTACGCCACGGATATCGACAAGGCAATCCTCGTGGTGGACGCCGTGGGTCGGGAGATGGCCTCCGATCCGGCCTGGAAGCGGCGGATCCTGGAGGCGCCCAAGGTCGACCGAATCCAGGCCCTGGGTGAGTACGGCGTGACCCTCAAGATCTTCGGGACCGTTCG
>JANMNF010000104.1:0-8570 GCA_031373765.1 Chloroflexota bacterium
GTGCCCCGGACGACGTCCGGGAGCTGGTGTCCTTGCGCAAAGACACGCTGTCCCACGCCTACGAGCTGATGAAGATCGAGGATCCCAAGAAGCGGAAGCGATTGGGCCAGCAGGTTGCCCGAGGCGAGCTGACGCTCCAGAGGCTGCGCGAGAAGATCGAGGGACGGCCTCCCGCTAGCGCCGAGGCTCCCGGCCGAGCGACCAACGACGCAGCTGAGCCCGAGACCTCGGCCGAAGACGCGGCCGCTGCATGGACCGGTCGGCGAACGGCGTCTGCTCCGCTCAACGACGACTCCCTCATCACTGCGAAGCAGCATCTGGCGGATGCGGTCGAAGACCTCGTGGATGTCCTCCGCGCCCCGGACGTCGTGGCCGGCATTGGCGCCATCGACCGCGCGAACCTGACAAAGTACCTGACCATCACGAAGCTCAAGCTCGAGAACGTGATCGCGATGGTCAGGAGCGGGGACATCTCCGACACCTGACGGTCCGGGCGCTCCCGCATACGAAGAAGCCGGCGCCACAGGCGCCGGCTTCACGATTCTCAGGGACGGGACCGTGGCGACCACGGCCGACGGTCGTTATGGAGTGCCTGGCGCTCCGCCTGCGGCGTGCTTGGCTGCCTTCTCGGCCGCCTTGGCAAGACCCTTGGCGCTGGCATCAGCTCCGTGGTTCTTGTGCGCCCACTCGGACACCCATGCCCCATGGTTGGCGTAGCCGTCCGGCGTGACCTGGTGGGCCGCCCAGCACACGACTGCGCCGTGGGTGAGCGCGGCGAGTGCCTCGGGCGTTGCCGTGGTCGGATCGATCAGGCAGTTGCTGGCTGAGTCGGTCGCGGCGTCCGGTGTCGTCTCGGTCGTCGTGTCCGTGTCAGTGTCGGTCTCGGTTTCCTGATCGGTGTCGGTATCGACGTTCTCGGTCACCTCGGCGGCCTTCGGGCCGTGACGGGTGCCGGCGTCCGATGGCTTGGCGGCCAGAGCGATCCCCGCGGTGAGGGTCAGGGCGACAAGACTGATCAGGATCGGTCGGAGGTGGCGAAGGACAGAATTCACGATTGGAGCTCCTGAATGGTGCGGTTCACCAAGGATAACGATCCGTTCGGGTGCGGCGTTAGGGGTACGTTCGTAACCGTCCCATGGCACTTCGGGGCTGTGCGGCCCGTCAACGGGGCACGGGCGCCGCTGCAAGCACCCACGCCAGCCCGACGAGGGCGATGCCGATGGCTTCAATGCCCCATGCGAGGCGTAGTCCTGCCCGCATTCGGGTCGCCAGACCCAGCATGCCGGCGAGGGCGGTGGCGGCCCCGACCATGAGCAGCCAGGAGCCTGACCCTACTCCACCGCTCGGCACGAACTTCAGCGCTGCGGCAACGGCGACGACCACGGCGGCGGCATGCACGGTCCATGCACGGACCCGACCGAGCACTACGGCCGTCGTCCGACGGCCCCGTAGGCCATCCAGATCGAGGTCGACCAGCCCGTTGCCGATCGCCAACCCGGCGCCGGCGACCATCGCGATCGGCACGATCAGGACGATCGCACCCGGGAGCGACCCGACGGCTCCATGCCACGCGAAGATCGGAACAAGCGGCAGGGCCAGCGTCAATGGCAGCCAGCTCAGGGCCGACCTCGATAACGCCGCGTTGTAGATGAGGCCGCAGGCAAGACCCGCCAGCCCAATCGCAAGCGTGAGGGCGCCCGAGACGCCGGCGAGCGCGAGACCCAGAAGCCCGAAGATCCATGCCGCCGCGGCAGCGCTGCGAGGCCGTACGAGGCCAGCGGCGATGGGCTTGACCGGAATGCGATCCGCGTCGCGAGCGGCATCAACAAGGTCGTTGGTCGTCCCGATCGCAAACTGGATGAAGGTCATAGCCAGAGCCAGCCGCAATGCTGTTACGGGAGGCCCACCGGCGATCCAGGCGATCCCGAGGACCACGACACCGTTGAGGATCGAGGGGAATGGATGAACCAGGCGGATCCGCGCCACGAGCGCGGCACGTTGAGTCGTGCGGCTCGGATGATCAGACGTAGACGAGCTCGTCGAAGTTGGCAACGAGGAAGTCAGTGAGCCGAGCGCGACTGTCCTTGGTCCGCGCCCGCAGGCCCGGGACGAGGGCGTAAAGCGAGATCGTCGGCACGATCAGGTTGCCGGCGGCGTCGCGACCAAGGGTGGCAGGCGCCCCGCCTCCTGATGTGAACACATGTTCGAATTCAGCCTCAGTCAGGTTCGCTGAACGGCGAAAAGCATCGACAACCCGGACTACGCCGCGCCGTTTGGCCACATCGCGCATCAGCTCGGCGGCCCAGATATCGAGCTGGGCATCAGGCTGATCGGTCAGACGGGCTCGGTATTCGGCGGCGTCAGCCGATAGTGCGCTCGCGCCCACGCGACCTCCTTGATTGGCGGCGAAATCGACAGTTCAACGTGCGGGGAAAGTATGCCAGATGGACTGGCGGGACTGGCCCCTCAACCGTGCGAGAAGGGGCGCTCGTCCTCGTCGGGGTGCGGCACGGGACGAAATGGGGCCTCGGCGGCCGCCTGGGCCACTCCTGCCGCTGCTAGTTCGGCCGCTGCTGCGACTTCGGCCGCCGCTCGTGATCCTTCGGGCCAGTCATTGAACTGTTCGGTCAGCCAGCGTCCGAAGCGGCTGGGAGGCCCGGGATCTGGCGCATCGGCGACCAGATCGAGCAGGGCGACCGTCGTCGCGGCTGTGAGCCGTGCGACCGCCTCGCCCGTTGGACGTACGCCGGTCAGGATCGGGGTGCCGATGCGGACACGCAAGGTGCGCCGGAACCCGAGCCACGAGAGGCCATTGAGGGCCACCGGCACGACCGGAACCCCGGCCCGGAGCGCGAAGTACGCGGCGCCGGCCTGGATGGGCAGGAGGTTCCGCTCGCCGATGTGGATCCTCCCCTCCCCCGCGATCGCCAGGACGCCGCCGGCTTCGAAGACGGCCTGAACCCTGCGGGTCGTCTCGATGAGGTCGGTCTTGGCCGGCGTGAACGGGACCGGCGTCGCCGTCCAGTACATCAGCCGATTCCTGGCCCCGCGCGCGAGGTCGTCCTCCTTCGGCCCGAACATGAAGAGCCGAGGTCGCAGCGGCAACGTCGCGAACAGGAGGAACGGATCCATCCAGTTCAGGTGATTGAAGCAAAGGAGGGCCGGGCCGGACGGCAGGCGCTCTCGTCCTTCGACTCGCAACCGGAAGAGGAGGCGCATGAGCAGGCCGACCACGAGCCTGGAGGCGTAGTAGCGAACGGCACGATTCCAGGCTGGCAGATCCGAACGCGGAAGACGCGCTTCTGCCGTCCTGGGCCGTCGATCGGCGCGGTCCACGTCAGGGCGATTGGTGTGTACTGCGTCGGGTGACGGACGCAGGGTCGAGATCGACGAGCCGCGCGAGTACAAGGTCCGCCAGCTCTGGTGCACCAGGGGCCGGCGGGATGCTCGTGTTCGGGACCAGGACCACGATCATCCCGGCCGACCGCGCCGCGCGGACGCCATTCAGCGAATCCTCGATCACAAGGCAGGTTTCGGGCGTAACGCCCAGCTGGCGCGCCGCTTCGAGATAGACATCCGGCGCCGGTTTGCCATGCTCGACGTCATCGGACGAGACGACAATCGGGATCCTGCCGGCGAGGCCGGTTGCCTGGAGCGCGGCATCGATGACCGCCCTATGCGCAGAGGAAGCAATCGCAACGGGCCAGTGCTCGGCGATGGTCCGCACCGTAACGATCGCGCCTTCGATCTCCGGTGCGCCATCGGCATAGCGACGAACGACCCGATCGACGATGTCGTCCTCGATCGCTGCCTCCTCGGTCGGTGGCAGCCCCATTCGCTCGCGCATGATCCGAGCCCAACCGCGCGAGTTGGCGCCCATCACATGCGAACTGTCCTCGTGGGTCCAGGTAAGGCCGCGCTGCCGGGCCCAGTCGACCCGCTCCTCGTGCCACCAGATTTCCGAGTCAACGAGCACGCCATCGAGGTCGAAAATGACCGCGCCAACGGTCGAATCGGGCGCTTGGGCGGCAGCGTGGGCCATTCGCGGAGCCTAGCACTCGCTGACATCGATCCGTAACAGGCTCGGGCTAGAGTGTGCGCATCACAGCACAGGAGATTTCGATGTTCTTTCAGACCCGTGGTCCCTCCATGCCGAGCCCCGATGCCGCCCTCCCGGGTCGCCTCGATCCGATCATGGAGCCCGGACTTCACCACGTGAACGGACGCCCGATTGGCGGGCCCTACCCCGACGGCTTCGAGATTGCCGACTTCGCGTTTGGCTGCTTCTGGGGCGCGGAGAAGGTCTTCTGGCAGACAACCGGGGTCTGGGTCACGGCCGTCGGCTACCAGGGTGGTTTTACGCCCAATGCGACGTATCGCGAGGCATGCTCGGGCAAGACCGGCCACGCTGAGACCGTCCGGGTCGTGTTCGACCCGACAGTCGTCACGTACGAGGAACTCCTCAGGCTCTTCTGGGAGGACCACGATCCGACCCAGGTGATGCGCCAGGGCAACGACGTCGGCACCCAGTATCGATCTGCGGTCTTCCCCCACTCGGACGCCCAGCGCCACGCTGCGATCTCATCCCGTGACGCCTACCAGGAGCAGCTGACCGCCTCAGGCTTCGGCCAGATCTCGACCGAGATCACCGATGGCCCTACTCCGGACTTCTTCTTCGCCGAGGACTACCACCAGCAATATCTGAGCAAGAATCCCGGTGGCTATTGCCCGACCCACGCGACCGGGGTGAAGCTGCCGGACGACTTCGTCGTCACGCCGCTGCAATACGTCGAGTAGACGCGAAGCGCCGCAGGACGAGCCCTGAGATACCGGGTGCGCTCCGCACGAGCGTAGGTAGCGCCCTCATCGCGTCTCTTCGATCGTTCTCGGGCGGCGCACGAAACGCCGCCAGCCAGCGACGAGAGCGACCAGCCCCGCCACGATCCCGGCGAGGTAGGCGGACGCGACGGCGACGAACATCGGAGGCGTGTCGTCGATGCGGTTGAGATCCTGACCGTAGACGAACACGAGGACCTCGTGACCTACCAATGCCCATCCCAGCGCGACCGCGAGGCCAGCGAGCACAGCGACCGCGAGCACCACTACGAACTTGGCAGCGTGGGCCAGCGGGCTCGAATCTTCATTCCTCCGCGCCGAGCAGTCAGTCCGGCCGCTCTTCGCCCTGATGACGCGCGGGGGGACCCGGGAGTGTCATGCGCTTCGGGCCCGCCCTCGACGGATGTCGCATTCGCCCCTTGTGCGACAGGAGGTGCGAGGGCTCCAGCAGGCGGCTAGTCGAAATGCCAAAGACGTCGCCGTAGAGCGTCGTTGGCTCCCGCGCGATCGGGTCGTTCGGGCAACGGGCCGACTACACTCCGATCCGTGCAGCAAACCCGTCTTGGCCTGTTCCTCGGGGTCGTTGGCTTTCTCGTGTGGCCTCTTTCGTACGCATGGATCCCGAGCGCCGGCCACAATCCCGACTGGATCGGGTGGGTCGTCCCCATCGCTGAATGGGGGGCAATCGCCTGTGCGATCTCTGCGATCTGGCTTGGCATCCGATCCCGGCGCGCCGGCGTGACATCGCTCGCCGCGACCTGGGCTCCCCGCGTCGGCTGGCTGACCCTCGGTCTGATGATCATCTCCGCCTTAGTGATCGCGCCGGCGCTGTATCGAGACCCCTGATGTGGCGAGCAATACGCTGACCTGTCTGGAAACACAGGCTGTCAGCGTAGTGCCCGGACCACCGGACCGCGGTCAAGATGCCCGACGACGTCATGGTCACGCCTCTGCTGTATGTAGACTGATGGCCTGACCAAGCCGCTCGAGGCCCCGATGACGAACCAACCCGCGGACGTCGTCCGCGCGCTTCGGCAGACCCGCCAGTTCCGGGAGTTCGAGCCGACCCCCGTCCCCGAACACGTCCTCGACGCGCTGGCCGACGTCGCCCGCTGGACCGGGAGCAGCGAGAACAGTCAGCCGTGGCGATTCATCTTGATCACCAACCCGGCCACGCTCCATGCGTTGCACGAGGCCGGCCTGCCGCAGACGCGCGGGCTCGCGACGGCAACGGCGGCCATCGCGATCGTGCTTCCGGCTGACCCGGGCCGGGCCGTTGCCGACGCCTATGACGACGGGCGCGTCGCGGAGCGCATCCTCGTGGCGGCGCGGATGCTCGATATCGGCGCGGGGATCAGCTGGATCCGGACGGACGTCCGGAACGCCGTTCGCGAGATCCTGCGGCTGCCGGACGATCGCATGGTCCGGACGATCGTCCAATTGGGGATCCCGACGGTGGCGGCGCGGGCACCCAAGAGCGGGCCGGGCGAGGCGCGCCTGCCGCGTGATGAGACGGTCTTCCGCGATCGCTGGCCAACGGGCTGACGGGCCGGGCATACGACTGACCTGCTGAGAATCCGGGCGGCTAGTGCCCGACCCACGCGACCGGCATGAAACTGCCCTATGACTTCGTGGTCACGCCGCTCCAGTACGCGGACCAGGTTTGGTTCCCAAGGACGTTTTGACACGGACCTGCCGCGCGACTGATCGACATGGTTCATCAAACCCGCGTTGTCCACGCTCGGCCACAAAGCCGATTCGACGGACATCGAGTGCCGCCATGCACAACCAAAGCGATACTGATTAACCAAGTCGATCACGGCGACGGACGCACGATCCGCACGGGGGCGTTATGCGCGGCCAGGCCTCTATCAACAACGTGTCAGGGAACCACAGCTACCGTGCGTCAGGAAACCACGAAACGGTGAGGGCGGTTGGCCTTCACCGTTTCGCTTGCGCCGGGTGTTTGGACCCGGCAGATCGTGGTCAGGCGGGGTTGGCCACCTGCTTGAATGCCGGGGCCCTGACCTTCTCGGTCGTGGCTCGTGTCGCCCAGATCAGGCCGAGGCCGGTCAGGAGCACGGTCACGCCGACGAGGGCGAAGAGGGCGGCGATCCCGAAGCCCATCGTGAGGGCCGAGGCGGTGACGCTGCCGACGCCGAGCTCGGCGATCAGGGCATGTGCGGTGCCGGTCCAGATCTTCTCGCGAGCCGCTGCCTGGATCGGATCGGATCGGTCGAAGCCGGTCCAGTACTTGCCGTCATTCTGGAAGTCGTAGGTTCCGGCCGCTGCGACGACCTTGCCGTCGACCACGACATCCTTCGGCAGGACGACGGTCGTGGCGGCGTTGAGCGTGTGGTACGCGATGGTGGCCATCTGGTACATGTACTCGCTGGCCGTGTTGACCAGCGGGTCGCTCGGGTTGAGCTCGCTCTTGTCGACCGCGAAGCCCCAGTCGTTCACGAGGAGCGACATGATCTTGTCGGCGCCGGCGGTCTCGCCGCGGTCGACGAGCTGGCCCTGATCGTTGTAGTTCAGCTTGACGTTCTGCGCAGCGCTGAACGCCTGGAGGGCGGACGCGCCCTGCTGAGTCTTGTACACCGTGTACCCACCGGCCGCGAAGAAGACGATGCCGAGGAGGACGAGGCCGAGGCCCAGACGCTGAAGACGCTTATCCATGATCCAAACCCTCTTTCCCTTGGGTCCCTACTTGTTGACGTCCCTACTGTCGCTCGGGACCATCGGTGAAGGCAGGAGCCACGTGGACCCTTCGCAGGTCCAGTGGCCCGGGTCCTTGGGAGCCGGTTGGCCCTGCCAGTTGGCCTGGGTCCCGCGCGCGCCACCCAGGGCCTATGTGAGGCCGCGAGCCGTCCAGGCCCTGGCCGTGACCACGAACGGTGCCGTCGGGACCAAGGTTCGGCACCGTTCGCGCAGCTCGGCCTGCGTGTCGGCGCTGAGGCTCGCCAGATAAGAGCCTGCAGGGCCAACACCCTTTGTGAATGGCTCCCACCAGGCTTCGAAGGTCGCGTGTTCAAGGCTGACCCAAAGGACCGTCGCCTCGACGTCATGCATTCCGGCCGCCTCGAACAGTTCCGCCAGGTGACCCTCGCGGACACCCGGAAGCTCGGACTCGTCGTCGACTCTGGGATCGAGCTCGCGCGCTGGTCTCCAGAACAGGCTGAGAGGGCCGAGACTGCCGGCGTGGTCCCAGACGCAAGCTGCAACAACGCCACCACGCCGGGTGACACGCGCCATCTCTCCAATTCCCTTGATCGGGTCCGGCATGAAGTGGACAACGAGTTGCGCGATGGTCGCGTCGAACGTCAGGGCCGGGAATGGGAGTTGTTCCGCGGATGCCTGCGCTACCTCGACCCCGGGATGGCGCTCCCGAGCCGCGGCGACGAATTGTGCCGACGGGTCGACCGCCGCAACGGCCGATGGCCCAACGCGCCTGACCAGCTCCGTTGTCAATGCCCCCGGACCGCAGCCAACATCGAGCACCCGTTGACCGGATCGCACGCCTGCAAAGTCCGCCAGTTGCGGCGATAGGAGCCGTGAGTACCTGCCCATGTAGCGGTCGTACGCCTCAGCGGCCACATCGAAGCTCATTGGTCGAGTCTACGCTCCGAATCTCGCTCCAAACCCGCCTCGGGCCAGCACCGATTCGTCCCCGTAGGCCATCGCGGACGCTATTTCGCGATTTCCCAGATATGGCCGCCTGGATCGACGAAACT